>CAJKWK010000003.1 GCA_905203555.1 uncultured Lachnospiraceae bacterium
TTTCTCCACGCAAAGAAAGAGCATCAGGTAGAAATGCCGCCATCTGACGCTCTGCAAGTTCATATCCGCCAAAAGTAACATATCCTGCATATAAGGAATCTTTTGGCAACGAATGTAAAATATTTAATTCATTCAAATTTAGAAAATCTGAAAAAGTAATAATGTCTCGATTATAAGCAAGTCTGGATAATTCTAACAGACGCTTTTCTAAAAGTTGTTCTTCTTTCTGCATCACAATCTGTTATGTATTAATATCTGCCGCGTACGCTTGGCTGTTCCATAGAGCCACTTAATAAATCCTGTAAATCTCCTGAAATATCAACGTTTGTAGGTGTTACAAGGAAAATATAATTGGAAATCTTTTGAAGATTTCCACTAATTGCAAATGTAGCACCTGAAATAAAATCAATAATTCTCTGTGCAATCTCCAGATCCATACCTTCCAGGTTCAAAATAACAGTACGACCTGCTAATAAAGTTTCTGTAATCTCTCTGGAGTCATCTACAGAAGTAGGCTTTACAACGCACACCTCCATATTAGCACTATTATTTCTTCTTGATGCAGGCTGGCGCATCGGTGTTACTTTATTGCTTACATGAGAAAAACGATCATTTCCCTCATCTACATCAAAATCCTCATACTCGTCTTGTGAATGATTCTTCTTTGATCCTCCAAAGAAAGAACGTTTTTGTGGCTTTTCTTCATATTCTTCATCTTCGTAGAATTCATCATCGCCATAAAAATCATCATCATCATATTCATCTTCATTCAATTTCATAATATCCAGAAATTTATCAAACACACCCATGTTATACTCCTATCTTGTGTTCCCTAAATACACACGTTATTTTATGAACATACTTTCTAAATAAAAATAAGATCATGCAATAAGAAAAGCTATATTGTATAATTACGTTTTCCAAAAATTCCGGTACCTACCCGAACCATTGTTGCTCCCTCTTCTATTGCAACCTCATAATCATTTGTCATCCCCATTGAAAGTATACTCACATTAACATTATCAATGTTTTTACTCATAATGTCAACAGATAATTTATGTAAATTTTTAAAAATTGTTCGATTTTCTTCTGCATTTTCTACAAATGGTGCAATTGTCATGAGTCCTCGAATGCAAATATGCGGAAATGTTGCAACTTTTTCTACAAAAGGAATCACTTCCTCCATAGAAAGACCGAATTTACTCTTTTCTTCTGCAACATTTACTTCGATTAATATATTTACTTTGCAGTCCTTCTTTTCTGCTTCCTTTTCAATTACCTCCGCAAGTTTTAAAGAATCCACAGAATGAATACATGCCACTTTATCGACAATATATTTGACCTTATTTGTCTGTAAATGCCCGATCATATGCCATTGGATATCCTTCGGAAGTACTTCATATTTATCTATCAATTCCTGTACTTTATTTTCTCCAAATATTCGCACCCCGGCATCATAGGCTTCCTGCAGCACTTCTACCGGTTTTGTTTTACTGACAGCAATCAAAGTTACGTCATCCCGCTTTCTTCCCGCTCTTTCACAGGCTGCCGTGATCCGCTGTTCTACTTCTTCTAGTTGCTCTTTTATCATTCTAATCGATTCCTTTCTTATAACTCCCTGAAGTTATTATTGAAATACCACTTCGTCTTCTTTTATTGTAGTACCATCCTGTACAATATGATCGTAATCCGAAAGACCATAGGATGTTTTTTGCTGTACGATATAGTAGTCATCGTTTTCACATAATATCTCGATCACTTTAAATACTGCATATCCTTGATTGATATTGTATACTCCATTTAGTTTTTTAATCTTATTAAGTGAATATGTGTCATTTGATTCCGGTTTAATGATTGTATCATATCTATCCAAATCTTTTGGATTTAAGTAAACACTGCCATCCTCCGACGTATAATACACAGAAACAGGCACGTATTTCACTTCTTCTTTTTCTTTTACCATCACTCCCTGTGAGGATGCAGAACCACTTGTAGTAAGATACTCTTCCGGGACTGTATAAAATTCCTTCTCAATTACTGAACTTTTTGGAATTTTTAATCCACTTTGATCTTCAAGGATCAATTCTACATTTAAATAACGGTCTTCACAATACCGGATCATGGAATTGTCAAATTCAAGCCGTCCAAAATAATCCCGACCTCTTTGAATAATAGAAAAATCTGCCCAGATTGTCTCGCTGTCCTTATCGATCCGCACCTTGACTGAACTTGTATCTTTGAGTTCATCAGCAGTTGCTTTATCCAAACATACATATACGCACCAAGTTTCATCAGTGATTAATTTATAAGCCGGCTCTCCAGCCTGTATCGACATTTGATTTTCTATATGTACCGGTTCATAATTACTTCTGTCAAAATCTCCGATTTTCAGATTCTCTTCTGTCAGTTGTTCAAACCCATCATATGTAAAAGAAATAATTCCGTCACGTGCACTCTGGTATGCAGTCGTTGGAATACCACTTTGCGCAATCATCGCATCCAATTGTGCATTTCTTGTCTGATTTGAAGCACTGTGAAGTGTATTCGTGTATTCATCTTTTAATGAATATACGGAAGAAAACTTAGTAGCTTTAAAATTTTCATTGAAATTCTGAATACGAATATTTAAATTATTGATTGTTTCCGTACTTAAAGAAACATCCACTGTTTCTTCCGTTTCTGCATTTTGCAGCTTTTGTTCAGAAATAGCATAAACATTCCGACCTGCTTTTACCTTGCTGTTTTCATTTTGATAATAATTGATATATCCGTCACTTTCAGCATTTACCAATGTTTCTTTTCTTAAAATCAAGCCAGTATAGGAATAATCTTTTACAATACTACCCTGACGCACTTCATACACCGAAATCTTTTTTGAAGTTGCATAAGTAAAAATTGTAATGACCAAATAAAAAAATACAACTGCAAAAATCAGTATTCCTATATTCATTTCACGTTTTGATTTATATCGTCTGATATTGATCGTCGTTTTCTTTTTTTCTGCCTTTTTTTCCCGGCGTGCCAAAATTTCTTACCTCCGAATTCAAGACTTTTTCGTAACAGAATAAGTATAGCATTTTTAAATGTATATTTCCAGTTTTTATGTTAATAATAGAAGTATCCCCAAAAAACAATTTTATTGCAGATAAGTGTGAGGAGGAAATTACATGAAATGGTTTGATAATACAGCACTTACAATTGTTATCATTGGTGCAGTTAACTGGCTTTTAATCGGAATCTTTCGCTTTGATCTGGTTGCTTTTCTTTTTGGAAATATGAGCTGGTTATCCAGACTGATCTACACGATCGTAGGCTTGTGCGGCTTATATCTGATCAGCTTATACGGAAGAATTCATAACTTTACAGATTAAATACGTTTCCCCAAAAAACGCTGTGACAGACAATTTTGTCTGTACACAGCGTTTTTAATGCGTAATTCCGGTATCAAGAAGACTTGACATATCCTGATATAATGAAGTCTTGTCAACAGCTCCCATAATAATTGAAATATAAGGATGTCCACTCAGATCTTCATCATATAGTATAACGCAGCTTCCGGCCTCATCTGTTGTTCCGGTTTTCCCACCGAAAACCCGAACACCATCCGGCGCAGCCACTTCACCTGCTGAATAATAATTCGTAGCAGCCCAGTATAAGGTTCTGACTTGTCCATCATCTCCTGTAATAGTTCCTTCATAACCTTTCATTGAAATAATTTCAAGATATCTTGGATCTTGAATCGCTGCCTGAAACATAAGATAAAGATCATATGCCGTTGTATAATGATTATCATCGTGCAGACCGTGTGGATTTACAAAATGGGAATTGGTAGCCCCTAAAGCTCTTGCTTCTTCATTCATTTTATCGGCAAATGCTTCCACACTTCCGGAAATATGTTCAGCGATTGCAACTCCGGCATCGTTTCCGGAAGCGAGTGTCAGACCACATATCAGATCATATAAGGTAATTTGATCTCCTGGTGCTAAGCCACAGAGCGACGCGTCCGGTTCAAATGTTGTGGCAGTTTCACTGACTGTTACGACATCATCGAGATTTCCATATTTTAAAGCTACATAAGCTGTTAAAATCTTAGTTGTGCTTGCAGGGAACAACCGTTCATGAATCCGATCTCCGTAAAGCACTTCTTTCTGTTCCAAATCAAATAATCCTGCTGCATGAACCGAATAATCTCCGGTATATCCACTTAGATCAACGTTTTGTGCAGCCACACACAGATCTTCTGCAAATGGTTTCTCCTGGTACAATTCCTGTGCATAATTCGTTTTTTCATAAATAGCTGCATAAGGAATCGGTTCATTTTTCGATGAACACCCCAAAAAAATAATACAGCTTAACAGACATACACAGACAGCAGTATGTTTTTTTATTTTATTTATACATTTCACGCCAATCTAAATCTCCTCTGTCTAATGCAAGTATCAAGGCTTCTGCTGTAGCAATATTGGTTGCAATAGGGATATTATATATATCACATAATTTCACAATATCATTCACATCAGGTTCATTCGAACGTGGTGTAAGCGGATCTCGAAAAAAGATCAGCAAGTCCATATCATTGTGTTCAATTTGTGCTCCCAGCATCTGTTTCCCACCCAAATGTCCCGGAAGATATTTGTGAATATTTAAATTTGTAACAGTTTCGACCAACATACCGGTCGTTTCTGTTGCAAATAAATGGTGTTTGCTCAGAATTCCCTTATAGGCAATACAAAAATTCTGCATCAGTTTCTTTTTGGCATCATGTGCAACTAATCCTATGTTCATAAACTGCCACTCTCCTCTATTGATATTTATTTGGCTGAAGACCAACATTCAGTACAAGACCGATTCCAATATAAAGACATACAATGGAAGTCAATCCATAACTTACAAACGGTAAAGAAATTCCGGTGTTCGGCAGCGTCATTGTTGCAACACCGATATTAATGAAACTTTGAATACCGATCAGTCCGCCGACCCCTGCACAGATAATCCTCCCGCTAATATCTTTCGCTCGCCTTCCGATTAAAATACAATCTACCACAATTAATAATATCAAAATAATAACTACACAACAACCCACAAATCCTAATTCTTCTCCGATTATTGCGAAAATAAAATCTGTCTGGGGCTCGGAAATAAAATTTCCGTTTTTTACAGATACAGCTGAATCTGTATCATAGCCTTTCCCGGTCAGTTTTCCGGAACCGATTGCCATAATAGAATTCAATTGCTGATAAGCCTCCTCAGATTCATATTCTTCCGGATATAACCATGCCAGAATACGTGTCTGCTGATACTCTTTGATCAACGGTTGATTCGGTTGTATTACAATAATGAATAAGATTACAGCTGTTGGAATTGCAATGGCAAGTACCGTACCGATAAATTTATAATTCAATCCTGCCATATACATCAAAACACAAAACAACAGTGCAATACAAATGGTGTTTGATAAGTTCGGCTGTTTAAAAATAAGAATCAATGACGGCAATAATAGCGCAACTGCCTGGATAATCGTTTTTTTGTCACTCACAACAGCTTCCCGGTCAGATAAAAATCGAGCAAAAAATAAAATCAAAATAATCTTAGTCAGATCGGAAGGCTGAAATTGTACAAATCCCAGATTTAACCAGCGAGTCGCACCATTTACATTTTCACCGAATAACAATACAGCAACTAACATTACCAGATTGACCGCATACATAAGCCAGTAAAACTTTAAAATCCAGTGATAATCGATCAGGGAGACGATCAGCATAACAATCAAACCTAAAATAACTCCCTGTAGTTGTCGAAACTGATAGTCTTCTCTTGCACTTCCAACAATAAAAATGCCGATAACAGACAAGATTGTAACAAGTAAAACAAGACTAAAGCGATAATTTTTTAACTGATAACGTTGTTTAAAATTTTGAGTATATGATTTAAGTTTTTCTTTTAAATCTTTCAATCCTTTTCTCCTGTATATTTAATATGTATCTCTGACCGCGTGATCTGGATATCGACAGAATCCTGATCAATCTCCATATATTTTGACATTACATGGTAAATGTCAGAAGACAATTTTTCCATAATATCGGGTGTACATTTCATTCTGTCTGCGACAAGCAGAGAATGTAATCTCTCTTTTGCAACCTGAACAGAAGGAACACTCATTTTATGATCCTCCTAATTCTTTTTAAAGAATTTCCTGAAACGCGCAAGAAAACCATCCATGTGTTTGAAATCCGGAATCGGAAGTTCTTCTCCACATATTCTTCTGCAGATATTTTCATACGCATGTCCGGATAGACAGTCTTTTCCAATAACTGTTTCGCCTTGATTTGTAGCAATCACAATTTGCTCATCATCCGGAATGACTCCCAGTAGATTGACTGCAAGGATTTCCGTTACATCTTCTACGGACATCATCTCTCCTCTTCTCACCATATCAATACGAAGTCGATTGATAATCAGGTCATTCTTCTTGATTCCATTTGTTTCTAACAGACCGATAATTCGATCCGCATCTCGTATTGCCGAGACTTCCGGCGTTGTAACAACAATTGCATGTTCTGCTCCTGCTACGGCATTTTGAAACCCCTGCTCAATTCCTGCAGGACAATCCAATAAAATATAGTCATAATCTGTTTTTAATTCTTCCACCAGTTTCTTCATCTGTTCAGGAGAAACTGCTGTTTTATCCTTGGTTTGCGCAGAAGGAAGCAGGTATAATTCCGGATATCGTTTATCGCGAATTAATGCTTGTTTAATTCTGCACTTCCCTTCAATTACATCTACCAGATTATATACGATTTTATTTTCCAATCCTAAGACAACATCCAGGTTTCGAAGCCCCAGATCTGTATCGATGACAACGATCCTTTTTCCAAGTTGAGCTAATCCGATTCCTATGTTTGCAGTCGTTGTAGTTTTACCGACACCGCCTTTTCCTGATGTAATGACAATTACTTCTCCCATTTTCTGTCTTTCCTCCTGAAACTTCTTATTCATTTGACCAATCTGCAAGTGGATCCAGATAAATTCGTTTTCCATCTACTGACGCGATCTTTGGTCCGCAGATGCTTAAACTCTCCTGATAGATCAATTGCCTTCTGGCTTCCAGATCTCCTATACGCAATGCCTGGGGCTGCATCGATAATGCGACGATATATGCATTTTTATCTCCCGATGCACCGGCATGTGCGGTCCCTTGTAATGAACCTACGATAACAATATTTCCCTTTGCTGCAACAGTAGCTCCTGGTTCCACATCCCCCAGGATAACAATACTGCTTTCGGATTCAACCACTTGCTTTTTCTTGAGAGTTCCTTTGTAAAACTGCCCATCTCGTTTTTGTACATTTGAAAGGGTCTGTTCTACAATACTTTTGTATGCCATTTCGCCAGATACTTCCTGATCAATAATACATACGATGTCAATATCCGTTGTTTTTGAGATCAGATCAAGTACGGCTTGTTCTTCAGTAAAATTCAGCTGGCGTCCGGAAAACTGAACTGCCATCTGAGCACTTTGAAAAAATTTTGCAGCCTTGCGGAATGTTTCCTCCATACTTTGCATAAGTATATCAAAAGGTACATTTGCATCCATATAGATTCCCAAACCATAGCGATTGCTTTTCAAAGTAACTAATCTGCCCATCCTCTTTCACATCCTTTTTTAATCGGAAATCGCATTTCCTAAATCTGCTGCAGATCCGGTTACAATTTCATCAATTTTATCCGGCTGATATTTAGCCCGGATAATATCTCTTCCGATTTCTGCGGCATATGCGGAAGTATAACCATTTTTAATTCGGACAGATACAGCAATTTCCGGCGACTCAACCGGTGCAAATCCAACAAACAGACCATGGTCCGGATGAAGTTCACTTTGCTGTGCTGTTCCGGTTTTTCCTGCAACAGATACTCCCACATCTGTAAAGCTTGGGGTGTGTTCTATCATTGCAACCATTCCCTGATGCAAAAGGTTCCATGTTTCATCGGAAATCTGATCCATCGTGCTGGTAACAACCGGTTCATATTTTTTGATCACCTGACCATTCGGATCCGTTGTCTTGCTGAGAAGTGTCAGCTTATGCAAGGTTCCTTTATTTGCTACTGCGGCAACATATCGATTCAATTGGCTGACCGTATAATTGGCAGTACCTTGTCCAATTGCAGTTTCTACCGCATATCGATCCGAAATCTCCGGTTCTGATTCTGGAATTTCGATTCCGCTGGTTTCATTTAATCCATACATTTCAGCATATTTCTTCAGAATTTCAATTCCTTTTTCACTTTCGTAATTGCCTTCCTCATCCAGACTGAACTGATATCCTACTTCGTAGAAATAATTGTTACAAGATACATCCAAAGCCGTTACAACGCTCAATTCTCCATGACCGTTTGGATAAGCCCAACACTTAGGACTCGGAATAATCTTGGAAAATTCTCCTCCACAGTACAGCAGCGTATCTCCGCTTACCAATCCTTCTGTCAAAGCAGCTGTTGAACTAACCATTTTAAATGTAGAACCAGGTGCTGTTTTTTCCTGCGTAGCATTATTATAAAACGGACGAGATAATCCGGTAACAAGCTGATTGTAATAATCGGAATCCATAGTGTTGGATAACCGATTGTTATCATAACCAGGATAAGAGACACATGCCAATACCTCACCTGTATTTGGATCGCTGACTACTGCTGAACCGGTACAAGGCTCAAGCGCCAATTGCCCCGGAGTTATTTCCAGACTGGAAATCTTGGATTTCAGCCATTCAAAAGAATCAACACTCCCCGCACAAAGACCTTGATAAGTATCTTCATCCATTGGCAGAACACCCTGTTCATATGTGATCGCGCAAATCTGTGTTCCTGTCACACTTCCTGATTTTATAAGATATTTATAGAGAAGTTTGTCGAAATTCATATCTGATTTCAAATATTCTTCTAAATATGTTAACATTGCCTGATAGACTTCAGATGCATCGGAATATTTTTCCGTAGAAATATATTTTCCTAAAATCGATGTATCTACCCAGTTTTTCGAAATTGCATAATTTAAGAACTCATTCAAGCTAATCGTCTCATCTTTTGTCCATTTAATATAAATCTCATCTGAAGTATCAATCTCATCTTTTACAAGTAATCCAGTTGTCTCCTGAAGTACAGTGATAGAAATATAATCCTGATACGCTTTCATTTCTACACTGAGTTCCTGGTAAGGAGTTGTTCCACTCATTTCAGCTAGAATCTCAGCAATCGCCGCTTCTTTACGTGCTTTAAAGATTTCATAAACCTGTTTTTCCACTGCTCCGGCATCTTCACTTCCAAAATGTACCTCATCAATAATTTCATTGGCAATAAATGCATGATAAGCATCATCTACAGGAATGATAATTTCCGTAGTATCAGAAGTCACACTGGGATCATAATTCATAACATTACGCAATTTTGCCAGAAGAATACCTGCCAGCTTTTCTTCAATGATCTGATAAGTTCTCGCCTGTAAATCTTTGTCAATGGTCAGATAAACGTCATTTCCCGCTCCCTGCTCCTTGTAACTGACTGTATCAATCACCTTTCCAACGGTATCGGTGTAAAAAGTCATTTCTCCTTTTTCACCTTGCAGGATGCTGTCCAGAGTCTGTTCAAGTCCTGATTTTCCAACAATATCGGATTTACTGTATTTTTTCTTAACATCCTTATCTAACGCATCATATTCTTCTTGTGAAATTTTTCCGGTATATCCGATAATAGAGGCAAAATACTTACTGTCTGTGTAACGACGTAAGGATTCCTCGGTAATATCAACACCTTCCAGCTTGTCCAGATTTTCCATAATTGCAGCCGCCGTCTCATCGCTGACGTCTGAGGCAAGAACGGTCGGTATATATTTCTGAAAACTATTTAAATTAATTGCATAACGCATATTAACAAGTTTCAGTACATGCTCTTTGTCCAGATGTTTGATATCAATCCCGTATCCATATGTATCATCTGTACATAAATACTTGATCAAATCATCCGGTGTGGATTCCTTCTGCGCTTTCGTTAACTCATCTACATAGATTTTTCCATATACATCTGCTATAAATCGTAGGAGCAGAGTTTCATTTGTCTGCGTAAACTGATAATTTCCTGCTGAATCTAACACAATACCGAAACTATTAATGATAGAATCACCATGTGATTCTACGATCTCAATAATCTGTTCCATGATCTGATTCAGTTTTTCATTACGATCTTCCCCCGTAATGTTATCTTCAAAAGTTACCGAATATGCCAGATCATTGTATGCCAATAAATTTCCATTTCTGTCATAAATATTTCCACGCGTTCCGGGAATTGTTCTTGTTTTTCTGATCTGCAGCTCATAATTATTTAAATAATAATTTCCCTTTACAATTTGAAGGTAGAATAATCTTCCAATTAAAATTGTAAACAGAATACAAAACACAAAAATCAGAACAAATAATCTGGAATTCAGTGCTTCTCTGACATGTTCTTTGATTCGATTCCAAATTTGCTTAAACAAATTTACTTGCACTCCTTTTTTCTTCTGCTTCTAATTTGTGGTTAACAAAAAGTATCAATGGATATAACCCAAGTGTCACTACTATAGTATATATGAGCTCCGGTATGATAATATGACTGAAATAATGTAAAAAATCAAATTCGCTTCTTAAAAGGAACATAAGAACATAGATGACAAGCCCATACACCGCTTCACTGGCTGCAATTAAAATCAGAGGAAGTTTGATGTCCTCATCATAATACATCTGCTCAAATAAGCCATTCACATATCCGATCAAAAGATAAATCAATGCATAAAATCCCAGAATATTTCCAAACTGTATATCCATTAACAATCCGGAAAAGAACCCAATCAGCATTCCTTCTTTGGTTCCTCTCATAAAGCCAAATGCAGCCGTAACAACGATCATCAGATTTGGTTTCACTGACGCAAGTGCAAGTTTCGGAAAGACTGTACACTGTAGCAAATAACATATTAAAACAAATAAAATTGTTACAATCACACGCTTTATTTTCGTGCTTTTCATAATGACCCCTTTCTATTCCGCAGGAGCTTCTGTTGTGGCATCTGCTTTTGTTTTCGTAATAACAAGTACTTCCTGTAGATTTTTAAAATCAACTACCGGAGTAATATATCCGGACCGGGTCAGATTATTAGAATCTACCCGCACCTCACTTACATATCCGATTAAAATTCCCTGTAAATATTTGTCACTAATATAAGATGTAACAATCTGATCTCCTACTTCTACCGAATTATCATTGTTTTCCATCTGTTCAAAGCGTATTTTTCCCGTATTGATCAGAGAAAGATCCCCGCGGACAATACACTTATCGGAAGTAGTCAAAACCATACCACTGACATTACTGGAATCATCAATGATAGATCTCACTGTAGCCCAAGTCGGACCTACTTTTGTAACAATCCCAACAAGCCCGCTTCCTGCCATGACATTCATATCTTCTTTAATGCCATGAGCACTTCCTTTGTCGATGGTAAATGTACTAAACCAGTTTCCTGAATCTTTTCCAATTACATGAGCACCGATCTTTTCATATTCCGCATAATTTTGATCCAGTTTATAGAGTTCCTGCAGACGCTCCAACTCATATTTATCTTCTTGAAGATTATTATTTTCGATAGTTAATTCATCGATTCTGGCTTGTAATTTTTTATTTTCCTTTTGCATATCTTTCAGTGTTTCAAAGTTATCATTCACATCTCCCAGCCATGTCCCGATCTGGGTAATCCCCTTTTGCATCGGAATTACGGTAACATTTGCGATAACACGAAATGGCCCGGCTACCTGATCTGAAAAAAACGACAACGTCATTAAGAGCACACAAATGAAAGATAACCCAAACAGCCAATATTTATTTGAATTAGAAGTTTGTCTTTTATTTTTCATACTATCTTAACCACCTATAATCTTCATCTAACATAGAATATGTTAATTTCTTGTATTGTTGTTTATCCTGCGCAATCAATTGCAGTCCCTTAACTGCGCTAAGTTCCGGATCCGGAACACAATGTACCGGTAAGCCGATACTGCCTTCCAGATAATTCGGAAGTCCACGTAAGTTTGCAAGACCTCCGGTTAGATATATGCCGGTCTGATATATATTTTTTCGAACATCCGGCGGAGTCCGTTCCAGCATCGAACGAATTGCATCTACACAGGATTCCAACGGCTCCTTCAATGCAGCTCTGACAAAACTGATTGGAATGTCCTGATACTGAGGCACTCCATTTACCAGATTCCGTCCGGATACTTTAAGAGCTGCTGCTCCATCCTCGGAAAATATACCAAAACGTGTTCTCAGACTTTCCGCCGTCAACCTTCCGATTAAAAAATCCTTGTTGTGGCGAACCAATGTTTCAATCGATTGATCAAACTGTTCACCGCCTATTTTCAGTAAACGATTCAGTACAAGACCTCCGGATGCAAGAACCGACAATTCTGTCGTACCTCCGCCTATGTTGACCACAAATGCGCCTTTTGTTTCGCACACGTCAATACCGGCACCGATTGCATCCGCCAATCCTCGCTCAATAATCCGAACTGATTTTGCACGAGCAGACGAATGAACCACCAGATCATAAAATGCTTTTTTTTCTACTTCTGTAACATCTGTTGGTACAGCAACCAGATATTCCGCCCCTCTAGAAAACGGCCTCTCTTTTTTCAAAAGAGTTTCCAGAAGATACTGCATATCATCAAATCTGGCTATAACGCCACTTTGCATCGGAAATACAACCTGAATATCTTCCGGTGCTTTTTCAAACATCGCGTAGGCCTCATCTCCGGTTGCAAAAATATATTTTTTATCTTTTATCGCTATAACGCTTTTTTCTTTCCAAATCAGGTCCTGCTTTTTATCGTAGACCTTAATCTCATAAGTTCCCAAATCAAGTCCGTAGACATTTCGAAATAACAAATTACAAATACCCCTGTTCTTTTAAACTAACATATCGATTGTTCCCTATGATGATGTGGTCCAAAAGTTCCACACCAATCATCCATCCTGCTTCCTGCACCTTTTTCGTAACCAGAATATCCTCTCTGCTTGGCTGCGGATCCCCGCTGGGATGATTGTGCAGCAAAATAATTGAAACGGCATTCTTCTGAAGTGCTTCAATAAATAACTCCCTTGGTGATACAATAGATGCGTTCACTGTCCCCTTTGAAATCTCTGTCTCCCCAATCAACCTGGACTTCGTGTTAAGCAGCAGTAATTTCATGCGCTCTTGTTTCTGATGACGCATATCTTCCATGTAATATTTTGCAACGGTAGCCGGCGTGTGAAAGTCCAGCTCCTGAGCTGCCGTCGCTTTTGCCAGTCTTTTGGCGAATTCGCAGACGCATAAAATCTGAACAGCCTTGACTTTTCCAATTCCTTTCAGCTTTAACAACTGTTCATACGTCCAGTCATGGATACTCAGAATGCCGCTCTGATACATATTCGGATGCAGCAGCCTGCGCGCAAGTTCCAGGACATTTTCACCCCTCGTCCCAGTTCGCAAAAGCACAGCCAACAACTCTGCATCTGTCAGATTTTCTGCTCCAAACCGGACACATTTTTCATAAGGCCGGTCTTCTTCATACAATTCTTTTATTTTTTCCATACTCTTTTTGTATGCGATGACATAATAATACAGTGATATATTTTACCATATTTTAAAAAATGTGTATAGGTTCGGAGTCTTAATTTTTTGTGAATATTGCAAAGCGCTGGATAATTGCTTCCGCAACTTTCAGCCCATCCATTGCCGCTGAAGTAATTCCGCCTGCATATCCGGCGCCTTCTCCACATGGATAAATTCCGGAAACACTACTCTCAAAATGCTCATTTCTCATAATTTTTACCGGAGAAGAGGTCCGACTTTCTACTCCGGAAAGAATGGCATCCGGGCGTGCGAATCCGGGGATTTTTCTGTCCATAGCACGAATTCCAATTTCCAGTGACTCAGACAGTTCTTCCGGGAAAATACTTCGTACATCGGCAAATTCCCATGCCCCTTTTATCTGAGGAGTAATTGCTCCCAGTGATTCTGTAAGGCGATTCTCACAAAAATCTCCAAAGCACTGCACCGGAACAGCTCCCTTTCCAGCCTCATAAGCCGCTCGCTCCAGTTTTCTTTGAAATTCCACGCCGGCCAGGGGTTCTGACGAGCCAAAATCCTCTGGTGTTACAGTTACAATTACCGCACTGTTTGCATTTATTCCATCACGATTATGATAACTCATTCCATTTACTGCAAGTCTTTTTTCTTCTGAAGATGCATTGACAACATATCCGCCCGGACACATGCAAAATGTATACACACCTCTTCCGTTCTCTAAATTTTCAGCCAGTTTATATGCTGCCGGCGGCAGTCGATCCGCCATCTCATTTCCGTATTGTGCAGTCTGAATCATGTCTTGCGGATGCTCAATCCGCACTCCTACAGCAAACGCTTTCGGCTGAATCGGTATCCCACTTGTTTCTATCAACCGGAACGTGTCTCTGGCACTATGACCGATTGCAAGTACGAGTATATTCGTTTCCATCCATTGTTGATGATTCAATTCAATTTTGGTTAATTGCTTACCTTCTCCGTCTGATTTGAAACTCAAATCTGTCACTTGACAGTGAAAATGGATATCCCCGCCTAAATCCCGGATTTCATTCCGCATATTCCGAATAACGGTTCGCAGGATATCTGTACCAATATGCGGTTTCTGTTCATAGAGAATGGACTCCGGTGCGCCAAATCTCACAAACGTTTCCAGTACAAACCGGTTTCTCCCAAATTTATCTTTTACAAGTGTATTTAATTTTCCATCCGAAAAGGTGCCTGCGCCCCCTTCTCCAAACTGTACATTTGATTCCGGATCCAGCTGATTGGTTTCCCAAAATTTCTGAACTGCCTCATGCCGTTCTTCTACCGGAGCGCCACGTTCTACAAGAATCGGACGATATCCTTCTTTTGCCAATAAATACGCACAAAAAAGACCTGCCGGCCCTGCTCCGGCAATAACCGGTCTAAATGCCGTATTTTCCGTTCCATGCAAAGGTGCGAGATACTTCTTTTCACATACAGTCTGCACCTTCTTTTTCAATCTCTTTTTTATCCGTTCTTCTTCCCGAAGAACAACATCGATTGTATATACTAAGAAAATATCCGGTTTCTTTCTTGCATCAATGGACTGTTTGAAAATATGATATTCCAAAAGTTCTGTTTCCTGAATTTTTAAATAATGTAAAATTGCATCTTTTAAATCTTCTTTTGTATGTTCCGGTCTAAGTTTTATCTGACTGATTCTCAGCATGTCACAGCTCCTTTCCCGGCAATCACTCCACTGGCAACAGCAAATGTAATATTATATCCTCCGCAAATTCCATCTACATCTAAGATTTCTCCTGCAAAAAATAATTTTGGAATATATTTCGATTCCAGTGTATCCGGATTGACTTCTCTCGTATCGATACCCCCACAACAAATCTGTGCCTGCTCAAAAGAATTTGTTTCTTTGATTTCTGTCTTGAAATTTTGAATGAGAGACACTAGTTTCTGAAACTCTTGTTCAGACAATGTTCCAACTTTTTTCTGAAAAGAAATCCCGCTCAGTTTAATCCATAATTCTGCCATTTTTTTATGAAAAAGCCCAACAAAAAATTCCGCCATTGTTTTCTCCGGGCGAATCTGAGCACGTTTCCGGAGTATGTCTAAAAGTTCCTCTGAAGATTGTTCCGGCATAAAATTCAAAACCGCATATACAGATTTTTTTTCATATAACGCCCGCGCAGCAAACCGACTGACCTGAAAGACCGGAATACCGGATATTCCGTAATTTGTAAGCTGTACCTCTCCGGTATCTTCTGCCAGACAGTTTCCATCTCCATAAAGGGAAACTTTTGCCTGTATGCGTACTCCTGCAACTTGTTTATAAAACGATTCTGCACACCGTAATTGTACCAGTGCCGGAAGAACCGGAACTAAATGATGTCCCAGTTTCTTCGCCAACTCATATCCGGAGCCATCTGACCCGGTTACCGGAGCAGCCTTTGAACCAGCTGCAAGAATAACAGCATCTGCTCTTTGGATCCCATTGGATGTTTTGACACGAAAGCCCTTGGAATTCGGCTGAATCTCCAGACACTTTGTTTCTGTATGAATATGAATCTTCTGATGTCTGCACTCCATACAAAACGCGTCTAACACCGCAGCCGCCTGATCAGAATTTGGATACAAATACCCATTCCGATTTTTTGCGTAGATCCCCAATTGTTCAAAAAAAGAGATGACCTTAGTTTCATCAAATTTTTGAATCACTGCCCATGGAAATTCCGCATTATCCGAACGATAACATTCTTTTTCTTGGTACAGATTCGTAAAATTACATCGTCCGTTTCCCGTAGATAAAATCTTTTTTCCTACGCGCTCTTTCTGCTCAAGGATCGTTACATCTGCTCCAGCTTTTGCCGCAGTAATTGCGGCTGACATACCGGAAACTCCACCGCCGATTACAATGATATGTTTCATTTATCTTTATTCTCCTGTATACAATTCTGCAATTGCTGACTGGTCACAACACCGTCATCTACTATCTGCTGCAGAGACTTTAAGATGCCAAGACGGGCATGAGGCCAGGTCAGACCGCCTTGGAAATATACCGCATACGGTGGCTTTATCGGTCCATCCGCACTTAATTCTATAGAAGAACCCTGCACAAAAGCACCTGCAGCCATGATCACATCACTATCATATCCGGGCATTGCCCATGGTACTGGTGTTACATAGCTGTCTACCGGCGCTGCAGCCTGAATTCCTTTACAAAAAGCAATCACACCTTCCGGCGTACCAAATTGAACCGCCTGAATAATATCATGTCTGGATTCTGTACCATTTGGTATAACATGATAACCCAGTCGTTCATAAATATTTGCAGCAAAAACCGCACCTTTCAATGCACTGCAGACGATAATCGGCGCAAGAAAAAATCCCTGATAAAAGGATTTCATCACACCCAAAGAGGCGCCCACTTCTTTCCCCAGTCCAGGAGAAGTCAAACGACAGGCACAATTTTCAATCAAATCTTCCCGTCCGGCAACATATCCTCCAATGGGTGCAAGCCCCCCGCCCGGATTTTTAATCAAAGAGCCGACAATCATATCCGCGCCTACATCACTTGGCTCTATTGTCTCGACAAATTCACCATAGCAATTATCTACCATACAGATTGCGTCTGGTTTGATCTTTTTAATAAAAGCAATTAATTCACCAATCTTTTCCACCGAATAACTTGGACGAGTCTGATACCCCTTTGAACGCTGTATAGTGACCAGTTTTGTTTTCTCATTAATTGCCTTTTCAATTGCAGGATAATCAAAATACCCATCTTCTAACAAATCTACCTGACGATACGTAATCCCATATTCTGCCAGACTTCCTCTTGACTCGCGAATACCGATCACTTCCTCCAAAGTGTCATACGGCTTTCCTACCGGAGAAAGTAATTCATCTCCCGGACGAAGATTCGCTGACAATGCAAGCGCAAGTGCATGTGTGCCACAGGTGATTTGCGGGCGAACGAGCGCTGCTTCTGTATGGAATGTATCCGCATAAACTTTTTCCAGAAGATCACGTCCTGGATCATTATAGCCATAGCCGTCCGCATAATTAAAACATTCCGCACTAACCCGGTTCTTCTGCATCGCATGGATTACTTTTAGCTGATTGTATTCCGCAATCGCATCAAACTGTTCAAACCGCTCTTTTAGTTCCGTTTCTATTTGATTTCCTACACGAAGAACCTCCTCGGTGATTCCCATATTTTGATATATTTCATTTAATTTTTGCTGCATGTTTTCTTCCTCATCTTTTTACTAATGAATTATGTTACGTTCTTTTAAAACTCGAAGCATTTCATCCAAAATGGCTGATTCATCATATTTAAATGCCTGCTTATCCAGCCAGATTACATCTCTTTCTCGTTTAAACCAGGTGATCTGCCGTTTTGCAAAATGTCTTGTATCCCGTTTGATTGTATCAATTGCCTCCTGCAATGTACATTCTCCATCCAAATATGCAAGGATTTCTTTATACCCCAATCCTTGCATGGAAACAAGACTACGTGTATAGCCTTTTTCTTTTAATGCAGTCACTTCCGTTTCCAGCCCCTCTGCAATCATCTGATCTACCCGACGATTAATACGTTCATATAAATGTGCCCGTTCATCGTTCAAAACAAAATATGCCCACTGATACGGAGATTGCTTTTCTCTTTGTTCTGCATTATGTTCGGAAATCGGGCGCCCCGTCTGATGATAATATTCCAATGCCCGGATGACTCTCTTAATATTATGCGCATGAATTTCTTCTGCGGCTTTCGGATCGCATATTTTCAATTGGTTATGCAATGATTCCGCACCATATCGATCCGCATAATCCTGCAATTCCTTTCGATATGATTCATCCCCTTCATTTTCAGTAAAATCAATATCATACAGAACTGCCTGAATATAAAACCCGGTTCCTCCTACCAGAATCGGAATTTTCCCCTTTGCATAAATTTCTTCCATCGCCTGTTTTGCCATCTGTTGAAAGCGAACAACGTGAAATTCCTCTTCCGGAGAAAGTACATCAATCAAATGATGTATAACCCCTTCCATTTCTTCTTTTTTTATTTTTGCAGAGCCAATATCCATCCCTTTATATACCTGCATCGAATCCGCAGAAATAATTTCCCCGCCGATTGCCTTTGCAAGTCCGATAGATGCCTTTGTTTTTCCCACCGCAGTAGGCCCTGTCAATATGATCAATGGTTGTTTCATCATACAATCCTCTTAAATTTCTTTTCCAGTTCTCGTTTTGACATCGCAATGATCGTAGGCCTTCCATGAGGACAATGATATGGATTGTCCAATAACAGCAATTCTCCGATTAAGGTATCTACTTCCTTAGCCGACAATCTGTTATTTCCTTTTACTGCCGTTTTGCAGGACATGGAAGCAATCTTTTCATCAATCAAATCCGGTGTCATCGAAGAATGAATCCCTTCTGACAATGAATCCAACATTTCGATAAATAAATCTTTTTTAGCTATTCCAAATAAATTATCCGGAACCGCGCGTACGGCATATTCTTCTCCGCCAAAATGCTCAATTTCAAATCCGATTCTGGAAAACGCATCCAGATGTGTTTTCAAAAGTTCTTCCTCCTGCATAGAGAGTGTAAGGATCATCGGCGGACTTAAATATTGAGAAGTAAATTCCCGATTTTTCATTTCTTTTAATGTACGCTCATAAAGAACGCGTTCATGAGCCGCATGCTGATCAATAATATACAAATTGTCCTGAAACTGTACAAGCCAGTATGTGTCAAACACTTGACCGATTAATTTATAATCTGCTTTTACATCACGTTTTAGAAGTTTTTCCTCAAAAAAATTCAATTGTTTTGGTGGTTCTTTGACCGGTTGCGCTTGTACCAATGGCTGTTTTGGTAGTTCCGGCGCATAATTAGGAGTCTCACGAACCGCCTGTAGAATTTTTTCATTTTGCTCCTTTGTCTCGCCTCTGAAAATCTGATTTTTCCCGCTTACTTCTGCAGAAGAACCACGATTATGGTAAGAGCGCACCCGCTCCTGCATTTTACGGATAAAATAATCTTCGTCTCTGGTTTCCACTTCCTTGGGCTTGTTTATATCTTCTCTCGATCTCAACAGAAACGGGCTTGTTTCGGGCTCTTTTTTTTCCGGGATTTTCACTTCCGGAAGTTCTACCTGTGGAATCAATTCCTCGCCTAAGAGTACCCGGTGGATTCCTTCATAAACTACATCGTAGACTGCCTGTTGATTCTGAAAACGCAGCTCCATCTTCGTAGGATGAACGTTGACATCCACTTTTTCTCCATCCACATGGAAATGTAATACAAAAAAAGGAAAACGATGCTGCATTTTAAAATCTTTATATGCATCCTCTGCCGCTTTTGAAATCATATTACTTTTTACGTATCTGCCATTTACGAAAAAAGTTTCGAAATTACGGTTTCCACGTGTGATGACTGGTTTTCCAATATATCCGGTAATTTCAATCCCGTTTTTTTCGTAATGAATTTCCTGAATATTTGCTGCAATTTCTCTCCCATAGAGGCTATAAATTACTTCTTTTAATTTTCCACTTCCGGAGGTTCGTAATTTTTCCTGTCCATTGTTTAAAAACCGGAATGAAACCTCGGGATGGGACAATGCCAGTCGTGTCAGTAAATCCTGAACATGTCCAGCCTCTGTCATGGCGGTTTTCAGGAACTTTCTTCTCGCCGGAACATTATAAAACAACTGTCGGATCAGGAACGTTGTTCCTTCGGGAGCGCCGGTATCTTCCAGCCCCCATTCCTGACCACCTTCAATCAAGTATCGTGTCCCGATCTCTTCATCCCTCGGTTTTGTAATCAGCTCCACTTTAGTAACTGCAGCAATACTGGATAATGCCTCGCCACGAAATCCCAGGGAAGAGATTTTAGCCAGATCCTCCACATGTTCTATTTTACTGGTTGAATGACGCAAAAACGCATTCCGCACATCTTCACGTGAAATTCCACATCCATTATCAGTAATCCGAATCAATGTGACTCCGCCATCTTCAATTTCAATTGTCACTGTATCGGCACCGGCATCAATTGCATTCTCCACCAGTTCTTTGACAATCGATGCCGGCCGTTCAATCACCTCTCCGGCTGCAATCTTATCAATTGTAACTTGATCCAGTACTTTTATATGCGGCATCTTATCCTCCTTCTTCCTCTTCCATGTTTTTACCATCGATTTTTGAGTTTATTCTGCAGCCGATAAATTGTATTCAACGCATCAATCGGTGTCAGATTGCTGACATCGATATTTTTCAACTCTTCCAAAACATCATCATCCTTCACCGTATCAAACAGTGAAAATTGAGCCAGATCCACCTCATCGTATTTTTTTGCTTTCTTCTTAGACTGTTTCGGCATTGATTCTTTTCCGGCAATTTCACTAACCCGAATGGTAATATCCTCGTTTACTAATTCTTCTACGATTTCTTTTGCCCGGTCAATGACGATATCCGGAACTCCTGCCAGTTTTGCAACCTGTATTCCGTAACTTTTATCTGCTCCGCCTTTTACGATTTTTCTTAAAAATACGATGTCATCGCCCTTCTCCTTGACAGCTATGCAGTAATTATTTACATTATCAATCTTACCTTCCAGTTCTGTCAATTCATGATAGTGGGTTGCAAACAATGTTTTTGCGCCTAACAGGCGTATATCACTAATGTATTCTACAACTGCCCATGCAATAGAAAGTCCATCAAATGTACTTGTTCCACGTCCGATTTCATCCAAAATGAGCAAACTTTTAGATGTTGCATTTCGTAAAATATTTGCAACTTCTGTCATTTCTACCATGAAGGTACTTTGACCGGATGCCAGATCATCCGAAGCTCCCACACGCGTAAAAATACGATCCACCAATCCAATATTTGCCTGTGCAGCAGGAACAAAAGAGCCAATCTGCGCCATCAGAACAATTAAGGCAGCCTGACGCATATAAGTTGATTTTCCCGCCATATTCGGACCGGTAATAATGGAAATGCGCTGTTTCTTGTCATCCAGAAGGGTATCGTTGCTGATAAAACTTCCATTTGGAATCATTTGTTCCACAACCGGATGTCGTCCGTCTTTAATATCGATTTTTCCATTTTCATTGATTTTAGGACGGACATAATTATTGCGCTCCGCAACCAATGCAAGTGACGCAAAAACATCCAGATCTGCAATTGCTTTTGCCGTTTTCTGAATTCGTTCCACTTCTGCCGCAATGGTATCCCGTACCGTACAGTAAATCTCATATTCTAATGCATACAGCTTATCTTCTGCTCCTAAAATCGTATCTTCCAGTTCTTTCAATTCAGGTGTGATATAGCGTTCCGCATTGGCCAGTGTTTGTTTACGGGTATAATACTCAGGAACAAGTTCTTTATAGGAATTGGTCACCTCTAAATAATAGCCGAAGACTTTATTATATTTGATCCGTAAATTACGAATACCGGTTTTTTCACGCTCTTCTTCTTCCAGTTTTGCCAGCCAGCTCTTTCCATCTGACTTTGCTTTTCGGAGCTTATCTACTTCTTCACTATAGCCATCGCGGATAATATTTCCTTCCTTCATAGCCAGTGGCGGTTCCTCTGCAATAGCAGACTTCACAAGCGTACACAAATCTTCCAAAGGATCCAGATTTCCGGCAATATCCTGAAGAAGAGGCGCTTTCATATCCTGCAGCAGATAGAGAATCGACGGCAGCATCGCCAGCGATCCTGCAAAAGCAGTTAAATCTCTTGGGTTAGCAGACCCATATGTAATGCGTGTGATCAAGCGCTCCAAATCATACACCGGAGACAGATATTCCCGGATTTCTTCCCTTGTGATCGCTTGTTTTTTCAATTCCTCAACCGCATCCAGTCTTCGAATAATTTCTGCTTTCTCAATCAATGGCTGTTCCAGATACTTTCTCAGCGTTCTTGCGCCCATTGCTGTCTTTGTTTTATCGAGAACCCACAAAAGAGAACCTCGTTTTTGTTTTTCGCGAAGCGTTTCACAAAGTTCCAGATTCCGTCTGGTAGAACTGTCCAGCATCATATATTTCCCGGTTGTGTATGGTGTGATATGAGTCATATGAGACAGATTGTTTTTTTGAGTTTCCAGCAGATATTGTAAAAGCGCACCTGCACTGATCACTCCACAATCATAATCACCGAGCCCCAGACCTTCCAGCGTAGAAACCTGAAAATGCTCCTTCAACTTATCTTTACAAATTGTATCGTCAAAATAATATGGCTCCAACGAAGAGATTACGATATGAAGTCGTTCCTTTAAATCATTCAAATCCATTCCGCTCATATAAAAAGATTCATTGCAAATAATCTCCGACGGAGTAAACCGCGCAATCTCATCCTTTAAATTCCCGCCGTCCGGAAGTTCCGTAACAAAATAATCTCCTGTCGTAATATCTGCCACAGAGATCCCATAACGATCCGCAATATAAACAATACACATGATATAATTATTTTTTGTCTCATCAATTGCCTGTGCATCCAGTATTGTACCGGGTGTCACAATACGGACCACCTCACGCTTTACAATCCCCTTTGCATTTTTAGGATCCTCTACCTGTTCACAAATGGCTACTTTATATCCTTTCGATACAAGTCTGGTCAGATATCCGTCAACAGCGTGGTAAGGAACACCACACATCGGAGCCCGCTCCTCCTGTCCACAGTTTTTTCCGGTCAGAGTAATTTCCAACTCACGTGATGCTGTCAGTGCATCATCAAAAAACATTTCATAAAAATCCCCAAGTCGATAAAATAATATGCAGTCTGGATATTGGGATTTTGTTTCCAGATACTGCTGCATCATTGGTGTATATTCAGCCACAGTGGTTATCCTTTCTATCTGTCAATTTATATTTAAAAAACCTTTATTTCTTTATCACTAATTGAATATTATATCATTTATTAAAAACAGTGTCAAAACTTACAAAACATGAAAATCCGGTTTTTTTTCGCCATAAAGCCAATGCAGCAGGTATCCCGTCAGAAGAATTCCTATAACACACAGACCAGAAAATAATATCGTAAACGGTACACAAATCTGCCCCCAGAGTTGAAGGGGCTGATCCGAATAATCCCACACATTCCAATGTAATATCTTATTCACTAACAAACCGGTGATAAACTCTCCTGCTGTTATAAAAATAGTTCCATTTATAACTTGCCGCCACAATGGTTCTTTCCAGTCAGTCCATATCCCCTGTAGCGCAAGAAATAAAAGGCAAAATCCGCCCAATATAAACATTGACCAGTGAGAATATCCCCGAAAGACCATTTCAATCCCATAATACAAGGTTCCGCCCAATGTCCAAAGGAGCATATATTCACTTGTTCTTCTCATGGAAAAAACGTCCTCCTTTATTGATCTTACAGCTCCACTTCATACTCTGTAGAGTGTCTCAATCTATAGTTTGGACGTTTTTTTCAAAAATATCGAACTCCGTTATTTTATTTTTAAAATTTATTATTTACCATTTCTCCAAGATAATAAAAACCATGACATTCTGTCAGCTTTACAGAAACAAGTTTTCCTACCAGGGAAACATCTCCCGGAAAATGTACCAGAAGATTGTTACTCATTCGTCCGGTTACCAGTGCAGTGTCATGATCATTGACCATCTCCACCAGAACTTCCTGAATCGTATCTGTGTATACACTGCAGACTTCTGCTGATATATGCTGCACCTCATTTAAAAGTCTGTCGAAACGATCTTTTACAACATCTGCCGGGATCTGCTCATCCATTGCTGCTGCCGGAGTTCCGGTCCGTTTAGAATACTGGAACGTAAAAGCGCTGTCATAACGTACCTTCTGAACCACATCCATTGTTTCCAGAAAATCTTCCTCTGTTTCTCCCGGAAATCCAACAATGATATCTGTTGTCAAAGATACATCCGGTATTTTTGCACGAATACGTTCTACAAGGTTCAAGTATTGTTCTTTTGTATACCGTCGGTTCATTTTTTCTAAAATTCCGGTACTTCCGGATTGCAGCGGAAGATGTAAATGTCTGCAGATTTTTTTAGACTTACTCATAACTTCGATCAATTCATCCGATAAATCCTTCGGATGCGGTGTCATAAATCGAATGCGCTTTAACCCCTCTATTTTTTCAATTTCTTGCAAAAGCTGGGCAAAAGTAATCGGCTCATCCAATGTTTTCCCATAAGAATTGACATTTTGTCCCAACAGCATTACTTCTACAACTCCGTCTGCGACAAAACGTTCAATCTCCCTTACAATATCTTTTGGATTTCTGCTGCGCTCCCGTCCTCTCACATAAGGAACAATACAATAACTGCAGAAATTATTACATCCAAACATAATATTCACGCCGGATTTAAATGTATACTTTCTTTCATTCGGAAGATCTTCTACAATCTGATCTGTATCCTTCCATATATCAATTACCATGCGCTGTGACTGAAGTCGTGTCACGATCAATTCCGCGAATTTATAAATATTATGCGTACCGAAAATCAAATCCACGTATCGATAACTTTTCTTTATTTTTTCTACAACCTCTGGTTCTTGCATCATACAGCCGCATAAACCAATCATCATATATGGATTTTGTTTTTTTACCCGGCTCAACTGTCCAAGGCGCCCATACACACGTTGATTTGCATTTTCACGAACCGTACAGGTATTAAAAATAACAAAATCTGCTTTTTCCTCTTCTGCCTCTTCTATGTAACCCATCTGTTCTAAAATCCCGACCAGTTTTTCAGAATCTCTGGCATTCATCTGACAGCCAAAGGTTGTAACACAAAATGTCAGCGGATGTCCGGCTTGCTCAGACAAGGATGCAACAAGTGCTTTTCCTTTTTCCATAAAATAATACTGACGTTCCGGTTCATTTACTGGTGCATCTGCAATCATCTGTTCCATTTCATTCATTGTATCCTCTTCCTTTCCGGTTTTCTGATATCAAATAAATTGATTTCGATTTTCATCATATTCATAATCAATCCCCTTCAGTTTTTCCGTCAGTTCGTCCTGGGAAAGATTCATTTCCTCACAAAGTTGATCTAAACTATGATAATAATCTCTTAATTTTGTATTGATCACGCTCAAAAGCATGACCGGATCTCTGGGCAAATCTCTCTGCATCATACAATCATCCTCTCATAAAATCTCCACTTTCTGTCAAAACCACGTCCATACAAATATCCTGCGGTTCTGCCGGAATCTCTTCGACACACTGGCAGCTGAATGCCAGACCTATTTTGGGAATATGTGGGTATATATTTAAATAATGATCATAAAATCCTTTTCCATATCCTATCCGGTTTCCATTCCGGTCAAATGCTGCTCCGGGAACGAGCATCAATGTATGTACACAAGAAGATGCCACAAACACACGATCCAGGTTTGCGGCTGGCTCTAAGATTCCCTGATACCCGGGAAATAACTCTTCCATACTTTCAATCTCGTAAAATTCCATTTGATTGGTTCCACATACTCGTGGCACAACAACTCGTTTCCCTTGTTGCCATGCAGTCTGGATGCATACTGTCGTATCAACTTCTTCCCGAAACGGTACATAACAACATATTGTATCTGCGCATTGAAAAAACGGATGTTTCACTACCTGTTCCGCAATATCCAGACTGTATTTTATCCGGACAGCAGAGGAAAGTCTCATCCGCTTTTGCAAACCGTTTGTTCTAATTTCCTTTTTTGTTTCCAAATTTCTCTCCCAGATTGACAACACTGCCATCCTTTTCCAAAATATCGATATTATTCAACTGGGATCTTAAATTACGACGAATCCCGTCCAAATACTCTTGTCTTAGAACTTTTTGTTCTTTTTTTTCAGTTTCTGTCAAACCTTCTGCCTTAGATTTTCTGTATAATTCATTTATTCTTGCTATTTTTTTCTCATCCATGTTATTATCCTCGCTTTCCGCAAAGATATCTTACACTATTTTATATGATTCGTCTACCCTGACTCTGTGAAAAACTGCTTAAAACTTATCAGCTTGAATAGTTTTCCAGAAACCCATAAAGTTCCTTGATCGATTCAATATATTTTCCGGAGCATACTTCTTGCTGTATCTCTTCCGGCAAATCAGTAAGAGGGATTTCTGTCAGCTCGTAAATCGTTTTTTTATCACTTAAATATACGGTCACATAGCCATTGAGTTCTTTTAAATAATATCCCTCATTTTTTTCTGCTTTTCCTTTCGTAGTGATCGCCTGTTCTTCTTTCTGTTCTTCCCGTTGCGTTTCCTGCCTGTCCAATAACCGTCTATACGATAACTGATATCCAAAACTCATGCCTGCAATCAACAAAAGTACAACAAGAAAGAAACCAATGCTGTAATATTTTTTCATTAGGATTCACTCCTTTTTATTTACAGTATCGGTTTCTTTTTTTATTTTATACATTCTATTTTCATATATAGTTGCCTATTGAGGTGGCAGCAAATGTAATTTGCCACACAATTGATAGATTTTCTGGCCTTGCGGAAGTGCCTTCAAATCATTTCGGGACAAAACCCCTAATTTCAGCACACTGACTCCATAGACCATTATTGCGGACATTACGGCAAGAATTGTTGGAATGAACCGCCCTCCAACCAAAATATCCAAAATCAAATATACAACATACGTTACAATCCCCATAATAACGGCTGCAATCAGCGGTCTGACAAATGTACGATCGATTTCCTGTGTATAGCCACATGCTTTATGCATTGCTCTTGCATTCAAAAGACACATACAAAGCGAAAAAACAATGTTACTGAGTACCAACGCGTAAATATTCCATTTAAATACAATCAGCATCAGAAGTAATGCAGCCAAATGTACGACAAGAGAGATACCTGCATTTTTTGCAGGCTCTGCCATTTTATCCAATCCTTGCAAGATTGAATTTGACACTGTCGACCAGGAATACAGAATCACAGTTACTGCTCCCATCGCCAGTGTAATCGCCGGAACTGTACTTGCATCGTTATAAAGCAGCACCATCAATGGGGATGCAAGAACAACAAACCCAACAAAACAAGGAATTGCAATTAACATAGTAAAACGTATCGTCTGATTGATCTTGCTGTATATTACTTTCTTTTCACCGGTTGTTACAGCTGTCGTCAGACTTGGAATCACAGATGCCGCAAGTCCATTTGCCATAGCCAGAGGAACATTGATCAATGTATTGTATTTCCCGGTATAAATTCCCTGCAGAGCCATATATTCTTTTTCATGGAATCCCTGCGCCGCCATAATCTGATTAAACAAAGTCAGATCCAGTATTTGATTAATATTATAAATAGCGGTACTAAACACAACAGGAATAATCGTTAGAATTAAAATTTTCAGTATTCTCTGATAACTTTCTTTTTTCTTTGTTCTGTCCCTTTTTAACCCTCGTTTGATTCTGCCGGAATAAATAAAGAAACAAAATCCCAGAAACAACAGCGCAAATAATGCCCCTGTTACAGTTCCCAGAGTACCTCCTGCCGCACCATAAGCCGGTCCCAGTAATTCCTCTCCCACTTCCTGACCTTTAGAAGTTCCGAGTTTAAACAAAATACTTGCACCTGCTATACTTACCACTGCATTGATAATCTGCTCAATGATCTGTGATACTGCGGTTGGCATCATCGTTCCCAAACCTTGAAAATACCCTCGCAGTACTCCAAGCAAGGCAACAATAAACAGACCCACTGCTAAAACCTTCAGCGCATATACACTCAATGGAGACTCCATAAAATTCGCTGCAATAGCTCCTGCTCCAAAGAAGATCACAAGAGAAATAAAAATTCCGACCACGAGCGAAAAGGCCAGTGAACACAAGAATACCCGAAATGCATTCCGACGCTGCCCCACTGCCATACGGGCTGAAACCAATTTGGAAACCGCAGTTGGAAGACTTAAACTGGAGAGCATCAATGCCATTGCATATACCTCATAGGCATATCCATAAAAGCCATTTCCTTCATCTCCCAAAATATTGGTCAATGGAATGCGATATACAACGCCAATGACCTTTGTCATTACCATTGCGAATGCAAGAATCATTCCCTGCATCAAAAAATCATCATTTTTCTGTTTTTTTCTGTTTTTCTGTGGCTCAGCCATTTGCTTCCTCCATAGACTCTCGTGATATCTGAACTTTTTCCATGATTTCCCGTTGTTTCTGTTCCATCACTTTCCGTTCATCTTCTTCCATATGGTCATAACCAAATAAATGCAGCATACTATGAGCAATCAGAAAAGCAAACTCTCTTTTTGCTGTATGTCCATACAACTCTGCCTGTTGCAGCACTTTTTCTTTTGAAATCACAATATCCCCCAGCATTAATTCACCTGTTTCCGGGTGGAATGCATCGTCCGTATCTTCTTCTAAAAAATGAAATTCTCCCGGAACTTCATATTCTAACATCGGAAAAGAGAGGACATCTGTTGACTTGTCCTGATTCCGGAAATTCCGATTCATCTCCCTGATTTCTTCGTCTGTTGTAAGCAGGAGATTGACTTCTGCTTCATAAGGACATGCCACATACTCCAATGCTGCCTGGATTACCCGTTCTGCTGTTTCTTTTGTATCTAAAGGGAGTTTCAGTTCCCCCTCTTCTTCCATATATAAGCTCATATCTATTTCCGTCTGCTGCTCTTAGAAGCATGCATTCCTTTCTTCTCATATTCTTCATATGCTTTTACAATTTTCTGAACCAGAGGATGACGTACGACATCCTTGCTGGATAAATTACAAACACTGATGTCTTCCAGATTTCTTATAACTTTAACAGCGACATCCAATCCGGAAACGGTTCCGGCAGGCAAATCTTTCTGTGTAGAATCTCCAGTAATGACAACCTTCGAGCCAAATCCGATTCGAGTCAGAAACATCTTCATTTGTGCAGGTGTCGTGTTCTGTGCTTCATCCAAAATAATAAATGCATTATCCAACGTTCTGCCTCGCATATAAGCAAGTGGAGCAACTTCGATCAGACCCTTTTCCGAATTCTTTATAAAACTTTCAGCTCCCATGATCTGGTACAGAGCATCGTATAACGGGCGCAAATACGGGTCGATCTTACTCTGCAGATCTCCCGGAAGAAATCCCAGCTTTTCTCCGGCTTCAATCGCAGGTCGAGTTAAGATAATCCGTTCTACTTCGTTACTTTTAAATGCTGTAATCGCCATTGCCATCGCCAGATAGGTTTTTCCTGTTCCCGCCGGTCCGAGTCCGAATGTAATCATATTTTTCCGAATGGAATCGACATATTTTTTCTGTCCAAGTGTTTTTGGCTTGATTGGTCTCCCTTGAAGAGTATGACAGATCAACTCTTTATCAATTACAACAATATCTTCTTCACTGTCTTCATATACAAGTGAGATAGCATAATCCACATTCTGTTCCGTAATCGTATTTCCACGCAGTGATAATTGAAGCAGCTGCATCAGCACGCGTTTTGCCCTGTCTGCATATTTTTGTTCTCCGAGAACCTTAACACTTCCATCTCTTGCTATCAGTGTAACATGAAATGCACGCTCTAACTTTTTAGCATATGCATCAAACTGCCCAAATATATTCTTTTCATGTTCCGCCGGTATATCAATCATCAGTTCTGATAGACTCATTCTGTTCGTTCCTTTCAATTTCAAGTATTTCCGTATCCACTGTTTCTGCAATCTTTTGATTTAAATACAAGACCCCATCTGCAGTGGCAGAATTTTCATCCAAATGTATTTTAACATTATTTTCACAAATTTGAATACCCTTTTCTTCCAAATCTTTCAAAAAGCAATCGAATTTTTCTGTTAAAATCTGCTGTACCTTCTTTTTTTCCTGTTTTTCTCTTTTTAGAATATACGGTTTGACCGTTATTTTCCCATATGTCACCGGAAGATAAAAATGTTCTCCCAGACAAATTTGATATTCCGATCTTATTTTTTCATATAATTTTTCGTTCGTGCTTTGTAATCCAAAAGAAATCATTCGTCCGCCTATTTTGATATACCAGGCACTTTTTCTCCGGTTTTTTTGATAATTCTTTTCATAATAGATAAGCGGTATAGATTCTTGATACTGCATCTGTGTATCAGCAAATACATCCGCGTCGGCTTGACAATATTGATAATCAACCACTTCTTTTGCATCATTTTTTATTTCCATACGACCGGACACAAGAAGATCTCCCTTTTTTACCGTTTCCCCTACATGCACCTGAGGGACCCCGTTTCTTGTAATAATGGAAGTAATTACTCCATCACAAGAGGCAACTAAATCCTTGGGTGATTGATCCGTTTCCTTTGTTTCTAAGTTTTTTTTCTCTTGTTCCAAAGAAAGTGCTTCATTTTCTTTAATCTGAACCCGCAGCCGACTGCCATCGATTGAGGCTGATACCCACACAATTTCAGGATATTGCCGACGAATATCCCGAACAATCTCCGGGCAGTTAATCTTGTATTTTGCAGTTCCCGGTTTTACCTTTCTTGTTTCCAGAAAATCAAGTAACGCCTCATCTGTCCATCTTTCATTTCCTTCGAAATGAATATCCCATATATAGCTGGAATAGAAAAAAAGCAGCCCTATACACAGCAGACACCCCGCCAGAAATGCTTGACGACGCCTGTTTTGATACACAAAAAACGGAAGACCGCATCGCTGAACAACCGTCACTTTCGTATGAGTTTTTCTTGCAATTGCACGTATTTTCCAAAATCCACTCAATGACATAAACAACTCATATGTATCGCCCGCAGGTTCCACTCCCCAGATATATATTTCGTGCCTGCTGCATAGATTCAAAAACCGCTCCGATGAATATCCCTGTACACGTATCCGCACATAGCCCTTTGTATATCGCATGATTTTTTGTATCACAAACATGTTCCTTTCCCACTATAGTTCTGAAATCTAAGGACAAAATTCTACGGAACAAATGCATCCCGTTATTTTCATCTCATCATTTGTATAATATTCAATCTGCAAATGTTTTCCAACAAGACGAATCTGGTTTTTTTTCGTTTTTACCCGGATCAGCGTATCTGTATACTCAATAATTCCTCGATAATTCTCGATGCACATTTCACCCGTACCGAGAATTGTAATTACCGATGCTCCTAACACAACATCTTTTGGCATGCTGGCAGCAGATGCAGCCCGCGCTTTGATCGATTCATTTTCTATTTGCTGTTTCATAAAAAAGTGCCACACATACACCCTTTATAGGTAATGTATGTGCAGCACCTTCATTCTATTCATAACATTTTAATTCTTCTATTTATCATGAATTTCCGCATGAATCTCCTGAAGTGATTTCACCTCACTGTTTCCATGTTTCTTAATTTCAAGAATACCGCTGATCGCAGCCTTAGCAGCAGCCATCGTTGTTACATATGGAACTTTCTTTTTGATGGCAGCCTTTCTCAAGTAACTATCATCATCTTTGCTTTCTTTTCCGGATGGAGTATTGACGATAATATCAATTTTACCATTCGTAATCAAATCCAGCATATTCGGTCTGCCTTCTTGCAGTTTCTTAATACTTTCTGCTTCAATTCCGTTTTCACGCAGCAGCTCACAAGTATGTTTGGAGGCGATAATATGAAAACCTGCTTTTTCAAAATCTTTTGCCACATCCACAACTTCCGGCTTATCTCTGTTACTTACAGAGATCAATGCAGTACCTTCTAACGGAAGTTTTGTCTGTGTAGCTTCCTGTGCCTTGTAAAACGCCTCTCCAAAGAACTTGGACAATCCTAATACTTCTCCTGTAGAACGCATCTCTGGTCCTAAGAGCGGATCCACTTCCTGGAACATGTTAAATGGAAATACTGCTTCTTTTACTCCATAATACGGAATCTCCTGTTCCTTTAATGCCGGAACCGGTGATGGTCTTCCTGTCAACTCCGAAGTAACAATATCAATTGCAAGCGGTACCATACGAATATTACATACTTTTGATACAAGCGGCACTGTTCTGGATGCTCTCGGATTGGCTTCCAAAACAAAAACCTTGTCATTTTCAATTGCATACTGCATATTCATCAAACCTTTAACATGCATCTCTTCTGCAATTCTTCTTGTATATTCTTTGATTGTCTTCACGTTTTCCTCAGAAATATGCTTAGACGGGATGATACATGCTGAATCACCGGAATGCACTCCTGCAAGTTCAATATGCTCCATCACTGCCGGAACAAATGCATGTGTTCCATCACTGATAGCATCTGCTTCGCATTCTGTCGCATGTCCAAGGAACCGGTCGATCAAAATCGGACGATCCGGTGTCACACCTACTGCTGCCTGCATATATCCAACCATGCTCTCTGCGTCATAAACAACTTCCATTCCTCGTCCGCCAAGAACATAAGATGGACGTACCATAACCGGATATCCAATCTTTTCAGCAATCTCAAGGGCATCCTCTACAGTAACTGCCATGCCGGATTCCGGCATTGGAATCTCTAATTTTTCCATCATTTCCCGGAACAGATCGCGGTCTTCAGCAAGATCGATCACAGAAGGCGCTGTACCTAAGATCTTCACGCCATTTCTTTCCAGATCTGCCGCCAGATTCAATGGGGTCTGACCACCAAACTGAGCAATCACACCTACAGGCTGTTCTTTTTTGTAAATACTCAATACATCTTCCAACGTCAATGGCTCAAAATAAAGTTTATCAGATGTATCATAATCTGTAGATACAGTTTCTGGATTACAATTTACAATAATCGTTTCAAACCCAAGTTTTCTAAGAGCAAGAGACGCATGAACACAGCAATAATCAAATTCAATTCCCTGTCCGATACGGTTTGGTCCGCCACCCAGAATCATAATCTTTGGCTTATCTGAACGAATCGGATTCTTATCTTCTGCATTATATGTGGAATAATAATATGCGCTGTCAGGTGTTGCACTTACATGAACGCCTTCCCATGCCTCTTCAACTCCAAGACTAATTCTCTTATTGCGAATCTCATCTTCACTAACTTCCAGAATCTGGCTCAAATATTTATCGGAAAATCCATCTTTCTTAGCAGAGATCAATGCTTCATCAGTTGGCAGTTGTCCTTTAGATGCAAGAAGCGCCTCTTCTTCCTCTACCAATTCTTTTATTTGCTCAAGGAAATAATGTTTCACCTTTGTAAGTTCATGAATTTCATCTATTGTTGCACCTTTACGCAACGCTTCATATATAATGAAGTAGCGTTCGCTTGTCGCATGAATCAACATTTTCAGTAATTCTTCTTTACTTCTGGAGTCAAAGTCTTTTGCATGGCCCAATCCATACCGACCGGTCTCCAAAGAGCGGATTGCCTTCTGGAATGCCTCTTTGAAGTTCTTACCGATACTCATAACTTCACCAACGGCACGCATCTGTGTTCCCAGCTTATCTTCTACTCCTTTGAACTTTTCAAATGCCCAGCGCGCAAACTTGATTACAACATAATCCCCATCAGGAACATAGCGATCCAGTGTACCATATTTTCCGCATGGAATATCTTTCAACGTGAGACCCGTTGCAAGCATTGCTGATACAAGAGCGATCGGGAAACCAGTCGCTTTGGATGCCAATGCAGAAGAACGAGACGTACGAGGGTTAATTTCAATAATAACATCTCTGTCTGTTTTCGGATCATGTGCCCACTGTACATTACATCCTCCGATTACCTGAACAGAATCTACGACTTTATGTGATTTTTCTTCCAGTCGTTTTTGTACTTCTTCGGAAATCGTCAGCATTGGCGCCGAGCAGAATGAATCTCCGGTGTGCACCCCAAGTGGGTCAATATTTTCAATAAAGCAAACCGTGATCATATTTCCATCTGCGTCACGAACCACTTCCAACTCCAGCTCTTCCCAGCCAAGAATGGATTCCTCTACCAAAACCTGTCCTACAAGACTTGCCTGAAGTCCACGTGCACAAACTGTCTTCAATTCATCAATGTTATATACAAGACCGCCGCCTGCGCCTCCCATTGTATAGGCAGGACGAAGAACTACCGGATATCCTAATTTATCTGCAATTGCCAACGCCTCGTCGACGCTATATGCAACTTCACTTCTGGCCATTTCTATGCCGAGCTTATTCATCGTATGCTTAAACTCAATACGATCTTCTCCACGCTCAATAGCATCAACCTGAACACCGATTACCTCTACATGATATTTCTCAAGTACTCCTGCTTTTGCTAATTCTGAACATAAATTAAGACCGGACTGTCCGCCAAGATTCGGCAGCAATGCATCTGGTCTCTCCTTTTTTATAATCTGTTCTATTCTATCTACATTCAACGGTTCAATATAAGTAACGTCAGCTATCTCCGGATCAGTCATAATTGTAGCCGGATTAGAATTAACCAATACGATTTCATAGCCTAAATTTCTCAATGCTTTACAAGCCTGTGTACCGGAATAATCAAATTCACAAGCCTGTCCGATAATAATCGGGCCGGAACCGATGATAAGTACTTTATGGATATCATTTCTCTTTGTCATCTGTCTTCCTCCTGTCTTCTCTCATAATGTTCTGTTTCCATTTTCAATTGGCTATTATACAATAAAAAAAATACTCAGGCAATGCCAAAATACATTTTTTATGCAAACTCTTTTTTTGAAAATCTAAAAATTTTTTAGATTTGTTTCAGAACTTTGAAGAATGTTCCCACGAGAAATATTGCCAACGCAATCATTCCGGCTATTTCCAATGTCTGTATAAAATAATATGCACTTTTACTATGTTCACCTAATAATACATAATAGATGATCCTATACATCCCTGCTCCCGGCACTGTCGGCAAGATTCCGGGAATCAGAAAAATCGTGACCGGCGCATGTAAAATTCTTGCAAACGTGTGTGACATAAACGCAATCACAAGTGCAGAGAGAAAAGATGCCAGCACAGCACCGATTTCATATTCCATACTCACCAGATAAACACCGCCTCCTACAGCTCCTATGAGTCCCGCATACGGCAGATATTTTCTGGGACATTCCAACAGCACAGCAAAACAAGCGATTGCCAGAAAACTTCCGATCGTCCCCAAAATCAAATGTGCAATATTCAAAACAGTCCACCTCCTGGTTTTAAAATCCCCGTTACAGCCATTCCGACGCCAACTCCCAAAGCAATGGCAACCGCTGTCATAAAAGCCTCCATTGTCCGGGCCGCCCCCGCCAGATAATCTCCTTGCAGAGAATCCCGAATTGCATAAGTAATTGCAACTCCGGGTACGATCGGCATAATACTGCTGATGATTACAGTATCCATATTCATGCCCGGAAAGTTATTTTTTAAAAAAATAGCAGAAAGAGCTACCGCAAATGCACTAAATGCATTCAAAATAAAACCATGTATATGAAAGTATTTCCCGATTGTTGTAATCATCGCCAGTGCGATTCCGGCTATTGCAGCCCCTCCGATTTCTGCCCAGCCTCCGCCAAAAAGAGGCGCAAATCCGGCACAGACCCCAACCGTCGCCAAATTATAAATCCATCTTTTATACTGACGGCCTTTAATCGTTTTCAATTCTGCATAAGCCTCATCCAGCGTCATCTCCCCAGCGCAATATCTTCTTGATACTGCGTTCACACGTTCGATCCGGTTCAGATTCATCCCTCTGCTCTCTACACGTTTGATTACAGAAATATTTTCTATATCCGGATGATCCAAGGTAACAAAAATCCCTGTTGTCAAAACGACTGTTTCAACCATATCAACATTTGCGGTTCCTAAAATACGTGTGATCGTCTCTTCCACACGATAAGTTTCCGCACCGCTCTTTAACATTATTTCTCCAGCCAGAACTGCTGTATTCATCAATCGCTTATAGTCCATCCCACTCTTCCTCACTCGCACTCTATTTCATGGCTGTAAGCATATAAATCCTGCTAACATACAACTCTTCTTCCACTATAGAGAGTTCTCATATATCCGTCAAGTACTATCAAAAAATCCACGTAAGTTTCCCATCCTTTACTCTGAAAAATTTCCTGTACACAGAAGATCCTTCATCTTTTTGATTTCATCCGAACAATATTTATTCTTATGAATGATAAAATCAAAATCACGTTTGACCTTTTGATCTTTCAATGTCAGGATTCGCATCTCTCCGCTTTGTACTTCCTTTTTTACCATGCGTTTTGAAAAAACTGCAATTCCACGTCCACAGATCACCGCATTTTTGATTGCTTCTGTATTTGTACTTTCAAAGGTTCGATTTAAATGCAGCCCTTGTTCTTCAAAAAGTTTTTCGTATTGATTTCTCTCCACACTGCCGCTTTCACGACTAACGTAATCCTGTCCATCCAGCATTTCCAATGTTATAACTGATTCTTTTGCCAAAGGATGCGTACATCCACATACAATTACGAGCTCATCTTCACAAATAGGAAAAACAGACAAATTTTCATTTTTAATATTTCCTTCCACAATTGCGAAGTCCACTTGATTATTCAACACTGCTTTTTCTATTTCGGCAGAATTGGTCACCGTGACGTGAAATTGACAATTTGGAATCACTTTCTCTGCCTCATTTAAAATATCATTGATAAGACAGGTTCCAACTGACACACTGCATCCGATACGTAAATCTCTGCTCTTTGCTGCATGATTTATCGTTTCTTCCATTTGATCAAATGAGTCCAGAATATGACGAGAAAAAGAGAGCAGCAGCTCTCCCTCTTTTGTTAAATATAGTTTTTGTGACAATCGCTCAAATAATTTTACGTTATAATACTTTTCCAGCTCCGAAATTGCCTGACTTATACTTGGTTGAGAAATATGCAGCTCCCTTGCCGCTTTACTCATACCACCTTTGTCAGCTACCATCGTAAAAATTTTCAAATGTCGAATGGTCATGTTTCTCTCCTTTTTGATTCATCATTTTAAATCGCACCCATTAGCGCATAAACAGCCGTCCCTGCCACACCGCTTCCCAGAATAATTGCAATTGCATTTACTTTATGTTTTCTTAAAAGATAAAGAGCTCCTACAAAAATTGCAAATTCAACCCATCGAATGTCGCTTAATATGAGTTTTCCTAATTCTGCCTGAAATAAAGCCAGCATTAAAATTGAGGCTCCTGCGGAACCGATCAATGCAACCACCGCCGGACGCATTGCTCCAAGTACAACCTGTACCCCGCTCACATTACGATATTTATAATAAAAGTGAGCAAGAATCAGACAGATACAGAAGGACGGAATGATACATCCAATAGAACAAAGCAATACACCGGGGATTCCTGCAATTCTCATTCCCACAAAAGTTGCAGAATTAATAGAAATTGGTCCGGGTGTCATTTCTGCAACTGTAATTAAATCCGAAAATTCCTCCAATGTCATGAGACCATGTAGATTGACAATCTGTTCCTGTATCAATGGTATCGCAGCATAACCGCCGCCCACACTAAACATACCAACCTGAATAAATGCAAAAAATAATTTCAATAGCAACATTATGCAATTCCTCCGTTCTTGACTTTTCTTGTATTCCATGATGTAACTGCAAGATCAATGAACCCAATCCCCAGACAAGTTAATATTACAAACATTGCACTGATATCCAAAATGTATGTTGCCAAAAAGGCAGCGATCATCATAATGATATATAAAGTTCTTTTTGTATGAATTACATTCTTTGCCAGATTAATCACAACGTCAAATATAACTGCGGCAACGCCCGCTCTCATAACCTGTAATGCCATACTGATATACGGATTGGTACGGAACTGTTCATAAAACATAGAGATAATTGATATAATGATCATTGGAGGCAGTATTGTTCCAAGAATTGCGACAAGCGATCCGACAACACCTGCAAGGCGATATCCTATAATCACAGACGCATTCACCGGAAGCGGTCCGGGCGCTGACTGTGTAATCGCAGTCACATCTAACATCTCCTCTTCTTCCAGCCATTGCAGCTCTTCCACAAACTTCTTTTTCATCAGAGATACAATTACAAACCCACCGCCAAATGTACATGCACTCAGCATAAACATTGATTGAAACAAAACCCATAATTTACTGTAATCTTTTTTCATAAATAACCTCCAATATCTTTCTTTTTCACTTCCTTCAAAGTGTAGCATAAAAAAGGTTATTTTTGAAATACATAAGTTTTATACATCCTATAGGTATATGCCTATAATTATTTATGATACGGTTCTTTTTTTATAATGCGATAACTCCGATATATTTGTTCCAGCAATATTACGCGCATTAGCTGATGCGGAAATGTCATTTTTGAAAAACTCAACGCATAATTTGACTTCTCCAGTACTTTTTTCCCTAATCCCAGAGAACCACCTATAACGAAAATAAGATGACTTGTACCTTGAATCCCCAATTTCTCAATTTTGTCAGCCAATTCTTCTGAAGTAAGCTGTTTTCCCTGAATTTCAAGTGTAATGATATAAGCATCTTCCTTCAAATATTTTAAAATACGCTCTGCTTCTTTCGCTTTGATCGTTTCATTCATAGTATCGCTTGCATTTTCCGGCGTTTTTTCATCTGCGACTTCTATGATTTCCATTTTACAATATTTACTCAATCGCTTGCTATACTCGCTAATTGCATCTCGTAAATACTTTTCTTTTATCTTCCCAACTGTAATGATCGTAATCCTCATTTATGTTTCTCCTGTCGGAACATTCTTATAAGATTTCTTTTAAGATTTTAGTCACCTTTTTTGTCAATAGATACTCCTCGGTCAGCGCTACCGCATCAACAATACACTGTTCACAACTAACAGCCTGTTTTCCATCTGTTTTTGCTTTCAAATCACGACAATACATCGAGCCATTCTTTTCCTGAAATTTTTTTGCATACTCTTTTACACTTTTATATGTGTCTGCTTTTGTAATTGCGCCTTTTTGAGGATTTCCAATGCTATTCTCCAGTCCAATGATCATAAACATACCACTGAGAGCACCGCACACTTCTCGCATTCCCATACCAAACCCAAATCCTTCCGCAAGGCGAAACATCATTTCTTCATCTACACCAAAATCCTCACAAAAAGAGCAGGCAACAGCCTGTGCACAATTATATCCGTTTTTATGATATTCTGCCGCTTTTTGTTGTCTTTTACTAAGGTTCTTATTCTCTTCCATTGTCAATACTCCTTCTATCTCTGTTGTTCCATTTCAAAAAAAGGCGGACATGCTCACGCACATCCGCACTTTTATTTCATTCAGCCTGATGCTCTCTTACTTATCTCTCAGATATTCATCAATACCTTTGGCAGCTGCCTTTCCGGCACCCATAGCTAAAATAACTGTTGCAGCGCCAGTTACAGCATCTCCACCGGCATATACACCTTCTTTGGATGTTTTACCGTTATTCTCATCAGCCACAATACATTTCCACTTATTAATTTCCAGACCTTCTGTTGTAGAAGAAATCAATGGATTCGGAGAAGTACCCAGTGACATGATTACTGTATCTACATCAATTGTATATTCAGAACCAGGAACCTCTACCGGACGTCTTCTTCCTGATGCATCCGGTTCTCCCAGTTCCATCTTAATAACTTTCATTCCTGTAACATTTCCCTTATCGTCCACAAGAATCTCTTTTGGATTCGTCAAAAGGTCGAAAATGATTCCTTCTTCCTTTGCATGATGTACTTCTTCCACACGTGCCGGAAGTTCTTCTTCACTTCTACGATAAACGATATGTACTTCCGCGCCAAGACGAAGTGCAGTTCTTGCAGCATCCATTGCCACATTACCGCCACCAACAACAGCCACCTTTGTTCCGGCACAAATCGGTGTATCATAATTTTCATCAAATGCTTTCATCAGGTTGCTTCTGGTCAGATATTCGTTTGCTGAGAATACTCCGTTCGCATTCTCTCCCGGAATACCCATAAACTTCGGAAGTCCTGCACCTGATCCAATAAAGACAGCCTCAAATCCTTCTTCTTCAATCAACTGATCGATTGTAGTAGATTTACCAATTACAACATTGGTTTCAAATTTAACGCCAAGTTCTTTTACTTTCTCAATTTCTTTTGCAACAACTTTCTGTTTTGGAAGACGGAACTCCGGAATACCATACACCAATACTCCGCCCAGTTCATGAAGTGCTTCGAATACAGTTACTTCATAACCGAGTTTTGCCAAATCTCCCGCACATGTCAATCCGGACGGACCGGAACCAATTACAGCAACTTTATGACCATTCGTCTTTTCTGCTCCAACCGGCTTAATATCATTCTCCAATGCATAATCTGCCACAAAACGCTCCAGTTTTCCAATGGAAATCGGCTCACCTTTGATTCCGCGAATACACTGTCCCTCACACTGTGACTCCTGAGGACATACACGACCGCAGATTGCCGGAAGAGCTGAAGATTGTCCGATCACTTTATATGCTTCTTCAATATTGCCGTTCTTGATTTCTTTAATAAATCCAGGAATGTTAATTGCTACCGGACAACCCTGAATACATTTTGCATTTTTACAATTAATACATCTGGAAGCCTCTTCCATAGCTTCTTCCATGTTATATCCAAGACAAACTTCTTCAAAGTTCGTTGCACGAACCTTTGGATCCTGTTCTCTTACCGGTACTTTTTTTAATACATCTCCCATTATTCGTCACCTCCACAATGTCCGCATCCACCATGATGTGTATCGCCTTCCAGAATCTTCAGCATTGCACGTCCTTCAGCTGTCTTGTAGGTCTGAGCTCTCTTCATAGCCTGATCAAAATCTACGAGATGACCATCGAATTCCGGTCCGTCTACACAGGCAAATTTAATCTCATCTCCTACCTGTAAACGGCAAGCTCCGCACATTCCGGTTCCATCTACCATAATTGGATTCATGCTGACAATTGTCGGAATCTCTAATTTCTTTGTCAAAAGACAAACAAATTTCATCATGATCATTGGTCCGATTGCAACACAAACATCATACTGTTTTCCTTCATTCTGAACCAGATCTTCTACTACAGCTGTTACCATACCGGAACGACCATAAGAACCATCATCCGTTGTTACATACAGATTGCCTGCAACAGCTTCTAATTCATTTTCAAGAATTACCATTTCTTTTGTTTTTGCACCCAGAACCACATCTGCTTCAATACCATGCTCATGCAGCCACTTTACCTGCGGATAGACCGGAGCCGCACCAACGCCGCCGGCTACAAAAAGCATCTTTTTATTCTTCAGAGAATCCAAATCTTCGTTTACGAACTCGGACGCACATCCCAAAGGTCCAACGAAATCGCGGAAACTATCCCCGGCTTTTAAACCGGACATCTTTACTGTTGATGCGCCGACTTCCTGAAATACAATCGTAATTGTACCGGCCTCACGGTCATAATCACAAATTGTCAACGGAATTCTCTCCCCTTTATCATCCATTTTAACAATCACAAACTGTCCCGGCTGACAATGTTTTGCAACACGTGGTGCTTCCACATCCATAAGATAAATCTTATCAGCCAGTTTCTCTGCTTTCAAAATCTTATACATGATTTTCCTCCTTGTATATTTTAAATAAATACCCTGTCACTATCATACGCCATTCCATCTCGATTCGCAAGTATTCTTTCCTGGAAATGACGGTTTTGCACAGAAAATTTCATCTGAAAAACATCAAAAAAGGACAGACACAACTAGCATCTGTCCCTTAATTCAGCTGTAATTAGAAATCTACTTCTGTTCCGTAATAAATACATGTAAAGAGTTTTTCCATAGTTGCAGGATCAATTGCACGTGGATTTGATCCAGTACAAGCATCTCCAACCGCATTTTCAGAAATTGTTGCAATTTTCTCTTTGAACTCTTCTTCATCAATTCCAAATTCTTTTAATGTTTTTGGAATATTCAACTGAACATTGAAATCATCGATTTTTTCACACAAACTGTTAATGAGTGCTTTTTCAGAAGCTCCCGGAAGTCCAACTTTTCTTGCAATCTCTGCATAACGTTTTGCAGCTACAGGGTCTTTCGCATTGTATTTGATAACATATGGAAGATACATTGCATTTGCACAGCCATGAGTAATATGACCTGTTGAAAATGCTGCTCCTGTTTTATGTGCCATAGAATGTACAATACCCAACAAAGCATTGGAAAATGCCATTCCTGCCAGACATTGTGCGTCATGCATCTCTGCTCTTGCATCCATATTGCCTCTGTATGAAGCCGGAAGGTAATCAAATACCATTTCAATTGCCTGAATTGCAAGCGGGTCTGTATATGCACAATGTAATGTAGAAACATATGCTTCAATTGCATGTGTAAGAGCATCCATACCAGTATATGCAACCTGTTTTGCCGGAAGACCTTCAACCAGCTCAGAATCAACGATTGCTACATCCGGTGTGATATTGAAATCAGCCAATGGATATTTTACACCTGTCTGATAATTTGTAATTACAGAGAATGCTGTTACTTCTGTAGCTGTTCCTGATGTAGAAGGAATCGCACAGAATTTTGCTTTCTGTCTCAGTTCCGGGAAATTAAACGGAATACAAAGTTCTTCAAATGTTACATCCGGATACTCATAAAATGCCCACATTGCTTTTGCAGCATCAATCGGAGAGCCGCCTCCCATTGAAACGATCCAGTCCGGCTGGAATGCACGCATTGCTTCTGCACCTTTCATAACAGTTTCAACTGACGGATCTGGTTCAACACCCTCAAAAAGTTCTACTTCCATACCAGCTTCTTTCAGATAGCCGACAGCTTTGTCAAGAAATCCCTGACGTTTCATAGAGCCACCGCCAACAACAAGGATTGCTCTTTTTCCTTTCAGATTCTTGAGTTCTTCAAGACATCCTTTTCCATGATAAACGTCTCTTGGTAATGTAAATCTTCCCATGATAATGCATCTCCTTATGTATTAATATGTTATTTTTTTAACGCATTAATTATACCACTCTGACTTATCGAAAACAAGCAATTTAACCTATTTTTAAACTTGAATAATGCACAAAAAACCTCTCGTATTTTTGTACATAAATACAAGAGGTTTTTCACACAGGAAAAGAGTGCAGCCTACTCATATTCAAGCAGATAATTCCGTTTTGTAACCTGTGTCATTTTTCCGTTTTCACTGATCAAAACTGCCGAAAAGATAGTAGAACCTTCCGGCATATCAATCGGCCCGCTATATTCATTCGATGCAGCCGACGGAGTTGTTCCGTCTGTTGTATAATATGCTTTATATCCATCCGGAACCTGTATTGTAATCTGAGTCGCCGAAGTATATTGTCCGGTAGACGGAGTCACCGCCGGTGCATCTTCTATAGGGATCTCGATGGTATATGTCTTGGACGCAATCAAACTTGGAACTCCCTTTTTATTATAAGCCACCGCACGTATAGTCGTTGTCCCTTCATCCAGAAGTATTGGCTCCTCATACTTTGCACTGGACTTTGTAGGTTCTGTATCATCCGTCGTGTAATAAATCATTCCCTTACCTGAAATCGCAACTTCCTGCACTTCCGGATACGTACCTTCTTCCAAACTAAACTGAGGGATTCCGGAGACATACTCACTAACCGCACTCAGAACCCGATCATCACATCCATCTAAAAGACTGGAAATTTTTTCCTTTTGATCTGTCTTCATATAAAAATCAATTGCCGCCTGATACAGTCCTGCGTTTGCAGGTTGAGAATCAATCGCCTCAAGGAAAATATCTTCCGCCTTGTCCAGTGTCTTCTGCTGAATATATATTTCCGCCCTTCCTGTATACGCTTCTGCTCTTTTTCCATCTTTCCGAATTGCTCTTTCAAATGCATTCTCTGCCGCCGTATATTCTCCAGCCTGAAGAGAACGATATCCTCGATTCACAACCCCGGTATAAGAATTCTGATAAATAATATATCCACCTGCACCTAACACCAACGCCAAAAACAGCAGTACAGAGAGAATTGCATTTCGCCTTCTTCTCTTTGCCCGCTTTTTCTTTAACATCTGCTGACGCCTGCGTTCTTCTCTCGTATTTGGATGAACAGCCCCGGTATTTCGATTCCCGGAACCACGTCTTTCCTGCCGCCATACCTCTGTTTGCTTTGAGACTGTTTTGGCACGCCCTGCGCGAATATCATCCAGCTCTCCCTGACTTAAAACTCGAGTCGCATTTGCAGATTCTCGATTCAACTGTTCTCTATATCGACGCACTTCTTCCGGCCGAATGGGTCTTGTAGCATCTTCTACAGACCCCCTGACCTCTCTGGCAAGCACGTCTTCTAACGGATTATAATCCGGTACCATCTGTATTTCTGTTCTACAATCGGGGCAGATCAGAGTTCCCTCAGGTATTTCTGCACCACAATTTGTACATTTCATAGAGCGCTTCCTCCTGTTATCTAGCCGTCTCCACACAATTGTTCATTAACATCGCAATCGTCATCGGTCCAACGCCACCCGGAACTGGCGTGATTGCTGATGCTTTATCTTTTACTTTTTCAAAATCAACATCCCCGCACAACTTATTCTGAGCATCCCGATGCATTCCAACATCAATTACAACTGCACCTTCCTTGATATAGGTATCATCGATCATTTGCTGCTGTCCTACCGCAGCAATCAGAATATCTGCTCTTTTCGTAACTTCTTTTAAATTACGGGTTTTTGAATGTGCAATTGTAACAGTTGCATTTTCTCTGAGAAGCAATGCAGCCATTGGTTTTCCTACAATATTACTTCTTCCTATCACTACACATTCTTTTCCTTCGATGGAAATTCCGGAACGTTTTAGAAGCTGAATAACTCCTGCCGGAGTACAAGAAAGGAATCCCTTTTCTCCAAGCCAAAGCCGTCCAACACTCACCGGATGAAATCCATCTACATCCTTTTCCGGAGAGATTGCACGAAGAACCTTATCTTCATTTAATGTTTTGGGAAGTGGTAACTGTACAAGAATCCCATTCACTTTTTCATCTGCATTTAACCGTTCCACCAACTCCAAAAGTTCTCTTTCTGTGATTGTTTCCGGTAATTCATAAGATTCTGATCGAATCCCGATATAAGCACACGCCTTTTTCTTATTATTTACATAAACAGTAGAAGCCGGATCACTGCCAACTTGTACAACCGCAAGGCAGATTTCTCTGCCTTGTTGTTTCAAACGCTCTACTTCGATTTTCAGTTCCTCTTTTATTTCTTTTGAAATCTGTTTTCCATCAATTAATTGTGCCATTCTGTACTCCTGTATCTTTTCTAAAACAGACCAACAATATCGCCATCATCTGTTACATCTATATTATTTGCTGCCGGTACTTTTGGCAATCCCGGCATTGTCATGACTGCTCCTGTCAACGCAACAACAAATCCTGCTCCCGCACTTACATATACTTCACGAATATGAATATCAAAGTTTTCCGGACGTCCAAGTTTTTTCGCATCATCTGAGAGAGAATACTGATTCTTCGCCATACAAACAGGTACGTCTCCAAATCCCATTGCCTCGATCTTTGCAAGCTGTTTCTCTGCCGCCGGCTCATAAATAACGGAACGAGCACCGTAAATTTCCTTAGAAATAGTTTCAATCTTCTCTTTCAGTGAATATGCATCCGGATAAAGCGGATGATAATGACTCTCCTTTGTTTCCAGTGTATCCAATACTTTCTGAGCAAGTGCGATACCGCCCTCTCCTCCTTTTGCCCAAACTTCAGCAAGTGCAAATTCACATCCATGTTCTTCACAGAACTTGCGGATAAATTCATTCTCAGCCGGAGTATCAGTCACAAAAGAATTAAGTGTAACAACAACTGGTACATCGTATTTCTGTATATTTTCTATATGTTTCTCTAAATTAACAATTCCTTTTGCAAGAGCTTCGAGATTTTCCTCTCCCAGATCCGCCTTCGGAACTCCACCATTATACTTCAAAGCACGTACAGTTGCAACTAAAACAACAGCATCCGGTTTTAATCCTGCTTTACGGCATTTGATGTCCATAAACTTCTCTGCTCCCAGATCTGCACCAAATCCAGCCTCTGTAATAGTTATATCGCTCATCTTCAAAGCCATTTTGGTAGCTCGAACACTGTTGCAGCCATGTGCAATATTTGCAAACGGACCACCATGTACCAAAGCCGGTGTATGTTCTAATGTTTGAATCAAATTCGGTTTGATCGCATCTTTTAAAAGTGCAGCCATTGCACCTGTCGCCTGTAAATCATCCGCAGTAACCGGATCTCCGGCAAAATTATATGCAACGATAATCCGTCCCAGCCGACGTTTCAGATCTGCAAGGTCATCAGCAAGACAAAGAATTGCCATAATCTCAGATGCCACTGTAATAACAAAATGATCTTCTCGAACCATTCCATCCATTTTATTTCCAAGACCCACTACTACATTTCTCAAAACTCTGTCATTCATATCTACACATCGTTTCCAAACCACTTGACGTGGATCGATCTGCAAAGCATTTCCCTGTTGGATATGATTATCTAACATTGCTGCAAGCAGATTGTTCGCCGAGGTAATTGCATGAAAATCACCTGTGAAATGCAGATTCAGATCATCCATAGGAACTACCTGAGAATAGCCGCCGCCGGCAGCTCCGCCTTTGATACCGAAACATGGTCCAAGAGAAGGTTCGCGAAGCGCGATCACAGCCTTTTTATTTAATTTTGCCATTGCCTGTCCAAGACCTACTGTAACCGTTGTTTTTCCCTCTCCGGCAGGTGTCGGATTGATTGCAGTAACAAGAACCAGTTTCCCGTCTTCGTTATTTTTGATCTTATCCCAGAATCCTTCTGAAAGTTTTGCCTTGTACTTTCCATAGTACTCCAAATCCTCTTCTGCAATTCCTGCTCTCTGAGCCACTTCTTTAATCGGGAGCATCTCTGCTTCCTGTGCGATCTGAATGTCTGTTTTCATCTGTGCTTCCTCCTTTTGACTTTACTTTTCTTGCATAAATTGTTCAAATTCTTCTTTTGACATAAGTACCTTACGTGGTTTTGTGCCTTCCTCCGGACCAACAACCCCTGCTTCTGCAAGCTGATCCATAATTCTGGCAGCTCTGTTAAATCCAATCTTAAACATCCGCTGAAGCATTCCGATTGATGCCTTTTCCTTTTCAATGATCAATCTTCCCGCATCTGCAAAATAGAGATCACGATTATCAGATTCTTCCGATGAGGAAATCAACGTGGCGCCGGAATCCACTCCCAGATCTGCATTCATATGTTCCTCAAGTTCATCCGAATATGTTGCATCTCCATAATTCTGAATCAAATAATCCACTACTTTCTGCACTTCCTGATCAGATACAAAAGAGCCTTGTACACGCACAGGTTTGGGATATCCTGTAGGATAAAAAAGCATATCTCCTTTTCCGAGTAACTTTTCAGCCCCATTCATATCAATGATCGTTCTGGAATCCACACCGGACGAAACAGCAAAAGCAACGCGGGATGGCATATTTGCCTTAATCAAACCTGTAATTACATTAACCGATGGTCGCTGTGTGGCAAGAATCAAATGCAGTCCGGCCGCTCTTGCCAACTGTGCCAGTCTGCAAATCGCACCTTCCACATCCTTAGGAGCAACCATCATCAAATCTGCCAGCTCATCCACTATAATAACAATCTGCGGCATCTTTTTCGGTGCATTTTCCTCGCCTTTCAGTTCCAGAACTTTCTCATTAAATCCCGTAAGATCACGTACATTATATTCTGCAAACAACTGATATCGTTTCATCATTTCTGCAACTGCCCAGTTTAAGGCTCCTGCTGCTTTTCTCGGATCTGTTACAACCGGAATCAGCAAATGCGGAATTCCATTATATACGCTTAATTCCACCACTTTAGGATCCACCATGATGAGTTTTACATCTTCAGGATTTGATTTATAGAGAATACTCATAATCAGCGTGTTAATGCATACTGATTTTCCAGAACCGGTAGAACCTGCAACAAGTAAATGCGGCATCTTGGCAATATCCGCAACTACGACCTTTCCTGCAATATCTTTTCCTACAGCAAATGTGATTTTTGATGAACTTTGTTGAAATTCTTTCGACTCTAATAAATCCCGAAGCATAACTGCTGAATTTTCACTATTGGGAACTTCAATTCCAACTGCCGCTTTTCCGGGAATCGGCGCTTCAATACGAAGATCTGTCACTGCAAGATTTAACTTAATGTCATCTGCCAGGCCAACAATCTTACTCACTTTTACTCCCTGTTCCGGCTGCAGCTCATATCGAGTAACAGATGGTCCGCAGCTCGCATTGGTCACATGCACTTTCACTCCGAAATTCTGCAGTGTCTGTTCCAGTTTCAATGCTGTTTCACGAAGGTGTCTGTCGGAATTGCCGCCACCCTTTTTCCCTCGTTTTAAAAGACTGATCGGTGGAACCCGATATTCTTTCGGTTGTATCCCTTCTTGCTTTTGGATCTCTCTTTCTACATCCTCCGGCCGTTGGATTGGCTCATCAGCCTTTTTATGCGAACTTTTATCTGTAATTGATTCCTCCATCTGCAATGGTTCACTTCTCTGAATTACAAATTCAGGTTCTTCCTCCGGATCCTGTATTATCTCTTCATCAAATAAAGGCGGAAGGGGTTCCTCCTCGAGTATATTTAATTCCTGAACATCCGGTGACTTCCGCTTAGAATGTGCATCTCCCAATGTTGTGGCGAAAGATACTCCGGATATCTTTTTACTTTCATTTCGTTTCTCCGGTTGCTCTTTTTTTTCTTTTGTTTCCTTTTTTTCTCTTGCAGAACGCTCCACCGCAGATTGGCGGCGGGTTCTGGCATCATCATAGATTCGTTTACTCCTTTGTCCCAAAGGTTTTAATAAAGATTTTTCTGTGATTAAAATAATACAAATAATCATCAACAAAATCAATACAATATAGGTTCCTGCAACTCCGATTGCAGGACAGAGAATTGTAATCATCACTCCACCAAGCAAGCCTCCGGCTTCTTTTCCGATACTTGCCTGCCGATAGTATTCCATCAGTTCAGTTCCCGGATGATAAGAATTTACTACCAATTCCAAAATCGCCGTTGCAACAATAACGAATACAATTGCTGCCACTGCTTTTATGTATGCATGCTTGTTTCCTTTATTTGAAATTAAAAATGCAGTAATACCAAAAATCAGCACCGGAATCAAATATGCCATCCATCCAAAAATACCAAACATCAGAGCTGACAGGATATCTCCGATCAGCCCACCCAGTCCGAAATTACTGATTAACAGGAAAATACAGACCGCCAGCATTCCCAAAATGAGAATTTCACTTCGAAGTACTGTATTTTCCTGATTCTTTTTTGTTGTTCCCCTCGTGCTTTTTTTCTTCTTTGTCGACTTTGCAGCCATTCATAGTTCCCCCTTGGCTTTTGAACATACTTATATTAGTATAGCATTTTTTCATAAGCCTGTCATTATTTTTCTTTCATCTATCATTTCACGCAGTTTTTTTATCGCCTGACTGATTCCTCCAACTTCATCGATCAGTCCTTCTCTCACTGCATCCTCGCCCTCAAGCATCGTCCCTACATCCTTCACCAGTTCGGTCGGATCCAGCATCAATTCTTCCAAACGTTTCTGGCTGATTTTGGAATGTTCCGAAATAAAAGTTGTAATACGATCCTGTGTTTTCTCCATATTTCGATAACTTTGATATACCCCAATAAACATACCATTTGAACGCACCGGATGCACAATCATAGTTCCACTCGGAACAATAAAAGAATAATCTGCAGACACCGCAAGCGGTCCTCCAATTGAATGACTTCCACCCAATACAAGCGATACGGTAGGTTTACTCAACGAGGCTATCATTTCTGCAATTGCGAGCCCTGCTTCCACATCGCCGCCTAACGTATTGAGCAAAATCAGCACACCGTCAATTTCCTCACTATCCTCAACTTCCGCTAATTTAGGAAGAAGATGCTCATATTTGGTTGCTTTTGTATTGCCCGACACAGCTTCATGTCCTTCGATTTCACCAATGATCGTCAACAGCTGGATGTGATGTCCCTTCCCATTTTCCAACTGCAATGTTCCTGTTTCTTTGATTTCATTATTTTTTGTTTCGCTCATAAACATCCAAACCTCCGAAATAATAATTTCTTCTGTTTAGTATGTTCAGTCTGCTTGATTCCATACTTTTTTCTAAAAAAATGGCATGGACATAAATTGTATACATCCATACCATCTTATTTATTCTAATGCCTGCTCTACATCCGCAATTATATCGTTTACACTCTCGATTCCAACACTGAATCGAATCAAATCCGGCTGTACGCCCGCTTCCATCAATTCTTGATCATTCATCTGACGATGGGTATGACTGGCAGGATGAAGTACACAACTTCTCGCATCCGCAACATGTGTAACGATTGCAACAAGTTTTAATTTATCCATCATCTCTACTGCAGCCTCTCTTCCGCCTTTCAAACCAAAAGTAATTACACCACAGGTTCCATTCGGCATATATTTCTGTGCCAGGTCGTAATACTTATCTCCCGGAAGTGATGGGCAGGATACCCAAGCTACTTTCTCGTGATTTTTCAAGTATTCTGCAACTTTTAAAGCGTTCTCGCAATGACGAGGTACACGTAAATGCAGTGTTTCCAATCCGATATTCAAAAGAAAAGCATTCTGTGGTGACTGAATTGATCCAAGATCACGCATCAACTGTGCCGTTGCTTTCGTAATATATGCACCTTTTCCAAATCTGTCAGTATACACAATTCCATGATAAGTCTCATCCGGAGTTGTAAGTCCCGGAAACTTATCTGCATATGCATTCCAATCAAAATTACCACTATCTACAATTGCACCGCCAACGCATGCCGCATGGCCATCCATATATTTTGTTGTAGAATGAGTTACAATATCAGCTCCCCACTCAAACGGTCTGCAATTGATTGGAGTTGCAAATGTATTGTCAACAATAAGCGGAACCCCATGTGCATGTGCTGCATTGGCAAACTTTTCAATATCCAGAACAACCAGCGCCGGGTTTGCAATTGTTTCTCCGAACACAGCTTTTGTATTCTCACGAAATGCTGCATTTAATTCTTCTTCTGTACAATCCGGATCAACAAAAGTTGCCTCAACTCCCATCTTTCGGATTGTATGAGCATATAAATTATATGTACCACCATAGACAGCAGATGCACAAATAATATGATCTCCCGCCTCAACAATGTTCATGATTGCATAAAAATTTGCAGCCTGACCGGATGATGTCAGCATTGCAGCAACACCGCCCTCCAGATCACAGATTTTCGCTGCTACAGCATCATTGGTCGGATTCTGTAATCTTGTATAAAAGTATCCGTTCTCTTCCAGATCAAACAACCGGCCCATCTGTTCACTGCTTGTATAACGGAATGTTGTACTCTGATAAATTGGTAAAACACGTGGTTCGCCGTTTCCCGGTTCATAGCCGGATTGGATACATTTTGTTTCAATATTAAAATTGCTCATCTTCTGTCCTCTTTTCTGTCCTCAAGTCTGATTATTCTTCGCTCCAGTTATGATATACATCCTGTACATCATCGTCTTCTTCCAAAAGATCCAGTGTCTTCTGGATGTTTTTAATATCTTCTTCTTTTGTTAATTCTACATAAGTCTGTGGAATCATAGTCACTTCAGCACTTGCCATAACAATCCCCTGCTCTTCCAGTTTCAAACGAACATCACTGAAATCAGCCGGTGCTGTTAAAATCTCAAAACTGTCTTCCTCTTCTGAAAAATCTTCTGCTCCTGCATCCAGAGCCAGCATCATCAATTCATCTGCATCCAGATCACAGTCTTCTTTCGCTACAAGAATTTGACCTCTTTCATCAAACATAAAGGATACACATCCCGGAGTTCCGACATTTCCGCATCCTTTTGTAAAAGCATTTCTCACATTGGAAGCGGTACGGTTCTTATTGTCTGTCAGCGTATTTACAATAATCGCAGTACCATTCGGTCCATAGCCTTCATATGTAATATGCTCATAATTATCTGCTGAACCTTCTCCTGCAGCTTTCTTGATATTTCTGTCAATGGTATCGTTCGGCATGTTATTTGCCTTTGCTTTGGCAATTACATCTCGCAGCCGACTGTTATTTGCCGGATCCGGTCCACCGCCTTCTTTTACGGCAACCGCAAGCTCACGTCCGATTTTTGTAAAAATCTTCCCCTTTGCCGCATCATTTTTTTCTTTTTTATGCTTAATATTTGCAAACTTTGAATGTCCTGACATTTCCTGATTTCTCCTCTTCTCGTATTATCTCACTTATTCTATCATTCTTTTTTCTATCTGTAAAGTAGACGATTATGTATTCAAATCCAAGCTGATTCGAATTGCATCACTTACTTTTCCCATCATTCGACTATCCACATGACATACATATTCTCTCAGACGTTTCTTATCAATTGTACGAATCTGCTCTAATAAAATCACCGAATCTTTTACAATCTGATATTTTTTTGTACTGAGCTCGATATGCGTCGGCAATTTTGCCTTATTCATTCTGGATGTAATTGCCGCACAGATTACAGTTGGACTATGCCGATTTCCTACATCATTCTGAATGATCAGCACCGGTCGGATTCCACCCTGTTCAGATCCTACTACCGGACTTAAATCTGCATAATAAATATCCCCACGTTTGATTAACACATCTATTCACACTCCGCTTATTTTTATTCCCGAATATCGGACATTTTTTGTATCAGACTTTCTCTGTACATTAAACCTGTCTATAGTATTGCCCTGTTTATCAGAAGTATGCAAAGTGTTTTGGATTTTACTGTTTTCTAAAAACAGTCTTTTTGAATTGTAACTCTCCCATCCCGGGTATATACACGTGGAATTCGTTTACTTAAGCAGCAGACAAATTCATAAGGAAACCGTCCGCTTAATTCACTCAATTCTTCCACAGAAATATGTTCCTCACCATCGTCACCCACTAAAATCACCTGATCCATGAACGCCGCTTTAGGGATATCCGTCACATCGACCATAAACTGATCCATACAAACTCTTCCAAGGATTCTTGCGCGTTTTCCTCGTATCAGAACATCTGCCTTATTTGAAAGAGAACGTGGATATCCATCCCCATATCCTACCGGGATTGTTGCTACACGCATTTTTTTAGGCGCTACGAACGTTCCGCCATAGCTAATCGATGTTCCCGCTTCTACTTCTTTTACAAAAGAAATGTGACTGATCAGTTCCAAAGCCGGTTTCAGATCAATTGCCTGCTGATTTACCTCATCAGACGGATACATTCCATACAGAGAAATCCCCGCCCTTGCCAAATCATGTTTCAGATCCGGAAAATCAATAATTCCCGCACTATTATCACAGTCCAGATATGGAATCTCGATAGCCTTTTCTAACAACGCCCTCTGCATCCACACAAACTGTTCATGCTGCATTTTTGTATAGGTTTTATCCGTCTCGTCAGCCTTTGCAAAATGGGTAAACATTCCTTCCAGCACCACATGTTCCAGTTTTGAGATTCGCTCAATACATTCTACACTTTCTTCACTGACCGGAAATCCTATTCTTCCCATCCCCGTATCCAGTTTGATATGAAGTATTGCATTACCGCCAAGTCTTTCTGCAGCTTCTGACATCCCTTTTGCCATCTCAAATGTATAAACAGCTGCCCGTATCTCATATCGTACCATATCTTCATATTGATCCGGGAACACACATCCCAATACAAGAATTGGTTTTTGGATCCCCGCATCCCGGAGCACCATTGCCTCATCGAGACTTGCCGTTGCGTACCCCCAGACATACTCTGTGTCTTCAAACATCTGTGCAATTGGTATTGCACCATGGCCATATCCATCTGTCTTTACAACCGCAATCAGCTGTGTATCTCCCCCAAGACGCTTTTTCATTTGTTCCATATTATATGCAATCGCATCCAGATCAATTTTTGCATATACTCGATTATATTGTTTCATATTCTTCCTCCGCCTCTTTCAAACATAATGCAAGTCCGTCAATCAGATCTTCCGCCAGAATACTGTAACTTCCCAGTTGTTCTTTTGCCAGATCTCCCCCACAAGCATGCAGATATACTCCTAAAACCGCCGCCTCATAAGAATCCAGATGTCCTGCCAACAGCCCGGTAATAACACCGGCCAGAACATCTCCGGAACCTGCCTTTGCCATTCCTTGATTGCCTGCTGTATTAACATAAAATGACCGTTCACGTTCTGCCACAATAGTTCTGGAGTCTTTCAATGCACAAACCACCGGATACTGTTCCGTAAAATCACGCAATTTATCCAGACGTTGTTCTTGCAATTCCGAAACCGTACACTTTATTAGTCCGGCCATTTCTTTCATATGCGGTGTCAAGACTACAGGCATAGATGCCTTTTCAAGCATCTCACAACATTCTGAAAGCAGATTAATTCCATCTGCATCAATCACACATGGAACCCGGCAGAACTGCATCGTTGCTTTCAATATTGCTCTGGAGCAATCACTTTGTCCAAGTCCACATCCAATACATACTACGTCCGCCCAGTTCAATAAAGACTCTAATTCGTTTTCCTCATAGTCGGTATAACTTGAGATAATAGCCTCCGGCAGAAGTTGCTGCAAAATTTCCCGATTTGATTCCGGTGTATAAATCCGAACCAAACCCGCACCACTCCGATATGCCGCTTTCGCACTCAAAAAAGCTGCGCCTGCCATTCCTTCACTCCCAGTCAGCATCAAAACTTTTCCGTATGTCCCCTTATGAGAATTTGCCTTTCGCTCCGGCAAAAGACGCGGAATATCTTCCCGTTCCAATGTATAGCAGATTTCTCTCTGTTCCTTCATAAAAGAACAATCAATCCCTATATCTACAGGGATCACTTTTCCCGCATATTCTTTTCCCGGAAAAAGTACAGTCCCAAGTTTTTCACACTGAAAAGAAACTGTAAGGTCTGCACGAAATGCCTTTCCCAATACTTTTCCATCCTCTGCATGGATTCCGGAAGGAATATCAACCGCTATCTTCTTACCCTTCTTTTTATTTAACTGCTCCAATATTTTTCGATAATGTCCGGCGACTTCTCTGTTTAATCCAACACCAAAGATTGCATCTAATATAACAGTATATTCTTCCTCCGGCATTTCTGTTACAATGGGAATCTCCATATTCTTTACAATCTTTGCCTGAATCCTGCATTCTTCACTCATAGAATTTGCATTTCCGGCAAAAAATACGGTTACTTTGTTGCCTTTTTTGCGAAGTAATCGTGCAATCGCAAAACCATCGCCGCCATTATTCCCGGAACCGCACACGATCAATACAGACGAACAATCCATCTGTTCTGACTCTAATACCTCTATTGTTTTACATGCGGCATGCTCCATCAGCACAATCGACGGGATGCCGATTTTCTCAATTGTATATACATCTGCCTTCTGCATCCAGACACCATCGGGTAAATATCTCATTCTACGCCTCCTGTTCACAAAATGGAAAACGTGTAAAAAGGAACTCTTCCCCTTTTACACGTCTATGTATTCACTGCTTTTCGTTTTCCTCTCCGTAGCGTGTAATATTATACGACAGTCGCATAAGACTGTCAGAAAGATGTACGCTTTCTACAATCTTATCTTCCGGAAGATTTAAATCCGTATGCGCAAAATTCCAAATTCCTTTGATACTGCTCTTTGCCAGCAAATCGGCCACTTCAATCGCTTTTACTTTTGGAAGTGTCAACGCTGCAATTTCGATATCGTTGTTTTTTAAAAATTCTTCCAACTCATCAATCATTTGAATCTTGATGCCACGAATAGATGTTCCTTTTAAACTACGGTTTATATCAAATAATCCCTTTAAAACAAAACCACTTTTCTCAAAAGACTGATATTTTGCAAGTGCCTGCCCCAGACTGCCGACACCGATAATGATCATATTATGGCTCCTGTCTAATCCCAGTATTTTGCCAATCTCTGCATGAAGATATTTAACATTATACCCATATCCCTGCTGACCAAAACCGCCAAAATTATTCAGATCCTGACGAATCTGAGATGCGGTAACATTCATTTTTTTACTGAGTTCATTCGATGAAATACGTTCTACTCCATTTTCCATCAAATCCCCCAAATATCTATAATACCGCGGCAAACGACTGATTACCGCTTTTGATATTGACTTTGCTTCCACAAATCATTCCTCCAAGTCCATGTTCACTGATATTTATTATATAAAATAACAACAACAAAGTCAAACTTTTGTCAATGTTTTGAGTACTTTTTCAAGTACAATTTTTTCACTTTTTCTGATAGACTGTTGTTTTTTATGCTTTTTTCGTTATAATTAGAAATGATGTTATTTTAAAATAGGAGGGTTTTATGATACTCGCATGCCATAATTTATCAAAATCATTCGGAGAACACACCATTGTCCGTAATGGTTCTTTTCACATAGAAGACCGGGAAAAAGCTGCCCTTGTCGGTGTCAATGGTGCAGGTAAATCTACAATTTTGAAAATGATCATGAACGAAGAACTGCCTGATGACGGCACCATTGTTCTGACAAAAGGAAAAACAATTGGTTATCTTGCCCAACAGCAGTCACTCACTGAAGGAGATACCATTTATGAAGAATTAAGAACAGCAAAAGCCGATCTGATAGAAATGGAACAGCAGATCCGCTCCATTGAATTGGAATTAAAACATCTTTCCGGAGTGGCTTTAGAACAACGCTTAAATACATACCACCGGCTTATGTCTGAATTCGAATCCCGCAATGGATATGCTTATGAAAGCGAAATTGTTGGTGTTCTGAAAGGATTGGGATTCAAAGAAGAGGAATTTGCAAAACAGACCTCTACCCTTTCCGGCGGACAAAAAACACGTGTTTCCTTAGGTAAACTCCTTTTAACAAAACCGGATATTTTACTACTGGACGAGCCTACAAACCATTTAGATCTAAATTCCATCACCTGGTTGGAAACCTATCTTTTAAATTACCCGGGAGCTGTTTTCATCGTTTCTCACGACCGCTTTTTCTTAAACCGCGTTGTAACAAAAGTCGTTGAGATAGAAAATGCCGCTGTCCGCATGTACACCGGCAACTACAAAGCCTATGCAGATAAAAAGAAACTGATTCGCGATGCTCAGATGAAAGAATATCTGAATCAACAGCGTGAAATCAAACACCAGGAAGCTGTTATTGAAAAACTTCGGTCCTTTAACCGCGAAAAATCAATCAAGCGGGCAGAAAGCCGCGAAAAAATGTTAGATAAAATTCAGGTTCTTGAAAAACCGCAGGAAACCTCTCAGGAAATGCATTTTTCACTGGAGCCTTCCTGTATCAGCGGAAATGATGTTCTAAAAATCGAACATCTTACAAAATGCTTTGATACTCAATGTTTATTTTCCGATATCAGCTTTGAAATCAAACGTGGAGAACATGTTGCTATCATTGGAGATAATGGAACCGGAAAAACAACGCTCTTAAAAATTCTGAATCAAATTGTTGATGCAGATTCCGGTTCTTATGAACTCGGAGCCAAAGTTAAAATCGGATATTACGACCAGGAACACCACGTACTGCATGATCAAAAAAGTATTTTTGATGAAATTTCCGATGACTATCCGACTTTAACCAATACAGCAATCCGCAATACATTAGCAGCATTTCAATTTACCGGAGATAATGTTTTCAAACTCGTAGGCGATCTGAGCGGTGGAGAAAAAGGTCGTGTTTCCCTCGCAAAACTTATGCTTTCCGAAGCAAATTTCCTGATTCTGGATGAGCCGACCAACCATTTGGACATCCTTTCAAAAGAGATCCTTGAGCAGGCACTGAACGAGTATACCGGAACCGTTTTATATGTTTCCCATGACCGTTATTTTATCAACCAAACGGCAACGCGTATTCTGGAGCTTGTCAACCATTCTTTTGTAAATTATATCGGAAATTATGACTATTATTTAGAAAAAAAAGAAGAACTTACCCTTGCCTATACAGGTTCTGCAAAATCGCCGACCGGAGGTTTTGTAAATACTCAATCACAAAATTTTGAACCAACAGCCTCTGCAGTTACGTCCGATTCAAAAGCCAGCTGGCAAGAACAAAAGGAACAACAGGCAAGAGAACGAAAGCGAAAAAACGAATTAAAAAAGACCGAGGAACGAATTGCTTCTCTGGAAGAACGCAATCAAGAAATCGATGAGCAAATGACGCTTGAAGAAGTATACACAAATTCTGTGAAATGCCAGGAGCTTGCAATCGAAAAAGATCAAAATAATTCTGAATTAGAGCTTTTATACGAAAAATGGGAAGAACTCGCCGAATAAAAAAACGCACATATAAAAAGCAGGACTGCCTTCCGTTCTACTACAGAGGAAGACAGTCCTATTTTATTTTCTTACAGTCGGGTTGCAATTGCTTTGATAAACTCTTCACTATTTAATACTTTTGGATTTTCGATTGTAGTGATCAAAGCAAGATCTTTTGTCATTTCTCCGGCTTCAATCGTATCAATTGTAGCCTTCTCCAGCTTATCAGCGAATTCCATCAATTCCTGATTGCCATCTAATTCTCCACGTTTACGAAGTGCTCCTGTCCATGCAAAAATAGTTGCCACAGAGTTTGTAGAAGTCTCTTCTCCCTTTAAATGTTTATAATAATGACGCTGTACAGTTCCATGGGCAGCTTCGTATTCATAATATCCATCCGGAGATACCAATACAGAAGTCATCATTGCAAGAGAACCGAAAGCAGAAGACACCATATCACTCATAACATCTCCATCATAGTTCTTACAAGCCCAGATATATCCTCCCTCTGACTTCATGACACGTGCTACCGCATCATCGATCAAAGTATAGAAATATTCGATTCCTGCCGCCTTGAACTGCTCCGCATATTCAGCATCATAGATTTCCTGGAAAATATCTTTAAATGTATGATCATATTTTTTCGATATTGTATCTTTTGTAGCAAACCAAAGATCCTGTTTCGTATCTAATGCATAGTTGAAACAGCTTCTTGCAAAACTTTCAATGGAATTGTTAATATTATGCATTCCCTGCACGATTCCAGGACCTGCAAAGTTATGTACCAATTCTCTTGTCTCACTTCCATCTTCAGAAGTATAGACCAGCTCAACTTTACCGGCAGCAGGTATTTTCATTTCTGATCCTTTATATACATCTCCATAAGCATGTCTTGCAATCGTAATTGGTTTCTTCCAATTCTTCACACATGGCTCAATTCCTTTTACTACGATTGGAGCACGAAATACCGTTCCATCCAGAATTGCACGAATCGTTCCATTTGGACTCTTCCACATTTCTTTCAGATCATATTCATCCATACGTGCCGCATTTGGAGTAATTGTTGCACATTTTACTGCTACCTTATATTTTTTTGTAGCATTAGCAGAATCAACAGTTACCTGATCATCTGTTTCATTTCTATGTTCCAGTCCAAGGTCATAATACTCTGTATTCAACTCAATATATGGCTCCAGAAGATTTTCTTTGATCATCTTCCAGAGAATCCTTGTCATTTCATCGCCGTCCATCTCCACGAGTGGTGTTGTCATTTTGATTTTTTCCATTGTCAAACTCCTCCTGATTCTAACATACTTATACGATTTTCAAACCGGTCCCCTCATTTCAATTACTATTTCTGACCAAACCCTTGCTTTTTCAAATTCTGTATCACATGTAAAATATGTTCATTCGCAAGCTGTTCTGCCAAGTCTGCATCCTTATCCCGGATAGCACGCAAAATCTGCTTGTGCTCACGAATCGACTTTCGCGCACGCTCCTCTGATACGATCGAAGACTTTCTTGCCATTTGTACATATCTGTGAAAATCAGTTAATACATGTCCCAAAATCCGACTGTCTGAAGCCTCATATAAAACTGCATGGAATCTGCCATCCAAAATTGCAATCTGCTCTGTATTATTGTGCCCTTCTTTCTTCATATGGAACTCTGAAAGAAGAACAATCTCTTCTAATTCATCCAACTGCTCTTCTGTAATATGTTCTGTTGCCCAACGGGCACACAATCCTTCCAACAAAGACCGCACCGTATAAATATCCCGGACATCCTTCGCTGTAATCCCGGTTACATAAGCCCCTTTGTTTGGAACAATTGTAACCAATCCTTCCAGCTCCAGCTGACGAAGCGCTTCTCTGACAGGAGTTCTGCTGACTCCAAGCTCTTTACCGATCGTATTTTCACGCAGCTCATCCTGCTCTTTATAAACGCCATTTAAAATATTATCCCGAATCTTCTGAAAGACCCGGTTGCTTAGCGAATGTTCCTGATACTCTTCCATTCTACTACACAGCCTCCTGTTACAATGTTATATGCAGCGTCTCACATACACTGTTTATTTTCTCAACTAATTCCTCATCTGTCAAGACTGTAATCCGACCTTCTTCATATTCTTTATCAATCCATGCCTTTACTGCTCTGACAAGTTCTGAATTCTTATCCACCTGTTTATCTTTTGGTAATTTGTAATATGTGTTGATCCAATAAGCAATTCCTGCAACTCCTGAAGTATTCGATATTGCAACCATCGCCGGTCTGTTCAAAAACTTCTCTGTATCAAACACATTGTAGATTTCCTCATTTTTCAACATTCCATCCGCATGGATTCCCGCTCTTGTTACATTAAAATTTTTTCCTACAAACGGGGTACGTGACGGCACACGATATCCAATCTCTTTTTCATAATATTCTGCCAGTTCTGTAATCACTGTCGTATCCATACCATCTAAAGTCCCACGAAGCTGCGCATACTCAAACACCATTGCTTCCAATGGAGTATTTCCTGTTCTCTCTCCGATTCCAAATAAAGAACAGTTTACGCCACTGGCGCCATAGAGCCAAGCAGTAGTCGAATTGCTGACTGCTTTATAAAAATCATTATGTCCATGAAATTCAATTAATTCACTAGGCACACCTGCATGAACCATTATTCCATAAATAATTCCCGGAATTGAACGTGGAATCACTGCTCCCGGATAATTCACACCATATCCCATTGTATCACAAACACGTATTTTCACAGGAATCTGGTATTCTTCCATCAATTTCATCAGTTCGACACAAAACGGAATCACAAAACCATAAATATCAGAACGCGTAATGTCTTCCAAATGACATCTTGGACGTATTCCTGTTTCCATACACTCTCTTACAATAGAAAGGTAGTGTTCCATTGCTTCCCGTCTGGTCATTTTTAATTTATAAAAAATGTGATAATCAGAACAACTTACGAGTATCCCTGTTTCTTTTAATCCAATCTCTTTAACAAGCTCAAAATCCTTCTTACTTGCCCGGATCCAACTTGTTATTTCGGGAAATTCATAACCTTTTTCCATACATTTATACACTGCATCTCTGTCTTTTTTACTATATAAGAAGAATTCACACTGGCGTATCTTTCCATTTGGTCCTCCCAGCCTGTGAAAATAATCATAAATAGTTACAATCTGCTCTGTTGTATATGGAGCTCTGGACTGCTGACCATCGCGGAAAGTCGTATCTGTAATCCAGATCTCATCCGGCATATGATGTGGAACAATACGGTCATTGAAAGCAATTTTCGGAATTTCATCATACCGGAATAAATTGCGGAATGTGTTTGGTGTCTTTACATCCACAAGCGGATACATATGCTCTTCCAATTCTAATAAATTCGTATGATAGTTAAAAAAAACTTTTCGATTTTCCATGATTGCTTCCTCCTAATAATCACATTTATGTATTCTTGAATCCTTGTATAATTGTATACAATTATACAAGTTATGTCAATACCTTTTTCGTTTTAATGTGTTAAATTAAAAAAGCCTTCTTTTCTCAGAAAATTGAAAAGAATTCTATAACTATCATTGATTTGATAATTACAGAATTCTTTTCATCTGGCAAATTGATTCTATCTGTTATTTAATTCGCACTTCTTATTTATAATACTCTTCTACCGCATCAAAGAACGCCTGAATATTTTCTATCGGTGTCTGCGGTGGCATATCACATCCGCTGGAGATCACAAAGTTTGGATATTTACTGCAGTTTTCTAATAATTTTAACGCCTCTTTCCGCACTTCCTCAGGTGTTCCGTTTCTCAAAACACCTGCCGGATCCAGATTGCCAACGACCACTGCATCAGCTGGCAGTCCTTTTAATGTTGTCTCCATATCTACAGCATTTCCTACACTATATGATCCTACACCAATCTCCCGGATATTATCTAACAGCGGAATAATATTTCCACAATTATGATACATAATCATAAAATTCTCATCCTCTACTGCATCTCGAATTCTCTGCACATACGGAGTAGAAAATTCTTTGATCAAACTCGGAGAGAGCAGCCCTGCTGCCGGCTCTGCAATTGCAATTCCGTTAGCTCCAGCTTCTTTAAACGCCAGCGAATACGCAATCAGAAATTCCGTTGCTTTCTCTAATACAGTCTCCACCAATTCCGGTTCTTCATAACAAAGAATCATTATTTCTGTCATATCCAGCAATCTACCTGCCAGGGAAAACGGTCCGATAATCCCCGCAAGAACCGGTCTGTCTGTAATCCGCTGTGCTGCCTCCTTTATTCCCTTAATGCATTCTCCTGTACGTCCTGCTCCTACCTTCGGCACCTCCAGCTGATCGGCCTCTTCCTCATCATGAACCAATGCAGCCGTAACTGTTGGAACTTCATCTTCAAAATAGCTGACAGGACTTCCAAATGCTTCCGCTTCCACTGACAAATCCATCAAACTAAACGCCGCACCTGTATTAAATTTTTTTGCAATTGCCTCCATACAGTCTGCCTGCAAACTTCCATTTCTCACCAGTTCCTCTACCGTATGTCCAATCAGCTGAACTCCCGGAAAAGATAAAATCGGGGCTGCTTTTTTCCGCTCTGACTTGATGGTTTCAGCCACCCATTCTTTCATATTCATTTTCATTCTCTGTTCCTCCTCGAATGGTTCATTTTTCTAAATCATAACATTTTTCCAAAATTATTCTTGTAGTAAATCTATTTTTTTTGTCATAATTTAAGATTTAGCGGGCAGCATCTCGAATATCCTGCTCTTTCGCCAATTGCGCTCCACATGGAGTAATGCATAATCCACCCTTGCAGGTACATCGTAATTCCGAAGGAAGCTGTTTTCCTACTCGAAATAAAGTCTCAGCCGTCTGATCCAGTGGTATTAACGGATCAAATCCACCCATAATCATATTTGCAGATACAACCGCATTTGCTGCTGACATTGCATTTCTATTGATACATGGAATCTGCACCAACCCGGCTACCGGATCACAAATTGTCCCAAGAATATTCTGAACAGCACAAGATGCAGCCATACAGCACTGTTCCGGAGTTCCGCCCATCATATACACAAGCGCTCCCGCAGCCATTCCCGATGCCGCCCCCGGCTCCACCTGACATCCATATAATTCAGCCGAATAATTGCAATCTTTACTCATTACAATTCCTATTACAGAAGTTACAAACATCGCTTTTACTTTTTCTTCCATAGAGAGCCCCAGATGATTTGCTGTTCCAAGAACAGCTCCCGGAAAGATTCCCGCCGAACCGCCTGTAGGAGCACAAAGTACAACGCCCATAGCACTGCTGTATTCCATTGTAGCCATGGCCCATGGAACTGCCGTATTCAACACACCCATGTCCAACGCTTTTGTATTCTTCTTTATATACTGTTCCACTTTTCCCGCTGTTGGCTCAATGATGCCAGACATATCAATTTCACCTTTTAATGCCTCTTTGGAACTATGTTCCATAGTCTCAACTACACCTTCCATGTACTTCCAAACTGCTTCATAGTCCCAACCACTTCGAGCCATTTCATATGCGATCCCAAGTTCCCATAATTCTTTTCCGTTTTCTTTTGAAACCTTCAGCATTTCTTCCGCACTTACAAACGGAATTTTTGCATGCCGATTGGATGGAACAGCTAATACCGGTTTTACATATCTTACTTCTTCTACATGTTCCATTTCTTTCACTTTTTCCAAAAATTCTTTCGGTACTTCCATACGTTGCTTTAAATTAATCAAACATTTTCCTTCAAAACTTGAAATAGCATTTCCTTCATCCTCCGGAAGCCTTGCCTGCAATTGTTCCATAAACTGCTCTGCATCCCTTTCCGAATAATCCGTAAAAATAAGAACCTCATAGCAATCTCCTACAATCGTAATCGGATATCCATCTACTTGTAACAATTTAACTGTTCCGCCTCCAGTAGAATCCGAATGCACCTCCACCACTTTTCCTTCTGTATTTTCAAGGATTAAATGAGAAATATTGGGTACAGTCGGCGGGAAATCCTCGATTACAAATTCTACTTCTATTCCAGCCGCCTTCGCATCTGAAAATGAATTTCTCAATGCAGGGTCTTCCGGTCTTCTTCCCAGCAAACCATTGACATAGCCCATATCAGACCTCTGTCCCTTATACATTAACGTATACGCCCCTTCTTTTGCAAACGCGATTGTCGCCTTTTTTAACGCCCCTGGCAACAACTGTTGTGCCAGATAGCCAATGCGAGAAGGACCGCAAGTATGAGAACTGGATGGTCCAATCATAACCGGTCCTACAATATCATTAAATACGCTTGGATTTTGTCTTTTCATAGTTTCTCTCCTCGTTTTCTATTAAAATCACATATTTTTGAAATTGCACTTGACGGAATCTCAAAGGTAAATAAAATTCCCAAAACAATAGCTACCGCAATCCCCAGTGTATGTCTTCCATACCCCGAACATTGAAATATATTTCCTTCTATTAAATAATAAATAGTCCAATATATCCCTACTCCGGGGACAAGCGGAAAAATTCCAGACAATAAAAATACCGTAACAGGACATTTTACACTTGTACTGCAGATTCTGGAGCATAACACAACAAATACTGTCGCACACAACGTACTTATATAAGAAGAAACATTTGTTGCATTTGTTAACAGCCAGCAGATCCCCCATCCCAGACCGCCTATCACACCACAGTGCAAATAATATTTATGCGGAACCTGAAAAATAGAAGAAAAAGCAATTGTACCCAGAAATGCAGCAAAAAATTGAGATAATAACGATATAACCATGCATCTTCCTCCGTTTTTATAACAAATAAATCGCAATACCAACTCCAATTGCCAGTCCGCTAGTAATTAAAAGCGTATCCAGAAACCGGACCCAGCCCGCAATATAATTTGAATTAGCCAGTTCTCTGACTGCTGTTACAAATGAAACGCCCGGTAAATAAGGCATAATCCCTCCCAGAATAATACTATTTACATCATCTCCTATTCCCAACTTAAAAATGATCAACCCTGCGCCTGCAGCAACAAAACCTGCCATTATATTCCTTATGATTTTAGATGGAATTTCTTTTCTTGTTTCAAAGAAACAAGTCAAACAATATAAAAACACTCCCGAAAGAAATGCTGCGCCGGAATCATATAAGTTTCCTCCAAATGTATAACAAAAACAAGCAGCTCCAAGACCATATGCCAGCATAGTTTCCAGCACGCTCTTGTTCCCGAGTTTTTCTATGTACTTTAACTCTTCCAGCGCATCTTCTACAGCATATTCTCCCTGCTCGATCCTTCTGGACAATTCATTGACCTTTGTTATTTTTTCCATATGCACACCTGAAAATGGAATATGAGACACCTTTGCATACATCTCAAACCGCTCATTTTCCGATGTAAAGAAAATCCCATTACTTAAAACAAAGATCCCATTCTCAATCAATCCATAGTATTGTAAAATTCTCTGCATTGTTTCTTCTACGCGATAGATTTCTGCTCCACTTGATAAGAGGATACTGCCAGCTCTCATGGCAGTATCCAATATATTTTTTTCATATTCTTTCATTCAATTCTTTATTTTTTCTTTTTTGACTCCTGAATCAGTTTTCTTTTTTCTTTTGTTACTCCCATCCATGCAACACTGGCAAGTAAACCTACGACAGCCATCACGCAGAGCACACCAAAGAATACCTTATATCCCGTAGCTCCTGCCCATTTATCCAGACAAACGCCTGCGATCAACGGCATGAAAAATTCAGCACTGTAACCAAGAGGTGTAATAATCGCTGTTGCTGTACCTGTAATCTCCAACGGATATTCTCCTTCTTCCATAATCGCAAAATGCATGGATTGAATTGCATACATAGATACATAAATTGCTGCAATAAACACTAGCAGCATCCAAAGCATGGACGGCTGTCCCGGTGTAAAGATAACTCCTGCAATTCCGGCAATCATAATCCCAAACGAAACTGCCGCAACTTTAGAGGAACCTATTTTATCTGCGATCACACCTGATGCGAAACATCCCACCGGGCGGCAATACTGTGAAAAATATCCCAATGCAGCAGCAATAACAGCAGACATTCCAAATACGCTGGTAGCATACGGAGTAATATAGAAATAACTGATGATCATTCCGTAAGAACAGAAAATAATTACAATCTGCAGCCAGGTTGTCGGCATTTTTGCAACACGTTTTAAAATTGCTTTATTGAAAAGTTTCTTGTCTTTTTCCTCTTTTTCGCCGTCGCTCTCCGGCTCCTTAAACATAAAGAATACCAAGATACCAAGTAATACATTAATCAATGAGTATACAATAATAATTGCAGACAATGCAGTCTGATCAGAATATACTTTTGCAAGATATCCAAACATTGCAAGAATCAATGCAGACTGAACCATATTGACAACCCCACGTCCACCTTCAAAGAAACCAAACGCTTTTCCCTGCTCATCTGAATTTGCAAGAGAACGTATCGCCTTTACCAAAGCACTCCAAAATGTAAGAATAGAGGTAATTCCCCAGACACAATGAATTAGCATGACAACCGGATATGGCGGGAATAACAGCAATACAAAGCCCAAAACTCCCGTTGTAATAAGTGAAATTGTCATCAGATATCTTGCCGGCCAGCGGTCTGCACAAAATCCACCTAATGCATATGCAATAATACTGAAACCTCCATATGCGCTCCCAAGCGCTCCCATCTGCGTATTTGTAATCCCAAAACTAGCAACAAATGCATCATAATAATAATTTCTGAAGTATGGCAATGCATAAATCATTGCTCCTGACAAAACCAAGATAATCAAAGTTGGCATATTTTTCTTTAATTTACTTCCTGTATTCTTTTCGCTCATAACAACTCTCCTACACTTCCTAATTTGTACTTTTCATTATCTGATCGGAACAATGCTGTCTTCTAATTTTTTACTTCTGTGTGTCAATGTTACACACCCATCTTCTGTTACCAAAATATCGTCTTCCAGACGAACTCCGCCGATTCCCTGCAGATAAATTCCCGGCTCGATCGTAAAAGTCATGCCTTCTTCCAGTACCAGTTCATTTACCGACGTAATATACGGTTCCTCATGTACACTTAAACCAAGTCCATGACCTGTTCTATGTAAGAAAAACTCGCCATATCCTGCTTCTGTAATATAATCTCTTGCTGCTTTATCAATTTCTTTTGCCTTCACTCCCGGTCTTACTTTTGAAATCGCAGTTAAATTAGCGTGAAGCACGATATTATATATTTCTTCCAGTTTTGGATTACCAACATGCCCAACAAACAGACACCGGGTTGTATCTGACCAATATCCTTTGTAATAGGCACAGAAATCCATTAAAATAATATCGCCTTCTTTAAATCCATAGTCTCCGCTTGCTCCATGCGGATTTGCAGAGTTGTCTGCCGCCTGAACCAGGATAATAATTTCCTCTGTACTAAATCCCGGATACTGAGACATGTAATTTAAAAGCATCATATTCAGTTCACTTTCCGTCATTCCAGGCTTAATCTTGTCAAATACATAGTCAACTGCTTTATCAACAATTTCAGCCGCCGTCTGCATTGCCTCAATTTCTTTAGCATCTTTATACATACGCAGTCTGGAAATGCTATCTCCGATATCACATACTTCGCATGGAAGTGAAGTGAAAATATCCCCAATCATCATATTAAAATATTTCTTCTCTACTGCCAGCTTACCACATTCTCCAATTACTTCTTCGATCAGTGCTGCCGGACCATTTTCATCCAAATATGTCTTTTCCGGAACAACGCCTTTCATACAATCCGTATCAACACTTGGAACCATCATTACAAAAGTTTCTTTCTCTGCATCTGCAACCAACGCATAAAAACGTTCGTATGGTGTAATGTGGATTCCAGTAAGATAATCAACAGACATCGGATCACCAATGACTGCTTTATCAAATCCGTTTTCTCTTAATAATCTGCATGCTTTTAACTGTCTTTCTCGAATTAAATCCATTTTAAATTCTCTCCTTATGAAATTATATTATTTTTTTCACGTTTATGATTTATTTAAACAATAACATGGTTTTTGTAAATAGTCAACCATATTCCTTCACACAAAATCTTATTTTTATGAAATTTGCACATTTTTGACAATAAAAAAAATCGGACTTCCTATTATAAGTAGAATCGTCCGATTTGTATATTTTCACATATATGATATTATTTACTCTTCTTCATCTTCTTCACTAGAGAATTCCTCTTTGTTGATCCGCGTCCAATGCGATACAGACGCTTGATCCGTACTCTTATTAAAAAAGCTGTGTTTTGTATTTGCCTTTACAAAAATACTATCACCTTCTTGAAGGTCAATCTCCTCATTTTCCAATAAGACTGTCAGTTGACCGCTCAGCACAGTTCCTACCTCGTCAAATTCATGGGTCCAGCGCTCTTCTCTCGTATCAGACATCGGCTCCAAATGCACAAATAAAAAAGAAACCTGTTCAATCCCAAAGTCTACGATATCAATTTTCATATCTGATTGATTATCCAGATAACTCTCGCGTTCTTCTTTTTTGATCACTATTCGTTCCTGTGCGTTTCGTTCGATAAGGTCTCCTAGAGATGTATTAAAAACCTCACATATTTTCTGCAGATTCATCAATGTAGGACTTGTAATATTTCTTTCTATATTACTCAAATAACCCGTTGAAAGTCCTGTTTCACTCGCCATCTGCTGCAATGTAATTTTATTTGCCTTTCTAAGACTCCTGATACTTCTTCCTATTTTGTCAAGATTCCCCATACTGTTCACTTCTTTCTTTATTCTTTTCTATTTCAACATTTTCATATGTTTTTTTCCTATACTATAATTTTATTTAAAATTTCAAGATGAAAAACATATTTCTCTTCTATTATACACGATTTTTTTGCATTTTCCAGCTTTTTCGCCTTAAAAATATTTCGTTATTTTTTATTTAAATGAAATTATATATATTTTTTCACAAATGTATTGACTTTTAATATTCTCCGATATATGATGGGTATAACAAAGCAATACTTCACGTTTATGATTTTAATATTTTATCTTGGAGGATTCTTATGTATATTCCACAGCTTAGTTATGCAAATCAGGAACAACTTGAATTTCTTCACCAGTATAGTGTTGATATTCTTTGCAAGATTGGTATGAAAGTTGAAGATCCTGAGATTCGAAAAGCATTATGCGAACACAATTGTACAGAAAAGGGTGAGCGCATCTTATTCAGCGAATCTCTAATCGAAAAAACCATTCAAAATTTAAAGCAAACACTTACGTTTACCTGTCACGCATCCGGTAAAAAAACAATTGCTGAACTTTATAAAACAATCACACACAGCACCGGTGGTGCGCCATGGATTTTAGATCCCATACATAAAACAAAACGAAACGGTATGTTGACTGATCTGGTTGATACCATTCGGGTTATGAACCAACTGCCGGAACTGGACATCCCTTGTGCCTTATTATATCCGTCAGATGTTCCGGCTGAGATCACACAACTCAAGCAGACAGCTACCATGTTCCAATATTCCAGAAAACCAATCTATGGTCCTGGAGTATCCATGGCAAACAATGCGAAATATATTGCAGAACTTTTTAAAGTATATGGAGGCGGTGCAGATGAACTGACTGAAAATCCTATTGGTATGGTTGGTATTTCTCCGGAATCTCCTTTATTCTTGCCAAAAGAAATTACAGATACTATGAAATATATCATTGGCGCCGGAATCCCTACCAGCGTACTTTCTGCTCCGATGGGCGGTCTTACATCCCCATTATCCGTAGCTGGTACTGTCACTCAGGCTCATGCAGAAATTCTTGGATTTGCCTGTGTTGCATATTTGATCAATCCAAACTGTACTTTATTCTATGGATCCAGAACATTTTTTGCAAACATGAAGAACGCACAGAGTATATTGGGCCTTCCTGAAACCGGTATCTCCAGTACACTTTGTGTTCAATTAGCAAATAGGATTGGTTTTATGACAGATATTTATGGTATGACTACCACCTCTTGTGCAATGGATGAACAGGCAGCTTATGAAAAAATGCTGAATGGAATTCTTCCTGGTATGGCACATGGTACGATTATTACTGGTTTTGGATGTCTTGCAAGTAACATGGCTTGTTCACTGGGACAGCTTGTATTGGATAACGAAATGATGGCAATCATCCGAAAAGCACAGCGTGCCATGGAATATACACCTGAAGAAATGGGATTGGAAGCATTGGAAGCAGTCATCAATGATGAGGAAACATTCCTGGTTCAGGATCACACACTGGACCACCTGTATGATGAAGTATTTCAGCCTGAAATTGGATTTGACAGTGTCTGGGCTGACTGGTCCGCACGCGGCGAAATACCATTAAACGTTCGAGCTGAAGAACGTGCACGAGAACTCATTCAGAAGGACGGCGATTTTGAAGCTCCCGCCGAATTGATTGCAGAAGCAGAAAAAATTCTGAACTTTGCAGAAAAAGAGCTTATGTGAAACCTTTAAAACTAGTAAAAGAAAACGAGGCGATGATCAAAAACCGCCTCGTTTTCTTTTACTTAAAACATCATATATTCTACATAAAACTCCTGAAACTTTTTATTGGATGAAAGTTCAATTTCTTTTGAGCTGGTTACAATTTCCTCAAAACGCACCTCCGCTTCTGGATCTCTCAGGCTTTTTACGAGCCCCTTCAAACAACTATTTCCAATTGCAATGATCTTATCTACACATTCCTCTGGAAAAAGTCCGATTTGAATCGCTTTTTCAACATTCATTTTATATCCAAATCCGCCTCCAATATAAATATGCTCAATCTCATCATAGGAAATTCCATACTCCAGAATCAACGTTTCCAAGCCAGCCCTCACTGCAGACTTGGCAAGCTGTATCTCTCTGATATCTTTCTGATAAAAGCGAATATCTTCTGTATGCGATAACTCAAAGCCATCCTCGAAATAGTCTTCTTCCATCAGACCACTTTCTTCTATCACCCCTGCCTTCAAGAGCTCATATGTCGTTTCCAAAACACCGGTTCCACAAATCCCCAAAGGTTTTTTCCCACCGATTGTTTCCACTTTTGCTTTCTTCTTTTCATCTACAGAAACACTACAGATTGCTCCAGGTATACTTCCCGTACCACATGTAATATTTCCACCCTCAAATGCGGGACCTGCCGCTGTTGATGTGACATAAATCTGATTTTGTTTTCCAATAGCCATTTCTCCATTGGTTCCAAGATCAATCAAAACTGACACCGATTCATTTTTATGGAAATCAAGTGCATATAAACCTGCTGTAATATCCCCTCCAACATAAGTCGATATTCCCGGATATATCGTAATGGGGAAATCCATCTGATCCGTAGAAAGCAGGTCTTTTGCACAAGTATGTATGGTATCTATGTTTACCGGATGGAACGGATATACCCCCAGTGTTTCACAGGAATAACCCATCAACAGATGAACCATTGTAGTATTGGCGCCGATCACCATCTTCTCTACTTGAAGAGTTCCCGCTTGTGTAAGGCTCAAAACTCCCTTATATAAATCATTTTGTATCATGGCTCTCAAAGCATCCCTTTTCCCCTGATTCGATGCATTGATCCGACTGATTACATCTGCTCCATAAGCGCGCTGTCGATTAATCGAAGTATACGTATCAATTACACTTCCATTATTCTGATCTACCAGCTGCATCGCAATTGTCGTAGTGCCAATATCCGCTGCAATCGCAAAAGAATGTTTCTCCTCGTTATCCGGAGTGCTTTCAACTCCATTCTCAATGTCAGAATCATGCGCTGTAACTACCTCCATTTCATTCTCATTCCCAACAATCCTGATTTTACAATCAGACGCAGGAAACAGGGAACACGCCAACCGCCATCCAATTTTCAGTTCTTCCTCTGAAAAGAAAATTTCATCCTCTCCGCTTGCCGGACATTCGCCCGCCAAAACCAGCACCTTACATTTTCCACACGTTCCTCTTCCCGCACAAATTGCAGGAAGATAGATCTGATGTCTTTGCAAAGCCGTCAATAAACTTTCTGACTTTCTTGCAAAGATTTCACGTTCTTCTCCCTCTATCTGTACCAAAATCGATACCATATCTGTTTTTCTTCGTTTGCAGGTATAATTATCACAGCGCCGACAGTCATGCTGGGTTCGAAATCTTTTTTCATTATCATCCAGCAAATATATTGAGCAAAGCGTTTTAACCGGATCGTACATAAAACTAGGCTTAATCAAAATTCCTTCCTTCTCTGCCCCTGTTGCCTCGTATGCCGCTTGCTGCTGTTCCATTGGGAAATCTTTCGGAATTTCTGCTCTTCCCACAATTCCCTTTTTCTTCATGCGCCCATATTGAATCACATCCTCTTCCAATTGTCCATCCATCTGAAACAGGTAATCATCTGCAATCGCATCTGCGAGCATTCCCTTTACATAATCTCCTTCCGCAAAAAACCGCGAACTCCAGTTTTCCATTTCTTTTCCAATGGAACATATTGAATAAAGCGCCTCTGTAATCTTTTCCCCCTTATACTCTATTTCTTGATTTTTTAAACTTCCAATTTCCAACAATGCTATCGGTTTTATTTTTTCTTTTGCCAATGGCAGCATCTCCTGTAATTCCTCGAAAACTTCCTCATACAGATGATGCCCCTGGAAAATCCCCATCCAACTCAATACATTCTCTACTGATATTGTAATTTTAAAGTCTGTCTTTCTCATTGTATTTTCACCCATTTTAATCTACTTTAGCCATTATAACAAAATAAACTCTTTTTGTCGCAAAAAGAGTTCTTCATTACACCATATTTTATAGCAAGCCTCCTACCCCAGACAATGCTATAAGAAAATTGATCCAGTATCCTGACTCACAGTTCATCCTCCAAATCCCTTCTCATCTTTCGACAATGGTCTTTGATTCTTCGTCCCTGTTTACAGTAGGGGTAAGCCTGTACCAGATTTTCACTGGTTTCCTTTTATCATTTTCTTCATCTGTCTTTTCTTATTTTGCAGCCAATACCAATTCCTTCGCAAGATCAGCACAGGAAGCCGCATCCGGTGTATAATGGTCTGCACCGATTTGTTCGCAGAAGCTTTCATTTACAGGTGCTCCGCCAATCATAACAATATACTTATCGCGAACTCCTCTTTCTTTTAACAATTCAACCACTTCCTGCATTTTAGGCATTGTTGTTGTAAGTAATGCAGACATACAGATCACATCTGCTCCAACCTCTTCTGCCTTATCCAAAAATGCTGCTGATTCAACATCAACGCCTAAGTCGAACACTTCGAAACCGGCTCCTTTTAACATCATTACAACCAGATTTTTACCGATATCGTGTAAGTCTCCCTGCACGCTACCAACAACTGCTTTTCCCAAAGGCTCATTTCCAATTTCGATTAATTTTGGTTCAAGAATAGTAAGTCCTGCATTCATTGCACGTGCTGCAACAAGAACTTCCGGAACAAAAACTTCATTGTTTTTGAATTTTGCACCGATGATCATCATTCCACCCAATAATCCCTCATTAAGGATCAGCTTTGGATCCATTTCTTCATCGATCGCCTGCTGCACCAATGCTTTTACATTTTTTGCACGCCCTTTTTGTAAATACTCTGAAATTTCCTGAATCAGTTCCATTTTCTCTCCTCCGTTTGTTTTTATTTATCTATAATTATACATTTACCCTCAAATTCTTTTTGTACTTTCTTTAGAAAATTATAAATTATTTACCTATTTTTGTCGATAGCATACATTTTCTTCAAATCTATGATATGATAATACTAAATTTATAAATAAAATTTTTCGTATCGTATTTTAGGAGGTATCTCATGAAACCATTACTATACACCATTGTCCCGGAGGAAAATATACATTCTATGGCTCTTACCTTTAGTAAATGCGTAAAACTCCCCATACAGATTATTAACGAAGAAGGAAAACTATTAGTTTCAGAAGGAGATTCTCCACATTTTTGTACACTTTTTCAAAAACATCTTCCTTCTTATGATTCCTGTGAAAAAATGCATCTTTCCGCCAGTAAAAAGGCAATTACACTTGGAGAGGCCTATATTTTTGCCTGTCATGCAGAATTAAATCACATTGTTTATCCACTTTTTACAAGAAACATCTTCCTCGGTTCCATTCTGGTCGGTCCTTTTTTAATGGATACACCCGATTCTATTCTGATCAGTGATATTGCAAAAAAATATCCGTTTACTACAGAAGAAGCTCTGGAACTATACGATGAAAGTAATTCCATCCCGGTCATTGAACCAGCACTTGTAAATCACATCAGCCATCTGCTCTTTTATTTATTTTCAAACTTAATTGCAGACAGCAAAAAGGAATTGCTTCAAAACAACCAAAAACTTTTACAACAGTCCAGAATCAATGAATCCATCCAGCGTTATAAGGCTGAAAATCTTAAAACCAATTCCTATCCCTATGAAAAAGAAAAGGAATTGATCAATCAAGTAAAAAAGGGGGACTCAAAAGCTGCAAATGCTGTTCTAAATGATTTATTGGGCTATGTGTTATTTTCACAAGGAAATAGTCTGGATGCAGTAAAACCTCGCGCCATTGAATTGTGCACCCTGCTTTCACGTACTGCAATCGAAGGAGGCGCGCCCACAGACAGTATTTTAAAATTAAACAATCACTTTTTGCAGAATCTGCAGAAAATTGACTCCATGGATACCCTATGCCATAAGCTCCAGGAAGTGGTAGAAACGTTCTCGGAAAGTATGTTTAATTATATTCCTTCAAAAAACAACGAAATCATCAAGCGTGCCTTGCAATACATATATGAACATTTTCAGATGCCGGTTACTTTAGAGGATGCAGCAGAATCTGTACATCTCCATCCATCCTATTTTTCCAGTATGTTTAAGAAATCCACCGGCTCTTCTTTCAAAGAATATCTGAATATGGTTCGAATAGAAGAAAGCAAACGCCTGCTCACTAACACCGATTTTTCCATTATCGACATTGCCATTGCAGTCGGTTTTGAAGATCAAAGTTATTTTTCAAAAGTATTCAAAAAGTACACCGGTCTTACGCCAAAACAATTTCGCTGACCGTAAAAAAAAGGAAAAGAAATGCGATCTCTGCATCCTTTTCCTTTTTATTTTCGATTATTTTATAACACGTACTTTTAGTACTCCTTCAATTGTTTCCAGTTTTTTCTCTACAGCTTCCGGTACTTCTGCCTCTACGTCAATCATTGTATAAGCATATTCTTTTCGACTCTTATTTGTCATCAAGGAAATGTTCATATTTTCCTGTGCCAATACCGCTGTCAGCTGACCGATCATATTTGGAATATTTTTATGCAAAATCGTAATTCTGTTTCCTGCCTCTTTCACTCCCATATCACATGCCGGATAGTTAACAGAATTCTTAATATTTCCATTTTCCAGATAATCTCTTAACTCTTTTACTGCCATTCTGGCACAGTTTTCTTCTGATTCCTCTGTAGATGCTCCAAGATGTGGAATTACAATTGCGCCCTTCACTCCTGCAATTTCCGGTGTCGGGAAATCTGTAACATAACGTTTTACTGCACCAGACACAAGTGCGTCTACCATCGCCTCGCTGTCTACAAGTACATCACGTGCAAAATTCAGAACAACAACACCTTTTTTCATCAAACTGATTGCATCTTTATTAATCATTCCTTTTGTATCCGGAAGAGCTGGTACATGAATCGTAATATAGTCGCAATCTTTATATAATTCATCCACTGTTTTTGCATGATGGATATTTCTGGACAATCTCCATGCTGCATCTACAGAAACATACGGATCATATCCATATACTTCCATTCCCAGATGCACTGCCGCATTTGCAACAAGAACTCCGATTGCACCCAGTCCAATTACACCTAACTTCTTGCCTTCCAATTCTGTTCCTGCAAATGCTTTCTTTGCTTTTTCTGCCGCCTTAGCAAGATCTCCGTCTTCTTCATGTTCCTGTACCCAGTTTATGCCTCCGATTACATCTCTGGCTGCCAAAAGCATTCCTGCTATCACAAGCTCTTTTACACCATTCGCATTTGCCCCCGGTGTATTAAATACTACAATTCCGTTTTCAGCACATTGTTCTAATGGAATATTATTAACACCTGCTCCTGCTCTTGCAATTGCTTTTAAATTCTTACTAAACTCCATCTCATGCATTCCGGCACTCCGAACCAGAACTGCATCTGCCTCATCTATAGTTTCTGTTCTGCTATAATTCTCATCAAAAAGTTCGATTCCCGTCTGGGCAATCGGATTCAGGCAATGATAACGATACATCTTACAAATTCGCCTCCTCAAACTTCTTCATAAATGCAACAAGGGCTTCAACACCTTCATACGGCATTGCATTGTATATACTTGCACGCATTCCGCCAACTGTCCGGTGTCCCTTTAAATTCTCAAGACCAGCCTCTTTTGCCTCTTTTACAAATTTTGCATCTAACTCCGCATCTCCTGTTACAAACGGTACATTCATCAACGAACGATCTTCCGGTACGACAGTTCCTTTAAACAATTTGCTCTGATCCAGAAAATCATACAATAACTTTGCTTTTTTCTCATTGCGTTCTTTCATTGCTTCCAGTCCGCCCATTGATTTTAACCATTTAAATACTTTTCCACAGATATAGATACCATATGCCGGTGGTGTATTATACAAAGATTTTGCGTCTGCATGTGTTTTATATGTAAGCATTGTAGGTGTTCCCGGAAGTACATCCTCAGTAATCAGATCTTCACGAATAATTACAATGACAACACCGGCAGGTCCGATATTCTTCTGCACTCCTCCGTATACTATTCCATATTTGCTGACATCCATTGGCTCTGACAGGAAACAAGATGATACATCTGATACCAGCAGTTTCCCTTTTGTATTTGGAAGTTGTTTATACTTTGTTCCGTAAATTGTATTATTCTCACAAATATAAACGTAATCCGCATCTTCAGATATTGGAAGATCGGAACAATCCGGAATATAAGAAAATGTTTTATCTGCTGAGGATGCAACGCGATTTACTTTACCGTATTTCTCAGCTTCCTGAGCAGCTTTTTTTGCCCACTGACCTGTAATAATATAATCTGCCACTTTATTCTTCATCAAATTCATAGGGATCATTGCAAACTGCTGTGATGCTCCCCCCTGCAAAAACAATACTTTATAATTATCCGGAATATTTAACAACTCTCGTAAATCTGCTTCTGCTGTCTCAATAATTTCTTCAAATGCTTTGGAACGATGGCTCATCTCCATCACCGACATTCCTGTTCCACGATAATCCATCATTTCTTCTGCCGCTTCTTTCAGCACTTCTTCCGGAAGTACTGCAGGTCCTGCAGAAAAATTATATACTCTGCTCATCTCTTCTTCCTCCTCATATTTTATTTTTTCTGTTTCAAATCTTCTTCATCAAACACATCACTGATCGCGGCTCCCGGCGCTACCATTGGCCACACTTTGTCGTCACAATCAATCTGACAATCAATCAAAACCGGCATTTGCAATGTAAGCGCTTTTGCAAATGCCTCTTTAAATTCATCCCGAGTTGTGGCTCGTATTCCTACTGCCCCCATAGCCTCAGCAAGTTTTACAAAATCAACTCCGTCGTTTAAGATAGTCGCTGAATAACGCTGTTCATAAAATAAGTTCTGCCACTGACGAACCATTCCAAGTACATGATTGTTAATAACAACTTCTATGATTGGAATCTGATGCCGGACTGCTGTTGCAATCTCATTCATATTCATACGGAAACAGCCGTCTCCTGCAATATTTACGACGGTTTTCTCCGGGCATCCCATCTTAGCGCCAAGAGATGCGCCGAGCCCATATCCCATTGTTCCGAGGCCTCCGGAAGTCAATAAGGTTCGCGCCTTTGTATATTTATAATATTGCGCTGCCCACATCTGATGCTGTCCTACCTCCGTTACAATGACTGCGTCTCCTTTGGTCTGTTTATAAATTTCCTCTACCACAAACGGCCCGCTCAAACCTTCCGGATGATATTTCAATGGATAATTTTTCTTATATTCCTCGACCATTTCTACCCACTCTGTATGAGACTGCGGTTCCAGTTTCGCATTGATTTTTTTCAATACTTCCTTGATATCCCCCACAACTCCGGCCGTAATCATTACATTTTTATTCATCTCTGCAGGATCAACATCAAACTGCAGGATCTTTGCCTTTTTTGCAAAAGTCTTCGTATTTCCAGTTACGCGATCGCTAAATCTGGCTCCAATCACAATTAATAAGTCGCAGCCGCTTACTCCATAATTTGATGCCTTGGTTCCATGCATACCGAGCATTCCTGTATAACGAGGATCTGTTCCGGGAAATGCCCCTTTTCCCATCAGCGAGTCTGTAACCGGTGCATTTACTTTATTGACAAACTCCATCAATTCATCGCTTGCATCAGATAAAACTGCGCCGCCGCCAACAAAAATATATGGCCGTTTCGCCTTTTTAATCATTGCAACTGCTGTCTCAACTTCACTTTCAGAAATATTCGACGAATCCGGATAATACGGCTCAATTTCAACACATTCATAATTTGTTTTTGCAGCAGTGATATCCTTTGGAATATCAATCAATACCGGTCCAGGGCGTCCGCTGCGAGCAATATTAAATGCTTTTCGAATCGTATCCGCCAGTTTTGTAATATCCTTTACAATAAAATTATGTTTGGTAATCGGCATCGTGATTCCGGTAATATCAATTTCCTGAAAACTATCCTTTCCAAGAAGTGAAACACCGACATTACATGTAATCGCCACAATCGGGATTGAATCCATATACGCAGTCGCAATTCCAGTTACCAGATTTGTTGCTCCCGGTCCACTGGTTGCAAAACAAACACCTACTTTTCCTGTTGCTCGCGCATATCCATCTGCAGCATGGGATGCCCCCTGCTCATGTGAAGTCAAGATATGCCGAATTTCTCCACTATGCCTATATAAAGCATCATAAACATTTAAAATCGCACCGCCCGGATATCCGAAAACAGTATCCACTCCCTGCTCTTTCAAACATTCGATTACTATTTCTGCTCCTGTTAACTGCATGAGCCTTCCTCCTATTGATTCTTTGGTATTTCTAAGATTGCCCCACGATTTCCTGATGTCACCATGGACGCATATCTTGCCAAATATCCAGTAGTTACTTTCGGTTCTCTTGGCTGCCATTTCTTTCTTCTCTCTGCAAGTTCCTCATCAGATACTGCAATCTCCAGTTTCAATTCCGGAATATTAATTCGGATCAGATCTCCTTCTTCCACAAGCGCAATCGGGCCACCCACTGCCGCTTCCGGAGACACGTGTCCGATGGATGCCCCTCTGGATGCACCGCTGAAACGTCCATCTGTAATCAATGCAACAGAAGAACCCAATCCCATTCCTGCAATCGCAGAAGTCGGATTCAGCATCTCACGCATTCCAGGTCCACCTTTTGGTCCTTCATAGCGAATAACAACGACATCTCCCGGATTAATTTTTCCACCTTTAATTGCATCAATCGCATCCTCTTCGCAATCAAATACTCTGGCCGGTCCTTCATGAACTAACATTTCATCTACAACAGCAGAACGCTTTACAACGCTTCCATCTGGTGCCAGATTTCCTTTTAATACAGCAAGCCCGCCGGTTGTACTGTATGGATTCTCTACCGGGCGAATTACTTCCGGATTACGATTTTTTGCATTTTCAATATTTTCTCCAACTGTTTTTCCAGTAACAGTCATACATTCTGTATGTAACAAGCCCAGCTTATTCAGTTCGTTCATTACTGCGGAAACACCGCCTGCCTCATTCAAATCTTCCATATACGTCGGACCGGCAGGTGCTAGATGACACAGATTCGGTGTTTTCTCACTGATTCCATTGGCAAAATCAATCTCAAAGTCCATTCCAATCTCATGGGCAATAGCCGGTAAATGCAGCATACTATTTGTAGAACATCCAAGCGCCATATCTACCGTTAATGCATTTAAAATTGCATCTTCTGTCATAATATCTCTTGGACGGATATTGTTTTTCACCATTTCCATCACTTGCATACCTGCATGTTTCGCAAGCTGGATTCTGGCAGAATAAACCGCCGGTATCGTACCATTTCCCGGCAATCCCATACCAAGGGCTTCTGTCAGGCAGTTCATACTATTAGCTGTGTACATTCCGGAACAGGAACCGCACGTCGGACACACTTTATTTTCAAATTCACAAACATCCTCTTCCGTCATTGTTCCGGCAGCATAAGAACCAACAGCTTCAAACATGCTGGATAAACTTCTCTTCTGTCCTTTTACACGCCCTGCAAGCATTGGACCACCACTGACAAATACTGTCGGAATATTAACTCTGGCAGCCGCCATTAAAAGCCCGGGTACATTTTTGTCACAATTTGGAATCATTACCAATCCATCAAACTGATGCGCCATTGCAAGAGCCTCTGTGGAATCTGCAATCAAATCTCTTGTCACCAGTGAATACTTCATTCCAATATGTCCCATTGCAATTCCATCACAAACTGCAATTGCAGGAACCATGATCGGAGTTCCTCCTGCCATTGCAACGCCCATTTTTACGGCATCACAAATCTTATCCAGATTCATATGTCCGGGAACAATTTCATTATAAGAACAAACAACACCAATCAACGGTCTGTCCAATTCTTCCTGTGTCATTCCCAACGCATGAAACAGCGAGCGGTGAGGTGCCTGCTGCATTCCCTTTGTAACTGTATCACTTCTCATATGTATAGCCTCACTTTCCTGATTATATTATATTGTTACAGATTTTATCACCCATTTCAGAAGTACCAATCTGTATTTTACCTTCTGACATAATATCAATTGTCCGATATCCTTCTTCCAATACACGTTCGATTGCATTTTCGATTGCACTTGCTTCCTTATCCAGATCAAAGGAAAATCTCAACATCATTGCCGCCGAAAGAATCGTTGCTATCGGATTTGCAATTCCTTTTCCTGCAATATCAGGAGCTGAGCCTCCACTTGGCTCATACAATCCAAACTTCGTCTCATTCAAACTTGCAGATGCAAGCATACCGATCGAACCTGTAACCATACTTGCTTCATCTGACAAAATATCTCCAAACATGTTCTCTGTCAAAATCACATCAAACTGTCTTGGATCTTTTACCAGCTGCATTGCACAATTATCCACCAGCATATGCTCAAGTTTTACTTCCGGATAATCTCCGGCAACTTCTTCCACAACTTTTCTCCATAATCTGGAAGAATCTAATACGTTTGCTTTATCGACACTGGTCACCTTTTTCCGCCGTTTCATTGCAATATCAAATGCCCTTCTTGCAATCCTTCGAATCTCATTTTCATTGTATGTAAGCGAATCACAAGCAGTTAAAACTCCGTCAATTTCTTCTGTAGAACGTGCCCCAAAATAGAGTCCCCCGGTCAGTTCACGCATGATCATCATATCAAATCCGCCCTCTGTGATTTCCTCTTTCAGAGGACATGCACCCTTCAACTCGTCATACAACACTGCCGGCCGCAAATTTGCAAACAGATTCAATTCTTTTCTAATCTGTAGAAGACCTGCCTCCGGCCTCTTCGAAGGTTCTAACTGGTACCAGGGTGATGTCTTAGCATCCCCGCCTATCGAGCCCATCAAAACAGCATCACTTTTCTTAGCCAGTTGAATCGTCTCTTCTGTCAACGGAACACCATGAACATCAATAGAAGCCCCTCCCATTAGAAGCTGCGTATACTGAAACTCATGACCGTATAATTCTCCAACCTTATCCAATACTTTCATGGCTTCTGTTACAATCTCTGGACCAATCCCGTCTCCTTTGATCACACCTATATTCAGCTTCATTTCTGCCTCATCCTTCCTTATTCCAAAAACTTTTCTATTTATAATACCCTATTTCCAGACACATTTCAACCCTTTAATACGTGAAAGTGTTTTGTTTTCTTTTTCGTTTCCGAATTTCAAAACAACATCCCCCGGACATTTAAAAAAAAACCGGAAGCCATAACGCCTCCGGTTCTTTACACTCACATTATTCAGCACTTGGTTTTTCCAACTGTGCGATTGCTGCTTTCTGCATCGGGATACGGCAGTTCTTATTATTACCAAACTCAACAATTACATCTTCGTCTGTAATATCAATGATTACACCGTAAAATCCACTTGTTGTCAGAACAGTATCTCCAACTTCCATTGTGGAAAGCATTGCCTGAATTCTTTTTTGCTCTTTCTTTTGCGGGCGCATCAAAAGGAACCACATTCCTCCGAGGATTACTGCATAAACTAAAATGATAGTAATCATACTGCCACCGCCTGAAGCTAATAAACCATACATGTTACTTCCTCCTAACTACTTCTTTAAGCAATACTATACATTATACACAAACCTTGTACATTCTTCAACATATTTTTGCTTAAATATATAAAAACTCAATTCTTTTGAAGCACACCTTCTAATTTTTTCTTCTTATAATCCTTATAACAGCCGGCCTCAATCGCTTCGCGAATCTCTTCCATCATCGTATTATAGAAATACAAATTATGCAACACACAGAGACGCATACCTAACATTTCTTTAGCTTTTAATAAATGTCTGATATATGCCCTGCTGTAACTTCTGCACGCCGGACATTGACACCCTTCTTCTATCGGCCGCTCATCCAGTTCATACTTCGCATTGAATAAATTCAGTTTTCCATGATTGGTATATACATGTCCATGTCTTCCATTTCTTGTAGGATATACACAGTCAAAAAAATCAACTCCGCGGTCAACACCTTCCAGTATATTTGCAGGTGTTCCGACTCCCATCAGATATGTCGGTTTGTTTTCCGGAAGTTCCGGTACAACCGCATCCAGAATACGGTACATATCCTCATGACTTTCGCCTACTGCCAAACCACCAACCGCATATCCATCCAGATCCAAAGCCGCAATCTGACGGGCGTGTTCCACACGAATATCTTCATAGACACCGCCCTGATTAATTCCAAACAACAACTGTTTTTGATTGATCGTATCAGGCAGACCGTTCAGACGCTCCATTTCTGCTTTACATCGTTTCAGCCATCTGGTTGTTCTTGCTACTGATTGCTCAATATATGCCCGTTCTGCTACACTGGACGGACATTCATCAAGTGCCATTGCAATTGTCGATGCCAGATTTGACTGAATCTGCATACTCTCCTCCGGCCCCATAAAAATTTTCCTTCCATCTATATGGGAATGGAAATGTACTCCTTCTTCTTTGATTTTTCTCAATCCTGCAAGGGAAAACACCTGAAATCCGCCGGAATCGGTCAGAATCGGTCGATCCCAATTCATAAACTTATGGAGTCCGCCTAACTGTTTGATTACACGATCTCCGGTTCGCACATGCAAATGATACGTATTGGACAATTCCACCTGCGTTTTAATTTGACGCAGATCATCCGTAGAAACAGCGCCTTTGATCGCAGCAACCGTTCCCACATTCATAAAAACCGGTGTCTCGATCGTTCCGTGAACGGTATGCAGACGTCCGCGTTTTGCCATTCCGTCCTTTTTTATAATTTCGTACATAATAACCTCTTTCCTCTTTTTTACAAATTTAATAATGGACGATCGCCGGTGTTCCCATTGGCAGCATATTATACAATGCTCCCGCCATATCATACGGCATATTAATACATCCATGTGAGCCGACACCCGGAATTTGATTCAGTGTGCCGCCAAAAGCCGATTGCCATGTAGCATCATGAAATCCGATACCGGACCAGGTAATACGCATCCAATATGAAACCGGGGTTTCGTATTCCGGTTTGCCGGTGCCGGGCACAATATCCCCGACTAACGTCTTATTTTGCTGCATTTCCTTTACAAACCATACTCCCTGAGTAGTTTCCTTGGCAGGAATTGGCTCTCCTGTTACAACATCTGTCTCGAGGGCAACCGCTCCGTCAACAATAAACCACATATGCTGCGCAGACAGATCCACTTCCAGATAGGTAGTCCCCCAATCCTGCGGTCCATGAGACGCCGCTGTTCCGCCATCATAATATGCCGGCTCCTTTGTAACGACTTCGCCGTTTTTAATGCTGGCTACCAAGGCAGCAAACTCTGTATCTTCATCGATTGACCATCCATAGTCTCCACCGCTTACTTCTGCAGTTTTTCCCCAAGGGCTGGTAATTGTTCTTGTACCACCCATCGTATCGTATTTCTCGCCAAAGGCAGATAACCATTCCTTAACAGCAGTTTCATTGAAGATCACCTGCATTTTATCATCTACTGTCAGCCATGTGGAAATCAATTCCTTATCTACAATTACATTTTCATCCATAGTGTAGGTAATACTTGCTTTTAAATATTGATTCATTGCTGTACATGCTGCTTCTACTTCCTTTGAATCAGAAGTATACTTGGGAAGTGCATAGCATTTTTCCTTTTCCATATAAAGCTCCGGCTGAAAAGCTGCAATCGCTTCATGAATCTTCTTTTGTAAAACTTCCATATCCACTGCTGTTCCCAACTGTTCCGGTTCTACAACAAACTTCTCCCCATCGTACTTCGGATATGCATTCACTGCCGGAATCTGCTCTGCTGTTACTGATTGAAGTTCAGCAATCTTCTGATTCAATGCCTTCTCATCATATGTAACATCTACTACCACTTGTGTAGAACTTTCCGCAAAAAATGCCATAGGCCATAAAAATGCATTTTGTTTTTTCAATGCATCCTCTATATCATTATTTTTCTTATATTCCAAAGATATGTCCGATCCCAAAATGGTATCTTTCTTGTTGTCTTTCTCATAAACAGTCAGTTCATATCCCTGCACTTCTTTTTTCATAAAAGATTCCACATCAGCTGCTGTTTTTCCAGAAAAAGAATGTCCGTTAATCTCTGTATTGATATAAAAATGACTCATAAAGAAAATCGAGATACCTATATAAACAGCCGCAATCACACCTACGATACTGCCAATAATAATACCAATCTTTTTTCGATTTCTCTTTTTCGGAACAAGCTCTTCATCTTCTATTTCATCATATTCTTCTATCTCATATTCACCTTCATCTTCTGATGCATCATCCAGTTCTTCATCGTCCTCATCCAGCCAGTAATCCTCATCAAGAAAAAGGACTTCGTCTTCTATGTTCTGCTTATCCTTCTGCTTTTTATTTTTTTTGCTCATATAGTATTACTCCCTTTATTTTACTCAATATCTAGCCATTATTATATTATGTATCTTAGAAATTGTACAGTAAATTTCTCGGATTTAAATGAAAATTAAGGATTCCCTGATAAAACAATTTTTTTCATGTTCAAGTTGCAATATAAAAGCGTATGAGATATACTTTTTCTATCTATTTTTTACAGAAAGAAGGAAAAACTATGAGTGGTTCATCATTTGGAAAACTATTCCGCATTACAACCTGGGGAGAATCTCATGGTGCAGCCATTGGTGTTGTCATCGATGGATGCCCTGCCGGACTTGCTCTTACAGCAGACGATATTCAAGTATTTTTAGACCGCCGGAAACCCGGCCAAAGCAAATATGCAACAAAACGCCAGGAAGGAGATACCGTAGAAATACTGTCCGGAATCTTTGAAGGACGAACTACAGGTACACCAATTTCACTTTTAATACGAAATCAGGATCAGCGTTCTCATGATTATGGTAATATCGCTTCTGTTTATCGTCCGGGACATGCCGACTATACATACGATGCAAAATATGGTTTCCGCGATTATCATTACGGCGGTCCATCTTCCGTTCGAGAAACAATCGGCCGCACTGCAGCCGGAGCAGTTGCTGCTCTGATTTTAAAAGAACTCGGTATCACATTAACCGCATATTCAAAAGGAATTGGACCGGTTGTATTAGATACATCCGAATATCATTATGATGAAATCATGCAGAACCCTTTATACATGCCGAATAATTCACGCGCTCAGGAGGCCTCTGCTTATTTGGACCGCATGATGCAGAATCTGGATTCCTCCGGTGGAATCATAGAATGCGTTGTAAACGGCATGCCTGCCGGAATCGGAGAACCTGTCTTTGAAAAACTGGACGCTGTACTTTCTCAGGCAATCACCTCCATCGGCGCCGTTAAAGCAATTGAATTCGGTGATGGCTACCAGGTTTCTGCTTCCAACGGCAGCAAAAATAATGACGCATTTTATATCCACGAAGATGGAAGTGTCCAAAAAGAAACCAACCATGCAGGGGGAATTTTAGGCGGTATGAGTGACGGTTCCAGTATTGTACTTCGTGCCTATATCAAACCAACACCATCCATTGCCCAGCCGCAGAATACGATTACTACAACCGGTGAAAATACAGAAATTATCATCAAAGGCCGACATGATCCTATTATCGTTCCACGTGCTGTTGTTGTAGTAGAATCTATGACTGCAATCACGCTGGTGGATCTTCTTCTGCAGAATATGAGCTGCAAACTGGATTCTGTCAAGGATTTCTATCAGTAGCCACACCAAATGGGACTATCCTGCAAAAAAGAGAACACTGTCCAACACTTGATAAGCTCCTTATTGGACAATGCTCTCTTTTTTCTTACTTTTATTCTGCTTTCAACTGTTTCCACAATTCATTTTCTAAAGCCAGAATCTCAGGAGACTGCTGCACACATACTTCACAATTCTCAGTTATCTCATCTGCCGGAACCAATGTTTCATCTTTACGCTCCTCTTCAGACAAGGATTCAATAACAGCCTCATTCGGGGTAGAATAATATATATATTCAAAATTCATCTGAGCTACATCTTCTCTGCAGAGAAAATCCAAAAACTGCATTGCCATATCGAGATTTTTACAGTTTTTTGTCACTCCCCATGAATCCTGCCATACCTGTGAACCTTCTTTTGGAACAACATACTCCAGATTTCCATTATATTCTCTTCCCAAATATGCTTCTCCGGAATACACCAGCGCCATCGCAGCATTGCCTGCAACTACTTCATCACGAGCTTCATCCACCAGATATGCCTGTACATCCGGTTTCTGTTTCGTCAGAAGGTCATACGCCTGACGGATTTCATTTTCATCGTTGGTATTCACTGAATATCCCAATGCCTTCAACGCTACAGATAATGTATCGCGCATACTGTTCTGCATAATCACTTCTCCGGCATATTCCCCATCAAACAATACATCCCAACTATCAACCGGTCCTTTCACCTTAGTCTTATCATAGAGGATTCCTACAGTTCCCCAAAAATATGGAACCGTATACTTATTCTCCGGGTCAAAAGCTTTTGAAAAATCCCAATATTTTTCTCCAATATTTCCCGCATTCTCCATAGATTCAATATCAATTTCCTGAAGTTCTCCTTCTTGGATTAACTTTTCAATCATATAATCCGTAGAGCAAAGCAAATCATACTCAATGGCTCCTGATTTGTACTTCGTGTACATTTCTTCCGGTGTCAATGCTTCTTCGTACTTCACTTCAATCCCTGTTTCATCATAGAACATATCCAACACCGCCGGATCCATATATTCTCCATAATTAAACACCGTAAGCGTTCCTTTTTTTTCCTTTGAACCACCGCATCCTGTTGCAAGCAGTCCTACTCCCAGTGCCAGCGCCATAACTGCACATAAAACTCTTTTTTTCATAATCAAGCCCTCTCCTTTACTGTTTTGCTCTTTCTCTGAGGAAGATAATTCGCTGCAAGTAACAAAACAAAAACAAATGCAAAAATAATCGTTGACAATGCATACATTTCCGGTTTGATACCCTTTCGTATTTCGCCATAGATCATCGTAGACAATGTGTTTACTCCCGGACCCTTTGTAAAATAAGTAATCACAAAATCATCCATCGACATCGTAAATGCCATAAAAAATCCGGACACGATTCCCCCTGTCAACTGAGGAAGAATTACTTTAAAAAATCCGTAAACTGCATTTGCTCCCAAATCTCTCGCCGCCTCATACACACTCAGATTCATCTGCTGGATTTTCGGCATAACACTTAAAATCACGTAAGGAATATTAAATGTAATATGTGCCAGCAGCACACTTCCAAATCCAAGTGGAATAAAACGTACAAACCAAAGCATCAGCGCAATTCCCGTAACGATGTCTGCATTCACCATTGGAATATTGGTAAACACCATTGCAATCTGATAGTTTTTTTGACGCATTGCATGAATCCCAAGCGCTCCGATCACGCCGATCAAGGTAGCAATCAGTGCCGAAACAGTTGCCAGCACCAATGTTGTTGTCAGCGCTTCTGATATCTGACGATTCGAGAACAACCGCACATACCAGTTTAATGTAAAACCGCCCCATTTCACACGTGACCGAGAATTATTAAAAGAAAGTACGATCAACACCATAATCGGAGCATATAAGAATAATATAATCAATCCGAGATAAAACCGACTGACCCAGTCCTTTATTCTTTCTACCATATCGCGGACCCCTTCCCTTCTGCATCATGTTTCATTGTAAACGCCATACTGATTAAAACGAATATCATCAGTGACACTGACAAACCTGAACCCAGATGCCAATTCATACTCTTTGTAAATTCCTGTTCAATAATATTTCCAACCAACTGCAGTTTTCCTCCGCCTAAAATATCAGATACGACAAATGACGTCATAGACGGAACAAATACCATGACAATTCCACTCAGCAGTCCCGGAACAGATAACGGAAAAATAATTTTTCTAAAAATAGTCAGACTTCCAGCCCCCAAATCTTTTGCCGCTTCAATAATATCTTCATCAATTTCCGCTATTGCATTGAAAATCGGCAGCACCATATAGGGCAGATAATCATATACCATTCCAATCATAATTGCCGTTCCGGAATTTGCAATCGCTAAAGGCTCCAGGCCAATCTTTTGCAACAGAAAATTCAAAATTCCATTATTCGACAAGATCATCTGCCATGCCAGAATACGCAATATGAAGTTCATCCACATGGGCAGAATCAAAATAAATAATGCAAATCCCTGTTTTCCCAGATTCAACCGCCTCATTGCCATAACCAAAGGATAAGACAAAAGAATACAGATGAACGTACTTCCGATTGCTATCTGAAGAGAAAATATCAACGCTTTTAAATGAACCGGATCTAAAATTGCAGTAATCTGCGATACAGTAAACGCGCCGCTTTCATCTGTAAAAGCATATCGAAAAATCATAATCATCGGTATCACAGTAAAACCTATGATCCAGACTATATACGGAGAAGCTAACCAGCTTCTTTTATTGATACTTTTTACTCTATTCATTCTCTTTTACGACCTCCGCGTCTTTGGAATGAGGTTTATGCATAATCTGAATATTATCCGGTAAAATCGTCAATCCAACCATACTTCCGATCTGCGCCGGATTTACACTCTGTACACTCCACTCATACTGATCTACACGAACTTTAATCTCATAATAAGCACCCTTAAAAATGATGGAAACAACCATACCTTTCAGATACCCTGCCTCTTCTTCTACGATCAGCAGATCCTCCGGACGAATCACTACGTCTACCAGTTCATTTTTCGCAAATCCCGTATCAACACATGGAATCATTACATTTTGAATCTGTACCAGACGGTCTTCTTTCATAATTCCATCGATAATATTACTGTCTCCGATAAAATCTGCAACAAATGCATTCTGAGGTTCATCATAAATGCTCTTAGAGGTACCCATCTGCTGAATGATTCCCTGATTCATTACAATGATTCTATCTGACATCGTCAAAGCCTCTTCCTGATCATGTGTAACATAGACGAATGTAATTCCTACTTCTTGTTTGATTTTGATCAATTCCCGCTGCATCTCATGACGAAGTTTCAAGTCCAGCGCACCAAGAGGCTCATCCAACAACAGAATTTTAGGTTCGTTAACAATTGCTCGTGCAATCGCCACACGCTGTTGCTGACCTCCGCTCAAAACGGTAGGTGACTGATTGCCGTATCCCTCCATATTCACCAATTTCAGTGCATATGCAATCTTATCCTTGATATACTGCTGACTTTTCTTTTTTAATTTCAGACCGAATGCAATATTTTCTGCAACTGTCATATGAGGAAACAAGGAATACTTCTGAAAAACAGTATTCACATTCCTTTTATCCGGAGTCAGATTGGTAATATCTTTTCCTTCAAATAACACTCTGCCTTCATCAGGTTTAACAAAACCTCCGATAATCCGAAGTGTAGTCGATTTTCCGCAGCCTGACGGCCCTAAAAGCGTAATGAACTCATTCCGCTGAATTTCCAGATTTAAATTATCAATTACCTGTTCTCCATCAAAAGACTTACTGATGGAATCCAATTCCAAAATCACATCTGCCATGTTCTTCCTCCTTAAAAGCTTGGTGGGGTGCTGATCCATAAAATCGTAGACACCCTTTTACAAGCTGAACTTATCTTATGTTTTCGATCTGCCGGAAAGATAAAGGAATCGCCTTTCTTTACCTTATACGTCTCTTCTCCATATTGTAAAATAATCTCGCCTTCCAGTACATAACCGTATTCTTCACCTTCATGAGGTTTATCTTCAGGCATCGACTTTCCCGGCTGAAGCCGCACTAGAATCGGTTCAAGACTTCTGCTTTGTGCACTTGCGATCAGCCATGTAATGCTGTTTTTATCCTCATCTTCTTTTTCAAAATAATCTTCTTTCCGGTAAACCACCTGTAAGTCGTCTTTCTCATGAAAAAACTCTGACAGATTCGTTCCCAGACACTCCACTATATCAAGCAGCGTGGATACCGATGGCGCTGTCAGTCCTCGCTCTAACTGAGAGATAAATCCCTTCGTCAATTCGGTTCTGTCCGCAAGTTCTTCCTGGGTAAGCCCATTCTGGTTCCGCAAGTCTCGAATCTTTGCTCCTATCTGCTCTTCAATAGTCATTTTATCATCCTCTTATTCTACATACATTTACAATCACTAAATTTTTTGTTTACCAAAATTTATTATACATACACTAAACTAAAAGTCAACTATTATTTCGCTTTTCATACAAAGAAAACACAGAAAAACAGTCCGGATGCAAAACATCCGGACTGTCAGTCATTCTTTCTTCTTATACCTGGAAACAACCGCCTCCGATAAACTCTCTCAACAAAGAATTCGTCGGAATAAATTCGCTTCCTATGCCCACAAAATAATCAAAAAACTTCAATAGTCTTTTTGCCTCTGTATATTCCGGCGCCTGTTTATCCACCCCAAAAAGCAAAGGCTCAACATACTGTTTTAAAACCGCCAGTTCATACAACAGCGATGAATTAAACATCACGTCAGCTTCCTCTTGGAATGGGAAAATATTTTTCTCTTCCCCATCTCTCACCGACTTCCACATTGCAATTGTCTGTGTTGCGGACGTTCCGCGTGTGCGCGCATCTCTTACAATACGCCGGATCAAGCGTCCGTCCGTTGAAGGAATCCGATTATGTTCATCAATATTCAACTGTGTCAATGCACTAATATATATTTTAAATTTGTTAGAATCATCCAACATCTCTGTCAATTTCGGGTTCAGACAATGAATTCCTTCAACCACTAAAATATCCTGACTTCCCAGTCTTTTAGGTTTTGTAGATTCCATTCTTTTCCCTGTCTTAAAATTAAAGATCGGCAAATATACCTCTTCTCCATTTAACAATGCTTTCATATCCTGATTAAACCGTACGGTATCAATCGCTTCCAAACATTCAAAATTATAATTTCCATTTTCATCTTTCGGAGTCTTTTCCCTGTCTACAAAATAATTGTCAACAGCGATCGGATGCGGTTTTAATCCATTCACCCGTAACTGGATCGAAAGCCGATGGGAAAAGGTTGTTTTACCTGAAGAAGACGGACCTGCAATCAAGACCATTTTCACATCCGGACGCTCTGCAATCTGTTTCGCAATTTCTCCGATCTGCCGTTCCTGAAATGCTTCCTGTACCAGAACAGCCTCCTGCATATTATCTTTTGTGATCCGGTCATTCAAAGCCCCTACCGTTTCTATATCTTGGATATCTCCCCATACAACAGACTCTTTTAATACTTGAAATAATTTTTCTCTTGGATGAAATTCCGGTACTGTTTCAGGTTCTTCCATGGTAGGCATTTGCAGCACAAAACCTTCATCGTACAAATGAAGGGAAAAGTATTTTAAATATCCGGTATCAGGAACCATATACCCATAATAATAGTCCTCAAATTCATTGATCGTATAAATATTTACATTAGAAACGCGTCGATATCCGAACAATCGTTCTTTATCATACATGCCATGCTTGCGAAATAGATCAACCGCTTCACTGGTCCGTACGGATCGTTTCATAATCGGAATCTTTGCCTCACATAATTCCCGCATACGCATTGCGACCTTCTCCAAAAACGCTTCATTTAAAGTAACATTTCCTTCTACCGTGCAATAATATCCCTTACTTACCGAAAAATGAATTCTGACACGTTTCACTTGATCATGTCCGCCCACATCATGAACTGCTTTCACCAACAAGAAACTCATGCTCCGGCGATATGTCTCATGTCCTGCCTGATCTGCAGTTGTTACAAACTCCAAACTGCAGTCTCTGTCTAAAAATCGGTTTAACTCTTGCAGACGATTCCCATCCAGATTCACAAGTACAATTTCATGTTTATATTCTCCCTGGAAATCCTCTGCAATTTTCAGAAATGAGGTGCCCGATTCATACTGCCTGCTTTGATTCCCAATTTGTACAATACACATTTTTTTCTCCATGACCAATCCTCCTTGCATCCATCTTCTTATTTTCTTATATTGTGACGTTTAGATCACTTGAAACGGAAATTTAACTTCTGCAGTTTCTATGCAAAGATCCGGACAATACTTCTGCAAAAAAAGTTTCATATCTTCAATAAACATATATTCCGTCCCATAATGTCCGGCATCAATCACACAAAGTCCTTGCTCCATTGCATCCAGACCGTCATGATGACCGATATCTCCTGTTATGAGTACATCTGCCTTCTTTTCCAAAGCCGGTTTCACTGCACTCTTTCCGGATCCGGGTGAAATTGCGAGTCTTTGAACTCTGCTGTTTAAATCTCCAAACACCTTCACATGTTGCAGACCCAGACTGTCTTTCACCACAGCACAACATTCCTGTAAAGTCATGCTTTCTTTCCTGTCCCCAATCCGTCCGATTCCTTCTGCATTTCCATTTATTTCTGCGGTTTCATCCAATACTTCCGCATCTATAAGCTCAAACTTTTTTTCTGCAAGCGCCGCCATTCCGAGCACATCATAATTTGTATGCATGGCATAATACGAAACATCATTCTGGATCAATTTTAAAATCCTTCTGCTCACAAAATCTTGATCTGTCACCGCCTTTAATGGCGTAAAAATCAAAGGATGATGTGTGATTAATAAATCGGCTTTTTTTTCAATTGCATCACAGATCACTTCCTCTGTCGCATCAAGCGCCAGATAAATACGATTTACTTCTTTCTCACTTCTGCCCGCCTGCAGCCCCACATTATCAAGACTTAAAGCGGCGCTTTTCGGGTATACAGTTTCGATTAATTCTGTCACTTCTTTACACTGCATAATACTCCAGCCCTTTCTCTATATGATATAAATCCTCTTTCAGTTCACTTTTGCGCTTTTCTATCTTTTCTCCGCTCTTCTCTTCAAGTCTCTTCAGGATCTGTTTATGTAATGTATATTCTCTCTTCAGAAAAGTATGTAAAACCGGGTTTTTCTCTTCCAAAAGCAATTTTCCAAAACGTAGTTCTGTTTCCGTCCACCCGTCAAATTTCGGCTCTGCTTCAGATGTTTTTGACGGAACCACCTTCATCATCGGATAATATTTTCCCTCGTCCAATACCATATCTTCTTCCACAAACTGAAATCCCTGTTGCAAGAGAAATGCACGAACTTTCGCAATTTCCGACTGAGGCTGCAGCACACACTCCTTCAGTCGAGAGGTAACCTCCGGATATGCAGACAGAATTTTTATCACCAATCCGCCTCCCATTCCTGCAATGACAGCGCAATCCACCTCACCCGGAACTAATTTTTCAAACCCATCCGAAAGACGAGTCTCTATCAGATCTTGAAGTCCAGCCTCTTCTATATGTACTTCCGCCCGTTCCAGCGGTCCTTTGTTTACATCCATGGCAATCGCAGAGATACTTCTTTTTTTCTCCATAAGATAAATCGGGATATAAGCATGATCTGTGCCTATATCCGCGATTCTGTTTCCCGGCGTTACCAGGGATGCAACTGCAAACAATCGTTTGGACAATTCCATCCTGTTATCCCCCTGCTTATTCTTTTTTCATCAATCCAAATAATCTCTTAATTTTCTGCTTCTGCTCGGATGTCTGAGCTTACGCAGTGCTTTCGCCTCGATCTGACGAATACGTTCTCGTGTTACGTCGAACTCTTTTCCAACTTCCTCAAGCGTCCTTGCACGTCCGTCATTCATACCAAAACGCAGTCTCAGTACCTTCTGTTCACGTTCTGTTAACGTATCCAAAACTTCATCCAACTGTTCCTTGAGCAAGGTCTGTGCTGCTGCCTCTGCCGGAACCGGAACATTGTCATCCTGAATAAAATCACCCAAATGACTGTCCTCTTCTTCTCCAATCGGAGTTTCCAAAGATACCGGTTCCTGGGAAATCTTCAAGATCTCACGCACTCGTTCAACCGGCATGTCCAACTCTTTCGCAATCTCTTCCGGCGTGGGTTCACGTCCTAATTCCTGCAGCAACTGTCTGGACACACGAATCAGTTTATTAATTGTCTCAACCATGTGCACCGGAATACGAATGGTTCTTGCCTGATCTGCAATTGCTCTTGTAATCGCCTGACGAATCCACCAGGTAGCATAAGTACTGAATTTATATCCTTTGTGATAATCAAACTTTTCCACTGCTTTGATCAATCCCAGATTACCTTCCTGAATCAAATCCAAGAATAACATTCCACGTCCTACATAACGCTTAGCAATACTGACAACCAGTCGAAGATTTGCTTCTGCCAGTTCTTTCTTGGCATCTTCATCTCCCTCTTCCATACGCTGCGCCAACTCAATTTCACGCTCTGCACTAAGCAATGGAACTTTTCCGATTTCTTTTAAGTACATTCGAACCGGATCCTCAATGCTGACTCCATCCGGAACAGAGAGATCAATATTCTCTACATCTACATCGTCTTCATCAGAAATCATCCCATCAATGTCCATATCTACATCAAGATCAGCATCATCATCACTGTTAATACGCAGAACATCAATATTATTTGATTCCAGATACTCAAATACTTTTTCCATTTGTTCTGAATTCAATTCCATATCCCTGAAAAAGTCGTTGATTTCCTGAATCTCCAAAATACTTTTCTTTTTCTTTCCAAGTGCTACCAGGTCTTTTAGACGTTCTAAAAATTTCTGTGCGTTCTCTTCCATGTGTCCTTCCTTCCTTTGCCTATACCATGTATAGACACGTCATTTTTATTTTATCCTTAATCTATAGAAATATGCAGTTTCTTCAAATCTGCAAGTTTTCTTTTTTCTTCCATCAAGCGCTGCAGACCGGCCATATCCGTAGGATTTAAATTCCGGGTCTGAACATCTATACTGTTCTTCTTAACCAAAAGAATGGTCTCCTTCAAAGCCTGTTCTCTTTCCTGACTGGTCGTCAGTTCACGAATCCGAGTATGGAAAAGTGAAGCAGCCTCCCGGTGCGTCTCTTCCTCTGTAAAATGATTGAGAATCTTTGCCGGATTCAGTTCTCCATCAGCGTACTGCTTGTAAAGCAGCTCTGCAACTGTCCTGTACAATTCTTCCGTAAAATCTTCCGGACTGATATACTGACTGATTTTCCCAAACAACTGTCTGTCCTCAATCATCCATGTCAGCAGCACCTTCTGCGATGTCAAATGCCCATCTTCCTTTTTCGTCTGTTTTTCCTGAAATACTTTTGGTCGTTCTACCGGTCTCGCCTGCCCATCTGAAATAGCAGTCTTTACAACCAGTTTCTGAAGACTTTCTACACTGACCTTATATTCCTTTGCAACCGCTTCTATATAATTGTTCCGCTCCAACTCATCTTCAAACTCTGCCAACCTTCTTGCCGCTTCTCGGAAAAATGCGGTTTTCCCCTCCGGAGACTCCATATCATACCCCTTTTGAAGCACTTCCAGCCCAAATAAAAATCCATTTCGAGCATTGCCGATACGCCGTTCAAACTCTTCTGCTCCGAGATTCTTAATGAACTCATCCGGATCTTTATACGGATCCATCCGGATCACTTTCGCTGAAATTCCCGCTGCTCTTAAGATAGGAACCCCTCGTAGCGCAGCTCTTGTACCCGCTTCATCACTATCGTATGTCAAATATACTTCCTGCACATATCTTTTGATCAATGACGCATGCCCAGGTGTCAATGCTGTTCCCAAAGATGCAACCGCATTGGTAAATCCCGCCTGATGCAAAGCGATCACGTCCATATACCCTTCACACAGAAGAAAATATGGCTTTTTTGAAGAGCGTGCCCGATTAAGCCCATACAAATTACGACTCTTGTCAAATACCGGTGTCTCCGGAGAATTCAAATACTTTGGCTTTGCGTCGCCCATAACCCGACCGCCAAATCCAATCACCCGGCTGTTCACATCCATGATCGGAAACATAACCCGATTCCAGAACTTATCATAAACGCCATTTCTCTCATCCGTACTGATCAATCCTGCCTGACGAATATGCTCTTCCCGGTATCCCTTTGACTTTAGATATTGATATAAATCCTGATTGCTCTTGTTCGAAAATCCCAGACCAAATGCCTTGATCGTGTCATCAGAAAGTCCACGATTTTTCAAATATGTATATCCAACTCTGCCCTGCTCACTTTTCAGCTGTACATAATAGTATTGTGCAGCTGCCTTATTGATTTCCAAAAGGATAGATTTTAAATCCGCCCGTTCTTTCGCTTCTTTTGAATACTCCATCTTAGGCAGTTCGACTCCGGCTCGATCCGCAAGCATCTGCACTGCTTCTACAAACGTCAAATTCTCATACTCCATCAAAAATGTAAAAACATTTCCTCCGGCACCACATCCAAAGCAATAATACATCTGCTTTTGTCTGCTGACAGAAAAAGATGGGGACTTTTCATTGTGAAACGGACAAAGCCCAAAATAAGAACTTCCCTTCTTTTGCAGACGTACATATCCGGAAATCACATCTACTATGTCATTTTTCATTCTGACTTCTTCTATTAACTCATCCGAATAATACATAATTACCTCCACATAGTATATATTCGACAAAACTTTTCCGTTTCCTTTATTTTTTCAAAAATATTTTTATTTTAATTCTTCCACGCCTGTGGCACGAAGATTTCTTCATATTTCATCACTGCATAATGATCTGTCATTCCCGCAATAAAATCGCAGATAATCTGTTCCTTCGGGTCAATTTCTTTCTGTATCGCATCCGCATATTTTTCAGGCAGACGCTCCGGATGTTCGATGTAATATTCATATAGTTGTTTTACCAAACGGATTGCCTTCTGTTCTTCCCCTTTCGCCTCAGGATTTAAATATACATTTTGAAACATAAATTTACGCAGATCTGCCATTGCCTGACTGACTTCCTCAGACATCTGTATTGTAGGACATTCCATACTATTTACAATCACATTATGTACCATTGTATCCAATCGTTCTTTCCCGGTGGCTCCCAACACATTCCGAATTTCTGCCGGAATTTCTTCTTCCCGCAGAATCCCTCCCCGGATTGCATCATCAATATCATGATTGATATACGCAATTTTATCTGACAGCCGCACGATCTGTCCTTCCAGCGTATGCGGTCTGCCTGCTGTTTTATGGTTCAATATTCCATCTCGTACCTCCCAGGTCAGGTTCAGCCCCCGCCCTTGTCTCTCCAGCCGTTCCACAACTCTCAAACTTTGTTCATTGTGTTCAAAATGATACACCGCATTCAACGCACGTTCCCCTGCATGTCCAAACGGAGTATGCCCCAGATCATGACCCAGCGCAATCGCCTCCGCCAAGTCTTCATTGAGTCGAAGCGCTTTTGCAATTGTTCTGGCATTCTGAGACACCTCCAGTGTATGGGTAAGCCTTGTTCGATAATGATCTCCATCCGGCAATAAAAATACCTGTGTTTTTTGTCTCAGTCTCCGAAAGGCCTTACAATGGAGAATTCGATCCCGGTCTCGCTGGAAAACCGGACGGATATCGCACTCTGTTTCTTTTTTCTCGCGCCCTCTGGATTCTCTGCTTCTGGCAGCATACACACTCAGATAATCATATTCCCGTTCCTCCAGTTGTTCCCTGATCGTCATAATTTCACCCTCTCTTCCATCGCCTTTACAACTGTTTCCAATACTTTAATCCTTGCATAATGCTTATCATTTCCTTCTACAACAACCCATGGCGCATATTGTGTTGATGTTTTGAGAAGCATTTCACCCACTGCTTCTTCATATTGATCCCATTTTTCCCGATTTCTCCAGTCTTCTTCTGTGATTTTCCATTGTTTCTCAGGATTACTCTGCCGTTCCAAAAATCGTCGTTCCTGTTCCTCTTTATCTATCTGCATCCAGAATTTCAAAACAATCGCTCCCGATTGAACCAAATCCCGCTCCATCTCATTGATTTCCTGATAGGCTCGTTTCCATTCTTCTGTTGTACAAAATCCTTCTATCCGCTCTACCATAACCCTTCCATACCATGTTCGATCAAAGATTGCAATATGCCCATCCTTGGGCATCTCCTTCCAAAAACGCCACAAATAATGATATGACTTTTCCAAATCATTCGGCGCAGAAATCGGATTTACAACAAACCCTCTCGGATCCATCTTCTCTGTCAGCCTTTTGATTGCCCCGCCTTTTCCAGCTGCATCCCAACCTTCAAACCCAATCACAACCGGAATCCTTTTCCGATATAATTCTCCATGAAGACGCTCAATTTCTTTCTGAAGCTGATTTAATTTTTCCTTATATTCTTCTTTTGTATAAGAAACAGGTTGGTCCGTTTCAGGCAAAACAGTCGTTGTATCCCGCTCCAGCCTTTCAGTTATTTTTTGTATGATCGTTGTATAAATTTTCACCGTCGCATACTTTTTATCCGTTGCCTCAATCAATGTCCAGGGTGCATAAGAAGTATCAGTCATAGAAAACATTACTTCCGCGCAATTCTGATATTTCTTGTATTTCGTATTCTGCCTCAAATCACCTTCTGTCACTCGCCATGCCGTCTCTTTCTTTTGTAACAATTTACGAAACCGTCTTTTTTGTTCATCCTGACTAATATCCAAAAACAGTTTTATAATCAGATATCCATCCTCTGCAAGTTGTTTTTCAAACGTGCGGACAGATTGATATGTGTCTCTTATCTTTTTCTTTTTTAATTTCTTTTCAAACTGATCCAACAAGATTTTACGATACCAGCTTCCGTCATAAATTGCGATTTGCCCATGTGAAGGGATTTTTGTCCAAAATCGCCAAAGAAACGGATGCATTCGTTCTTCTTCTGTTTCTGCTTTCATCGGATATACTCGAAAACCTCTCGGATCCAGACTTTGTATCAATTTTCCGATCTGAAGTCCTTTTCCCGCTGCCCCAAAACCTTCAAAAACAATCATAACCGGTATATTCCGTTCCCGGCACTTTCGCTGTAGTCTGCCTAATTGCAGCTGCAGTTCCGGCAATTCTTTTTGATACTCTTCTCTTGATCGTTTCTTTGTTAAATCCACTTTTTCCAGCATAGCACCGTCCTCCTTGTTGTATTATTATATCCCGTTTTTTTCTTTTTACATCTTATTTTTGATTATAGCACGTAATTATCAGAAAATTGTAAAAAAATAAAGGATAAATACAATTTAATGTATCTATCCCTTATTTTTTCTAACACTCTTTTATTTTTGTTTTACAATCCGCAGCATTTCATCCCATTTCTGCTCCATATCAGCAACCAGTTTAAACTGCGTTCTGGCACGATCCAGATTGTGTTTTTCACGATGAATCTGGAAATAATGATCTCCTTCCAGATAATCTGCAAGAAATCGAATTCCACACTCATAAGTCATCATCTTTGCCCCCATTGGCAGCATTTCAATTTCTGTATCAGTCAGACGTCCCTGACAGCCTTTCTGAAAACCTCTGTTAAACACTTCCAGTAAATGCATACTGCAGCTTACCTTATCCAGATTCCTCTCATCTTCGGCAGCAGTACTTGCTCCGAAACGGATAGAATCTCCAAAATCATGCACAGAAAGCCCTGGCATTACAGTATCCAGATCGATAACACAGATTCCCTGTCTCGTCTGATCATCGATCATGATATTATTTAACTTTGTATCATTATGCGTTACTCGCAAAGGAAGTTCTCCTTTTGCCAGCATATTCCCCAAAACTGCTGTGTCCGCCTCTCTCGCAAGTGCAAACTCAATTTCCTTTTGTACAGATGCTGCTCTTCCCATAACATCCGCTTCTACTGCTTTCTTAAAATCTCGAAACCGTTTTGCTGTATCATGGAATTGCGGAATCGTCTCATAAAGCGTTTCTGCCGGATAATCTGCCAACAAACATTGGAAATTTCCAAACGCATAGCCACTTTGATAAAAATCCTCATCACTCGCAACTTGATCATAACAAGTTGCCCCTTCAATAAAATGGTAAGCTCTCCAATATTCGCCTTCAAAATCCACAAAATACGGTTTCTTATCCTTTGCGCAAACAATATTCAAAGTCTCCCGTTCCGGATTGCCGCCGCGTTCTACAATTTTTTTACGTAAATGAGACGTGACTCCCAAAATATTTTCCATTACTTCCACTGGTTTTTTAAAGATCGATTTATTCATCTGCTGAAGAATAATTCTCTTCTGCACACCATCTTTTACTATATGAACCAGATAAGTATAGTTAATATGTCCGTTTCCGTATTTTCCCTGTAAGACCGGCTCCCCGCCAAATTCAAATCCATTCAGGGCTTCTCCCAGTCGCTCCTCAACACTTTTCATCTGATGTTCTCCTTTTATCTTCGTATAGCTTTACCATTCTCTATATTTCATACCAGATAATCTCATTGGAATCCAGATGCACATCAAAACTGCTTCCGTCCCCTCTGTAGACTGTTGTATCCTGCGGTTCATATGTGTTATTTACAACACAATATTTTCCATTTTTTACATATGCATGAACTTCCACGTTATAGTTTGTGCTAAACCATTTGTAAAGATTATCTTCATCACCGGCAGCCCACAGCACTGCACGATAGAATAATCTGCTATTTTCAAAACTATAAGGCAATCCACTGATATATACTCCGCGCCCCTGTCCAAATTCATTGACAGCCAGCTGAACTTCCTTTTCATTTTGAACAAGGATTTTTGTTCCATCTAACGCATAGATATTTTTCTTTCCTTCTCCAAAGTCGATATCGCCCTTGCAATCCTCTGTAATAAAGTGCTCATGCTCTTCCCAGTTATATTTGTCTTTATTTAAATTAAATCCATTTTCATACTCTACGCCGAGTACATTTGCCAACTGGATGAATCTTCCCTGCCACTGGTGTCCGGTCGGTTCACCAACACCGATAAATCCACCGCCTCGATGTACAAATCCACGTACGGCTTCTACGATTACCGGATCGATCCAGTTCTCACCGCCGGTATAAGCTGTATCCGCATCACCGACATTGATAATAACATCGATATCATCCAAAATCGAACTGTCTTCTCTGATATCATCAAAACTGATGAACTTCACATCGAAAGGTGCGCCGCTCAACGCTTCAATAATTCCCGCATAGGAATAATTCTGCTTATAATATAATGCATGATGTACCATGTGATTGCCCCATGCACGCATCTTACCCCAGCAATTCAATACAGCAACCTTTTTCACGCAATACGGTGTCGTACCCTTGATATTTTCATAGAGCAGACGGAACTCATCGCATACTTCCTCTACATAATCGATAAATTCCGGGAACTTCAGCGCCAGTTTCAAATATCCGCCATAACCAATACGATCGATCGGACTTCTTAAAATAGCACGACGTGCTGTCACCCAATTATACTTCGCTTCTTTTACCGGATTGCCGCCTTCATAAAATGTATCTGGGAAGAAATATGGCAGCAGACGTCCTTCTGTATATTTTACACCTTTGATATCACTGATCAAACGAAGAGTAGATCCATTTCCAACACTTCCTACAACAGCATCAACACCGATTGTTTTAAATTCATCCATAAACGGCTCAGTTCCAATCCAGTGATCTCCCAGGAACATCATGGCCTCTTTTCCATATTCATGTGTAATATCAACCATCTCTTTTGCCAGTTTAGCAACCTCACGTCTCTGGAAGGCTTGGAAATCCTGAAATTCTTTTGACGGAATCCGATAAGTGTTGTTCATATATCCTTGATCGATGATATACTCCGGACGGAATCGATACCCAACTTCTTTTTCAAACTGCTCTAAAATATATGGGCTGACAGATGCTGAATATCCATACCAGTCTACATATTTTTCTCTGGCAAGTTCATCAAAAATCAAAGTGAACTGATGAAAAAATGTTGTATATCGGATTACGTTTACATAAGGATGCGTTTCCAGATAATTTCTCAAACGTTTCATGGAGTATGCATGAGTCTTCGGCTGACGTACATCAAATGTAATCTGCTTTTCAACCCCTTTCCAGTCATTTGTCACTGCATTGTACATATGTACCGGATCCCACATAATATAAGCCAGAAAGCTGACTGTATATTCATGGAAATTCTGTGCATCCTGAATCATTACATTTCCAGATTCCTGATCGTAACTCCACTGTCCATACGGAACAACCTCTCCGGTTGTACGATCTATCACTTCCCACCAGCGGGAAATATCATCATTGTCATTCACTTTCAACATATCAGGATATAAATGATCCATCAAATGAATCTTCACTACATCTGAGGTAGCAGTATAAAAATCTGTCATGATATACATCTGCTGTACTTCATCCAGATTTGCTTTTGCCCACTCATTATCCTTTCGAGTTGTGTAATAGGTGGCATAGACTTTTGCATCCACCTGTTTTAACTCTTCTGGATAATCTGTTCCATCACAATCGCGGATTGCATCAGCTCCCCAGCGTTCCAGCAGTTCCTTTGTCTCCTCAATCACATCCAGATCTGTTGGTATTGTAACTTGACCTTTTCTTTTTTGACTCTCTGCCATTTATTACTTTCTCCTTCCCTTTTCCTTACATCATACTTTACTTTGAGTATACTTTTTACCGGAAAAAGTTACAAGCCCTTTGTTGTTTTGAAATTTATATATTTTGCTTTTTTATCCGAAGAAAATAAATTTTAACTTTTTTTCAAAAAAGTGTTGACTTTCTTATCATTTGATAGTATTATATCACTCGTGGCGTGTGAAACATTTACACAAAACACTTGCGGAAGTGTCGGAACTGGCAGACGAGCAAGACTAAGGATCTTGTAAGCATTG
>CAJKWK010000004.1 GCA_905203555.1 uncultured Lachnospiraceae bacterium
CTGGTCTTACGAAGCCCCGCCCATTTCACTTGAAATGTGCGTGGGTAGTTCACATTTCCCGTCTAACGAGACAAAAGGAGGAAACGATTATGGGCCGTGGAGGCGGTAGCAGTGGCGGAAGCCATGGAGGTGGCGGTGGCCATTTCCACTATGGAAACAGTAGAGGAGGCGGAAGGTCAAGTAGTGGGAGTCATTATCGCTCTGGAGGCACTCATTACTATAATTATTCTACCCGTTATGTAGCAATGAGTCCGATGTCTACGCTGATAACAGTCATATTGACATTTGTTATTGTAATCGGAGCATTCTTGGCTGCCAGACCAAATATTCAGACCAGTACAATCGAACGTACAAAACTTTCGAGTTCACAGTGTACGAAGATTGATACTTGGTATCAGGATGATATTGACTGGATACACGATGAGAAGACACTTTTGAAAGGCCTCAAAACCTTCTATGATAAGACAGGGGTACAGCCATATTTATGGATTACAGATAATATCAATGGAAAAGCCAAACCAACATCCAGTGATTTTGAAGCTGCTTTACAGCAGAAGTATCAGGAACTCTTTAACGATGAGGGACATTTAATTGTGTGTTTCATGGAGAGTAGCCCATCCGTTTATGCGACATATTACTGGGCCGGAAGTGCTGCAAAAGGAGTAATCGATGATGAAGCAGGAGAGATCCTGTTAGATGTAATTGATTCAAAATACACCAGTGACTTGTCAGATGAAGAAATGTTTTCGAAGAGCTTCAGCAATGCTGCTGAAAGAATGATGAAAGTCGGACGGACGACGAAGCAGTATATCATCATAACTGTTGCAGTCATCGCTGGTCTGGGAGTCGTTGTCGGCTTTATCTTTTTAATCAAAGCAAAACGAAAAGCAGATGCAGAAAAAGCAAAAGAAACCCAGAAAATCCTGAATACATCCGTAGAAGAAATGGCGGACAGTGTTCTCGATCAGTATAATAAGGAGAATTAATCATGGGATTGTTTAACAGAATTAAGTGCAAAGCAATTATATCTGCAGCTGTATTAGCAGTATCTTTATGCGGATGTGGAAAGAAGGATATTACTGAGACGGCTGACCCGCGCGATAGCTACATTAAAAATATCGATGCAAAAGAAGGATTCGAAGAATATGTAGACAAAGATTACTTTATGGAAAACTTCAGTAAGATAACCTATGATGGTATCACATTCCAGCTTCCCATGCTGTTGTCGGAGTTTAAGGAACTCGGAATTAAGGTAGGAGACTTCGATGTTGATACACTTGCTCCGGGTGAGAGTGATTATACTTTCATTCTAAGAAATGGTGTCAGCACGAGTAATAGCATCAATATAGTGAACTATAGTGAAACAGAAGCCGAACCAGATGATTGTTATGTGTACGGTTTTAGGTATTTTCCATTAGACTCACCTGACGCGCAGTTTTATGCCGATATTACCGGGGATACTGAAGAGAAATATGTGCGTAACTTCATGGGAGCAGATGGGGATACTTATCGTATATACAGCAATTTTTACGATGAAGATTACATCGAGGTAGACTTTAGTGACTCAGAGATACAGTCGATCACTGTACATACTAATCCGAATTATATAAAAGATAACAGTACTGTAATTCGGAGTGCGAATAAAGAAGATAATATCAGCGACGATTTCCGGGAGCACTACGATGAGGTCACTATTGAAGGTAAAACTCTGAAATTCCCAATGAGCATGAAAGAGTTTGTAGATGCTGGTTTCTGGATTCAATCAACCTACGTTGACAGGATTTATCGTAAAGAGAGGATACAGGGTACCGCCTGCTACGGAGAGGAAGGCTCGAACAATTTCTTCTCAATAGATGTGAGTCAGAATATCAGCGATAATATTGTCTCTGTGGAGGATGGAGACATCATAGATTTTACGTGGGACCGTGCGGCTAACAATATCACTGATATCTCCTTCTATGGAGGAATTACTCCAGACTCAACACGGGATGAAGTAAAGGCTATACTAGAGGAATCTATCGCGGATGAAGATGGTGCACTTTATAAGGCGTATCTCGATGAAGACGAGTGCCAAGGAATGGAAGTTATATTTGTTGGCGATGAGCTAACTACTGTAAGTTTGTATACAAATTATGCAGAATAGAAAAGGAGAATGAGTTATGGGACTGTTTGACAGAATTGCATTTATCACTCGGAGTAAAGCGAATGCGCTTTTAGATGATTTGGAGAATCCGATTGAGTCCATCAATCAGACGATTGAGGATGCGACCAAGGAATATGCACAGGTAAAGGTTGCGGCGGCCCAGGTCATCGCTGGAGAGACTCAGGCAAAAAATACCCTCAAAGAATATGAGGATAAGCTGGCCGCTTACAACAGAGCAGCTGAGAATGCTGTACTGGCAGGCGATGATGCTTCTGCTACTATCGCGCTGGAAAAGGCAGGAGAATATGAGGCGTTAGTTGCTACATGGAAAGGTAAGGTAGCTAATGCTTCTAAGGATGCAAATGCTATGCGTACCAAGTTAAATGACATGGCACGGGATATCAATGATATGAAGGCGAAGGCCAGTGAAATCAAAGCGGATTTGGCGAATGCAGAAGCTTCTAAAGCAGTTGCAAAAGTGCAGAAAGCTTCTGGTGGAGAAAGTGCGTTCAGCAGATTCGATAAATTGGCCGAGAAAGCGGAACGTGAACGAGCCGAGGCTGAAGCGATGGCGGGACTGGATAAACCCATTCCGGATGCTGGGGATGATGTACTGAACCGATATGGGAGTGGCAGCGGTGCCGCTGCCGATAAGCTGGCAGCCCTCAAGGCAAAACTTGGAAAGTAATACTATCTTTCCTTTGAACTACCCCGTCTGATGCAGTCAGGCGGGGTTTTTCTCGCTAATATTTCATAAGAAATCATCAACGGATGACTTTTTAAGTTTAACAGAAAAATAAATGCTTTTTTCTTATCCGCAAGTTTTGGATTTTTGTTCGGGACAGATTTTGCAGTACAATCACTATATCAAAATATTAGGAGGATTTTTCCATGAACAAAAAAGAAATCTCAGAAATCAAAAAACAGTTTTCACCCAGCAACTGCAACATTTCCAGAATCTGCGGCTGCTATGTCAATGGAGAAAAAGACATTATTACCACATTCAAGGATGCTTTTTTATCCCTGCCGGAAGATGTGATTTTTAAGTATTTTGAAATTTTCAAGAAAACTTTATCCGGAAGCCTGGGAAAATGTTTGCATGACATTGAGTTTCCGTTAGCGGCAGAAAAGGAAGGAGGGGCACAGGAATCGCTTTTGAAGCTGCGTGACAGCGCCTTAAAAGATGATGAATTATTGGAAGAATTTTATCAGAGAATCATTGATACCTACTGTTGTGTTGGTAATTTCTTAATCCTGATCATCTATGGAAGCTACGATATTCCCGGTAAGTCAAATGATGGAGAAACCATGTTTGACGCTTCTGATGAAGTATACAATTACATCCTCTGCAGTATTTGTCCCATGTCATTGGATAAACCTGGACTGGCCTATAATGAAAAGGATAAAAAAATCGAAAATAAAGACAGAGACTGGGTAGCGGATATGCCGCTGCATGGTTTTTTATTCCCAGCATTTAATGACCGTAGCAGCGATATTCATGCGGGACTGTATTATACAAAGAAAAGCCATGATATGCAGGACGAGTTTTTTGCAGAAATGTTTGAAGCAACCATTCCAATGTCAGATGATGAGCAACAAAAAGCATTCAGTACTGTGATCGAGGAAACATTCAACCATGAATTAGACTTCAACATCGCAAAAGCAATCAACGATAATTTAATGGAACGTATCACAGAGCATGAAATGTCTGCTGAAAAATATACGTTGGATAAAAATGAAGTGAAAGAACTGTTGGAAGAAAGCGGCGCCGACGAAGAAAAACTGGAACACTTTGATGAGATCTTTGACGGTGCAATGGGAAAGAATGCGAAAGGGAAAGCACTGATCGCTCAGAACCTCTTAAATACCGCAAAGCTGACGGTAAAATCCGACGATATTGTCGTAACTGCAAAGCAGGAAAGCGGAAGTGGGATTGAAACAAAAATCATTGACGGAAGACGATGTCTTGTCATTGAACTTTCTGGAAACTGCACGGTAAATGGCATTCCGGTTAATTAAGCGTTCAGGAAGCAGCATAGTTTTTGGAATATCGTCCGGTGGAAGTAAATCTTCCGCCGGCTTTTTCTTTGTTTATGGTTCGCGTTCCATAATTGCCATGAAAGATATAAAGGTACCTATATGGGCGAGTAAACTGAAAAGAGGAAAAACTATGAATTTGATGAATCATCTAACACAACCAATCCGGCCAATTACCTATCTGAGTGATCTGTATGGGCGGCCTATTACCATTGGCAAAGCAGGGCCTGTTTCAAGAAACATCTGCGAACGCCATAAGCAAATGACAGCATTATCCATATCTCTGGATGATAAGAGGAGTAATTTAAACGCAGCCGCAACTCTAATCGATGAAGTCAGAGCAGGAACCATTTCCTGTGCTAAAACTCCGAAATTAATTTACCTGGAACACCGGATAGGAAATACAGTTTCAAAAGCTGTCTGTTCCGTTGATAAAAGATTATGGAGTGAGAATCAGAACGACGATATTACAAAAATGCTTGCAATCGTATGTTTGGCAATCGAACAAAACGATCTTGTCAGAGAAGCGTATGAAAAAGCAGCAGAAGAAGCTGGAAACATTGAGGAAGCTCTCAATACGGCTTATATCTTCTGTGATACATTTTTATGGGAATTTGCAGATTCTTTTGAAGAATTTAAGGAGTTTGGAGCGCCGAATGAAGAACAGTTAAAGACCGCTTTCCAGACAGGGCATTTAAAAGATGTTTCGTGTTATTATCATGGACCGCAGTGCTCCCTATTTCAGGGTTTGGAAGTTCGTTATCCGGTAGAAAAATTGGAAGATCGTGGAAATGGAATGGAAAGCTTCTTAAAAGGAGAACATTTCATTCATTATTCCTGGGAAAAGGAGCAGGAAAGCCGCATACGGCCAATTACCTTTATGGACGATTATGTTGAGGGAGAATCATTTTACAAAGTAATGAAAAAAATCGATCTCCGAATTGGTAAGCATATGGTCGATCACATCAATAACGGATGCACCGATCCACTCGATATCCGAAGGGATTATGTTAACATGCTGTTCTACGGTGATCCCGGCACGGGGAAGACGGCGCTGGCAAATGCAATCGCTGCGGTGACCGGAATGCCGATCTACGAAGTTACCATGAATGAGGATTCTGAAGACGATGAGGTAGAAGGAAAAAATAAAATTGTGGAAGGACAGCTTTCTTTCGTGGAAACTGCATTCCTGGAAGGTTTTACCAAGGGCGGAATCATTCTGCTTGAGGAAATTAACCTGGCAAGACCAAATGTGTTTACATCCGTACTGAATCAGGCCATGGAGTATCCTTATATGGTGAAAAAGAATGGCTACGAACGCATCACCCGTCATCCTATGGCGGTTATCATCGGAACCATGAACCTTGAAACAGAGGGAACGATGGCGCTAAATTCGGCTTCTTCCCAGCGTTTCACATCAAAATACCTGATTGAGGAAATGAGTGATCAGGAAATGATTGATGCATTAAAAAAACGCGGATACAAAGCAGCTCCAGTACGATATGTGTATAATCAGTACAAAAAACTCCGAAAGAACCTGAAAGAGTCGGAACAGAAAAAGAAACTCCTACGGGAAATTTCTATCCGTCAGTGTATTGATGCCCTTAACGCAATCGAAGAAGGAGTAAATCCAAGAGAGGCGGTCATTGACAGCCTGTATGGTGCAATCGCTGTTAAAAACAAAAAGATAGCAGATAACTTAAAAGCCGGCCTGTTTGACACCATGCCGGATTACAGATCATAAGAGACAGGAGAAGCAAAATGACAGACAAAGATTGGATTGCGGAAAAAGAATATTATAGCCATATGGCCTCCGGAATCGCAGGAAAGCCAATCGTTGTCCTGAATGCAGAAGGAGGGGAACTTGGATATACATCCAAAGGAAACCAGATCCACATCGCAAAGGAACATCCTCTGTATATCAATCTGGATCAGAAAGGAGCAACTGCACTGCGTTTTGGCGTGGCAGTTCACGAAGCGCTGCATCAGGTGTTTACCAATTTTGATTATATCCAGACGATGGAGAAAAAACTGATTAAAAAACGCATCCTGAAAACGGAACTTGATGCGGCTGCGTATCATACGATTGTGAACTTGATCGAAGATCCAGCCATTGAAAATATGGCAGCGGACCTGATTGGCGGCCCTGCATTGCGGGCCCTGGATTTTACCATTAAAACAATCTATGACCTGTCAGGGGAAATCAGTGAAGGATGCCGATATCCATTTGATGAGGTGGTTAATGCACTGATTCAGTTCGGAGATCTCGGTATTGTCAAAGGAACCTTTCAATACCAAGCGGCTGAAATCGTATTTCGTCACATTACACCTATGTTTTATCAGGCAATTAATGAACCTGACTGTGCAAAGCGTATAGAAATGGCATCGCCGATTTTTTCGGAATGCGCCAGACTGTGGGCTGGAAGGACGAATCAGGAGCAAAAATCCATGTTGGAGTCACATAAAAAGAACACTGCCGCTCATGGAAAAAACTTTCAATCCCATGGGGCAGACGGATCCGGAAGCAATGGGACGATGCACGAAAATACTGAGAAAAATGAACGACGGAAAACCGGAATGCAAAAAAACCAAGGTGCAAAATCACCAGAAAGAGAAAAGGGAGAAAATAATCAGGGAACAAAGGCGCAAAACAGTTTCACAAAATCTCATTCGAATGAACAAATCAATCAAGGAACCGTTCAATCAGATGATACTTCTGAACTGGATCATGTACATTCAGAAGGAGAGCAGAAATCAGAAAAAACAGATGCTGAAAACAAAAAGAAAGAGAAACCGCATGCAGATCATTCTCAAACAAAGCCAGAAGTTCCCAAAAAGGAAAATAACGCTGTTTCTTCCTTGACAGAAGAAGATATCGAATCCATCCTGGATCATATTTTGGAGTACCGCTATCAGGAAGAACTAAAAGGAAGGGAAAATCAGGAATATTACCGGCCATTTGATGAATTTGACGAAATCAACAATCATCCGGCGTTCAAAGATGTCAAAGTTGAAAATCGATATGTGAATCAAGTGTCTGCGGTACTAGGGCAACAGTATGATCGGCTTGTGGATGGAATGCAACCAGGTATTTCCGCTGTTACACAGCAGCTGAAAGAAATTTTTATTGCAGACAGAGTTTATAAAGTTTATTCAGAATCCGGACGTGCAAGCATGAAACGTTTTGCATCTGGAAAAGTTACGACCAGACTCTTTGAGCGCAGAAGGAAGCCAGGACATAAAGAAAATATGTGTGTTGCAATTATTGGTGACTGTTCTGGTTCCATGAGTGGTGATAAAATTTTTCAGGAACAGTTGGCAGTAATCGCATTAGCGGAAATTTTTTCGGAATTTGATATCCCATTTTATTTCATGGGATTTCATGTCCCAAATGTTCCGATTCAGAACCACTATATACGATGGGATAACACGAGGGAAGAGAGGGGACGTCTGATGTTATTAGAGTGCAGCGGAACCAATTTTGATTCCTACAGCATCCGTTATGCGACGAATTTATTAAAAGAACGGTCAGAACGGCATAAGCTTTTAATTGTACTGTCTGATGGTCTCCCCAGTTATTATTTTTCAGGCGATGAAGGAATTCGTCAGAATACATTAGCGGTTAATGAAGCTCGTGAGAATCACATTGACGTGATAGGTATTGGAATTGGAAATGTGAAATCAAATATTTTTTGTAAGATGTATCAAAAGGAATATTTTTTAAATGTCAAACAACCCAATGATCTGTTTGAAATGCTCGCTGAGCGCATTACAACAGTCGTAAACGGTTGGGAATAGGAGGAGAATCATGGAGAACATGAGGGTATTCAGGGATGGAAACCAAATTGTGATCGTTCTGGAAAATGCCAGCGAAGCGTTGGAGCAATGTGTCATTTCCATGGTGAACGGCGTTGTGCCGGAAGCGACGCACTTATCGGCCCCAAGACCAATGCAGCAGCCAAAGGTAAACACAAGTGCTATGACAGAGGTCCGGCCTGCTGCAAAAGCTAAATTTATTGAAAGGCAGGAACGCACTTCTTCAGATATGCGTACCGTGCAGGTTACAGGAGATAAAATAAGTCCTATGACACAGCAGGCAGAAACACTCAAAACCAGCACTTCTGCGTCAGAATCAAAATCTGACTTAAAAAAACCTGCTACTGACATCGATCATATGAATATTTTTGAGCTGAGGGAATTTTTAAGCCAGCATAAGGATTCACTGGCACTCCCCGCAGCTTTGATGCGCATAGCAAGAACACAGAATCTTACGTATGTGCTGAATGTAAAAGGAGAACAGGAACTGCGTCAGATTGCACAGCAGCTTTCCGATTAAACATATTTTCAGCAAAGACCGTCCTTTCTGGGCGGTCTTTTTTCATGAAGCAGTTAAGGGATTTTTGAAAGCTTTCTTGAAGAATCCCGTCCCATAATTGCCTTGAAACATAGTACAAGAAATGGAGGTAGCTCATGAATGAAGTAAAATATGCAGTGCTGCATTGTCACAGTGACGGATCGATCCGCGATTCTGCCATGACAGTGCAGAAATTAGTGGAACGTGCAAAGGAACTTGGTGCACCTGCCGTTGCATTGACTGACCACGGAAACATGGTCAACTACATCGAATTTATCAAATGCTGCCAGGAAGCTGGAATTAATCCAATTGTTGGCGTGGAAGCCTATGTGGAAGAACAAAATGAGGGTCGCAAACATTTGATTCTGATGGCAAAAGACTATAAGCATGGTTTCAAGTCTCTGATTAAGGCGGTCAGTGAGAGCAATGAACGGACGGAAGATGGCTTCCCACGCATGAACAAAGAGATCCTTACACGAAATTTCGGAGAGGGATCCTTGGGACATGGTTATGTCATTGCAACATCCGCCTGTATTTCCGGAGTACTCGGCGCACTTATGTCCATTAACAACACGGTTTATGCTTTGGTGGAAAAACATAAAGCAGCACAAAAGGGGTTGGAGTCTCCTAATTCTCCGGGATATCAGAAGAATAAAGGAAGAATGGATGAGATCAAACACAGGCTGTCAGAGATTTCGGCTGCTTCAGCGGAATTAAAAAAAGCAGCTTCCCAATCGCTTCTGACTTTGGAACGTAAAGCCCTAAATGCACCGAAAGGTTCTGAAAAGAAGGAAGAAGCAGAAAAAGCATTTCGTGAAGCATTTGATAAAAAATCACAAGCAGCGATTGATCTGGCTAAGCTCAACAACGAAAAAGCAGAGCTGACAGCAGAGTCAGCCCGCTTAAAACCAATTCTTCAGCAGATGGAAAAAGACATCAAAAAATGGCAAACACTCCAGGCAAAAATTGATGAAGTAATGCAGAAACAGATCCAGAGCGACAAAATCGATGAAACACTCAGAAGGGAAGCGGAATGGTATCGAAAAACATTTGGTAAAGATGATTTTTATATCGAATTACAGTACCATGGATTCCCGCAGGAAAAGGAGATTATGCCCAAGCTCGCAGAACTTGCCTTGGAAATGGAGATACCAATTGTTCTGGCAAACGATGCTCATATCCCACGCAAAAACGGCGAAGATATTCTGGCACGTGCAATCATGCGAACTACCAGGTTTTTGAATGCCTGGGAAGAACCGACTGCATCTGATAAGGAAATGTATCTGAAGTCTGACGAGGAACTGATTGAATGGGTAACAAAAATTATTCCGGAATATCAGGTCATGGAAGCATATGGAAACATTGGAAAGATCGCTTCCCAATGCCATATTGAGATTCCGGATGAGAAACATTATCCAAAATTCACAACACCAGATGGCTCAACATCAGAGGAATACTTACGAAAAATGGCGTATGAAGGGATACCGAAACGGTATCCGAACGGATTTCCAAACGGACAGGCAGATTATGATCGACTGGAATACGAGTTGGAAATCATGTGTAGTATGGGATACGCAGATTATCACTGTATTGTTGAAGATTTTCTGCGTTATGCAAGAGCTGCCGGAAAACTAGATTTAAGTGATCCGGAGCAGGAAAAACTGGCATTATCTTTTGATGTGCCGGCAATTGAAAAATATACGGAACATCTACCTGGTGAAACCGTTGGGCCTGGACGTGGTTCGGCCGCCGGAAGCCTGGTATGTTATCTGATTGGAATTACCAATATCGATCCACTGAAATACGGGTTACTGTTTGAACGCTTTTTAAACCCGGAGCGAGTAACCATGCCTGATATTGATTGCGATATTGAAACAACCATCAGACCGTATGCTATTGCATATGTGCAGCATAAATATGGAGCAAAATCCGTATGTGGTATCATGACCAGGGGAAAGCAGACAGGAAAGGCTGCAATCCAGACAGCAGGTCGTGTATACGGACTACAGAAAGCCGGCGATACGACAGAATATGCTCATATTGTAAGTGCTGTATCAAAAAAAGCAGTGGAGCTTTCTGATGACGAGCTTCATATTGATTTAAGAGGAATTGAAAAGCAACTGAAGGAGGAATTTAAGAACAGCCAGACAGCATGTGAAATCGTAAGATATGCGGTGGCTATTGAAGGATGTATGAGCCAGATCGGACAACATGCGGCCGGTATCATTATTACAGACGGGCGATCTGTTGATGAATATGTTCCTTTGATTTACAATGCAAAAAATAATATTATGATGACTCAGTGCGATATGACGCAATCGGAGGAGATCGGACTGCTTAAAGTAGATTTCCTCGGACTCAACAATCTGACCATCATTACCGAGACCCAGCGGGAAATCTATAAGAATACCGGTAAGGTAATCGATATGGATCATATTCCGTATGACGATCCAAAAGTATTCCGAGATATTTTTATTCCAGGAATGACAAATTCTGTATTCCAGTACGAATCATCTGGAATGAAGGGAATGCTGCGTGATTTTAAACCGGATACAATCTTTGACTTGATTTTGCTTGTGGCAATGTACCGACCTGGACCAATGCAGTTTTTACCGGATGTGATTGCGGTAAAGAATGGCAGAAAACAGGTCAGTTATTTAACACCGGAACTGGAACCTATTTTATCTGCCACTTACGGATCCATTACCTATCAGGAGCAGGTACAGGAAATCTTCAAACAGCTTGCCGGATATTCCCTTGGACAGGCAGATTTAGTGCGACGTGCGATGTCCAAAAAGAAAGATGCCGTCCTAAGAGCAGAAAGAGAGACGTTCATCCATGGTGATACAGAAAGAAATATCCCAGGATGCATTGCGAACGGGATTTCACTGGAGGCTGCAAACGCATTGTTTGATGAAATGACGGATTTTGCAAGGTACGCCTTCAACAAGAGCCATGCCGCCTGTTATGCCGTAGTAGCGTACCAGACAGCGTGGTTAAAATGCCATTATCCAAAGGAGTACATGAAATCTGTATTAAACAATACAGCATTTGATAAGGTTCCTGGTCTTATGAAAGACTTGAAGGTTATGGGCATTCCATCGAAAGCACCAGATGTAAACTTATCTGATCTTGGATTTACATTACATGATGGTGCAATTGTTTTTGGGCTTGGAAGTATCAAAGGTCTTGGAAAATCGGTAACCGGAGTGGTAGAGGAACGAAGAGAGCATGGTACATTCCGTTCACTTCAGGACTTTATCCTGCGTACCGGCGCTACAAAAAAAATTTTGGAAGGATTCACAAGTGCCGGCGCTTTTGACGGGTTCTGCCAAAACAGAGACGCCATTATAGCTGTCATCCCAGACTATGTGAAGATTGGAAAAAAAGTAAAGGATTATGAAAAAAAGCTGGCTGAGCAGATTGATACCAAGAAAATTTTATCCTACCAGAATAAGTTGAATGAGACAAAGGAAAAACTCATGGACTTAAAGCCGGATGAGGATATCTGCGAAAATGTCCTGGAAAAATTAATTAAGGAAAAGGAACTGCTTGGTGTGTTTGCAAGTCAGAATCCTATGGAGATCTTTCCAGAACCATCCAGATGCGGCGCAATTCCAATCAGATCCGCTCTGGAACAACGAAGAAGAACCAGCGTGACGGTAACCGGCATTGTCTCTGATTATGCTGTAAAACGCAGAAGAAAAGATGAAGCCGAAATGGCATTCTTTACACTGTCAGATTTATCAGAATCCATTGATGTTTGTTGTTTTACATCATCGTTTTCCATGTATAACGGATTATTATCGGAAGATGCAGTATTAAAAATCCGCGGAAGTATTATGGAAGAAGAAAACGGAGAAAAAAAACTTTCTGTAGAAACGATAGAGGTTTTAAAGCAAAAAACAAAGTCTATTTTGATTTTTGCCAAGAAATCTGTCCTGGGAGGGGAATTGCAGAATTTGATGACGCCCTATGTGGCACAAAATGGTTTTCCATGTAAAATATATGACACTATGATGGCGGAATTCAGAGACTGTGATTTATTGCTGTCTCCAGCAATTATGAAAGATGAAAAAATCTACGGAATCTGCAAAAAAAGGCCCGTTCTGAGGGACTTTGGAAACTAATAATTCTCATTTATGGAAAGGAGGCTTCGGCCTCTTTTTTTAAATTCCTGTATCACGCTCCATAATTATGTTGAAACACAAAAAAAAAGGAGCAGAGAACATGATGATATGTGAAAGCTCCTCATTGTAAGGAGGACAAGTTATGTTAAAAACATTTGATGCACATTTGAACGCACTGGAAGCCCGTGCAGAAAAAGACGGCCACTTCGTGGATTACCAGTGCTTGGCGGCAACCAGAGAATATGGAGCTGTTATGTGTACGGTAAGCAGTAAAGAAGGGAAGCGTATATGCCGCATAGCCGGAAATAGCGATATCACAGTCGCTCAGGAAGAGGCGGGATATATGGCGCTCTGTGCTTTTTATGGCGAAAAAATGAAAAATGACACAACTACACAGAAGCCGACGGTGCAACAGACCGGTACAAAAGTTGGTACAAAGCCTACTGCACGTCCTAACGATGTGTCCGTTAACCAGCCAACTCAGACAAGACCGAACCAGACTGGGCAGGCGCAGGCAGGGCAGACTACACAGAAAACAGCTCCACAGCCTGCCGCTACAGCAAACCAGCAAACTCAAAGACAGATCGGTTCTACACCTGTGACGCCTACTGGAAGAACCCAAGGGCGACAGATGGCAGGAACAGGGCAGAATCCGTCCGCCGGGAATAGAGCAGCTGGGCAGATAAGACCAGCGAATCCTCAGTCAAATGCAGTTCCTACTCAGCAGAGGACTCCGGCATCCAACCAGCAGCCAACGCAAAGACAGGCTGGAACAACCACGCAGAATGCACAGAGAACACAGCAGCCTGTAAATCAGTCTCCTGTTAATCGCAGACCAACGCAGGAAGGACAGATGAATACATCCACAGGCGGACGAGCTTCCGATGACTTCCGTGTTATGATCGGCAACTTTAAACATACGGAAAATAACTGGATCTCCGATCTGGCAGCAAACCCACAGACATTGAATGCCTTGTGCGGGATTGCCGGTGTTACCAATCCTGCAGATGAGACTATGAGAGAACCAATCCGACAGGTGCGCCAGTATCTGATAAACCACCAGCTGATGTAGGAGAATGGAAGTATGGCAAATGACACCTATGCACAACAAAAAGAAATGCAGGATCTCCTGGATCTGATGAAGACGGAACCAGTTATCATTGTCTATGACCTTGAAACTACAGGACTCAATCCAAAAGAAAATCACATTATCCAGCTATCAGCCAGTCTGTGTCTGCCATCCTTGGAAGGCTTAACTGAGCTGGAACGAAAGAACTGGTACATTAATCCGGGTTATGCGCTTCCACAGTTTATTTCCGGATTAACTGGGATTACTGATGAATTTCTGGAGGATAAACCCACCGAGTCGGAAGCTCTTTTGGAAATCATGCAGTTTTTTGGTACACTGCCCGTCATGGGATATTGCAACAAACAGTTCGATGACCGATTCATGGATATTATGTATCAACGGTACGGAGCATCTTTTCAGCCAATATTGTCTTATGACGTTTATGGCTTAGTTAAGAAACTGTTTCGCGTCAGTGAAGTAAAAAATCATAAGCTGGCTACCATTGCGGAGTACATTGACATCACAGAAAAAATCAAGCAATTTCATAATGCTGAGAGCGATATGCTGGCAACCATCTTGATTGCAAATTATTGTTTGAATGTTTGCCATAAACTCTTACAGTCACCGGCAAAACCTGGAATTCGTTGTCATGTAACATCGGTGCGTCCGTGGCGTCATCCGCAAAACCCAAAAATGAAACGGCTATATGTGGAAACAGATGTTACTACCTTTTTCTTCGATCAATTTGCACGAATCTGGCATACGAAAGATGAAGATGATTTTGTCAGTCTGTATGACATGGAAGATGTCATTCAACAAGTCCTGCAAATGACACAATGTCAAAATGAAAAAGAATTGGCGAAATGGAATGATTCCTATCACTCATAATGGCAGTATCTCATTTTGCATCCATATACATCCGACAAATCAAATGTGACACCATGTAATCAATCATGAAAAGAGTATCTTTCGGGATACTCTTTTTTCATGTTATGGAGCGAATATGGCTGCATGCAAATCTTATATTGTTCATTCCATCTCCATAATTGAAACGAAATATTATAGAAAGGAATCGAGTGAGCATATGAACGAAGACAAATGTAAATTACTGAATTTTCTGCAGAGACTGAACATGGCTTTTCACTGCGGCTTTTTCAATGCAGAAGAAAAAAACTGTCTTTTGCATGATGCAAAAACAGGTATCCTTTCCGATACAACAAGCGCCATGTTACAAAGGAAGCGATCTGAATATCCGGATGAATTATTGATTCTTGATATTATGGATGATTTCAGAAAGGAGAACTTAATATGTTAAACAAAGATTTTTTGTTGGATGATTTTCATCTGACAGGAAAACATGCAGAAGATTTTAAATCTGCAGTTGAATGGATTGATGAGCATACTTACAATCTGTTAACTGATTTGAAAGATCTGACGGTGATTAGTCTGCTTGCAAATCAGTATCAAGACGAAGCACCACAATATCTGAAAGCCTGTATCTTACAGGAAGGGAATCCTTGGGTGCGTGGCACACAGGACACCACTCTGCCAATGCAGGAATTCATGGTGGCTGGGATGTTACCGGATATTCTGCCAAACGCACCGGAAGATCCAAACACTTCAGATTATCAAAATTACCTTGAAGAATTATTAAGGGCATTAAAAGAATCAAAACTGTTGAAAGAGATGACTAACAAAAACCGCACTATATTAAAACGGCAAACACATGCAAGTGGAGCTTTTTTTCATTTATCTGCTATGGCGATTCCAACATTAGCTCAGAGACTTGGAATTACAAGTGCTGCGATTGAAAAGCGATGTCTGGCAAGTGATATACTGATTGCAGAACTGCTTCACAGTCCAAAAGCATGTACTTTGATTGTAAAGCATTTTAGAGGCGTAGGAAAGATTGTTGCTGTCATGTCCGATTCCTATGCAAAAATTAAACTGCGCGAATTATGGACGGTTGCAAGTGATTTAAGCGAAGAATCAAAAAATAGAATGGCAACAGGAATTACAAAAAAGCTCGGTCCTATGGTGTGTGAAGGTTGGGATATTACTCATGAACGCTGCAGTATTTCCTTTTCTTTTCCGGAGTATGCCAAAGAAGTATCTGAAATCTATCATCTTCCCAAAACAATGATTCCATGCGTGGAGCTGATGACTTCTGACATGGGAGAATGCGCATTTACCGCTAAAGCTTACTGGAAGTTAGAAGATGGCTCTAAAATTATCGGCGAAATTTACCGGAAGGAGCATCGGAAACCCAAAGCTACCCGCCGCAATTACAGTGATGAGGGAATTGATATTGAACTTGTGGAGAAGGAAATCCGAGAAAAGATTTTTGACAAATATACAATCCTTCCAGAAAGACTCATGGCTTTAATGGCGATAGACATTTCTCCTACAAGCCTGGATCTAACAAAAGCCAGAGGTGCAAATGTAAATCGAAAATATATCCTGTCAGCATTTTCATCTGTATTCAAGCAGCTGAGATTAGTGGATATTGTAACAAAAAAGAGGTTAAAACGCATCGAAGCACTCATTGATTATTCAATCATGGATGATGAAATGTATTACACTGCTTATGATATAGTCATGGATATTTTTAGCTTAGAAGAAAAATTAAAGAGCTTTTTTGAGCAGGAGGATCTTTGCAAGGAAACGGTTCGGAAATTCAATGAGGCAATTTCCAAAGCAGCCTATGTCAACTTTGAAAAAATCGCTAACGAAAACACAGAAGCCGGAGAGTAGCTGTAACTGTTATGCGGAAAGGAGTATGTGTTGAAAGGCATCTTTATGAGAAAAAATGAAGAACTGTATCTGCTCATTGGAAGGGTAGAAACGATAGACGATTTTGGGACCGATATGCATGTAGTAGTATCCTACGATCGTTTCAACAGAGGAACGAAAGAATACGAACATCTGAATACACGGATTGTTTTCCGCGACCAGGAACAGGGTAATGATGGAAAGAAACCATACCGCTGGGCAACATGGGCCAGAGAGAAACGGGTTACTCCAGGCAGTGTCATTGCTACAGTCGTCCGGTTCCCAGATGAAAATTTAACGGAAGCCAACGGATATTCTGTTCATTATAATGGAATCATCGGTTTTGGCGTAGATGAATTTAACCAGAAACCGCGGCATGCGGTTGGTGGAATGGTGACATGGATGGCGGATAAAGTGGATGCAAACGGAAAACCGTACCTTTCCATCGGTGTTTTAGCTGGAAATGATCATTACGGGAATCCTATTTCCACCATTATCCGCATCAGAGATCCGCAATTGATGGAACGGTGTAAGAAGCAGATTGCTGTCAGGGAGGACGGAACAAAAAGCATCGCCTGGTTTAAATGCGGTGATGCATTTATTTACACAAGACAAGATCTTGGAGAACAGACGATTTATACCGCATTCGACATGGTAAAAGTAGGTACTTACAAAAACCCAAGGCACGGGTCCTAATGCATATGTTTTAAGCAAGGGGGCGTATGCTCCCTTGTTTTTTAGGAGGAGAAAAAAATGAAGTTATCACATATTCAGATTGAAAATTTCAGGGGGAAACATTATGATTTTACCCCACAGCGCCTGAATTTATTTTTTGACAGAAACGGCGCAGGAAAAACCAGCTTGTGTGATGCTATCCGTTATGGATTAACAGGTATGATGCCGCAAAATAAGGTTCGGAACGCATCGGTATCCATCCAGCTGGAAGATGGAATGATGATTCAGCGGATGAGCGGAACAAAAGGCGCAATCAATCGATTAAATGGGAAACGGGTGACAAAGGAAGCGTTGGATAAAACGATTGCCGATTTTATCGGGATGCCGATGGCAGCGAAAGAGGATCCGCTTAAAAACCTTAAAATCGCCAGCAGCACAGAGATCCTGATGGCATTGAATGCTGGAGATTTGTTAAAGGCTCTTTTGCAGTACATTCCGGAAGAATTGGAGTTCGATACGGTAATGTCCTATTTCCCTAAAGCAAATGAAGAAGTACGAAAGGAATGCAGCACAGCGTTTCCACAGGCACCGGAGACCTTCGGTATTGAGAAATTGCAGGAAGCATACACATACTTTTTTGAAAAGCGCAAACTGCTTAATGCATCCATTAGGGAAAAGGAGGCAGCCACCAGGGCGCTTCGCGCAGTGGAACCAAAAAGAACGATTCAGGAGATTGAAACAGATATGACACAGCTGCTTCTGTCTGAGAAAAATCAGGAAGAATCAGTGAAGCGACAAAAAGAATTCATGGCGGCATTTGAACAGCGAAAAAAACAAGAGGAGACCATCAAACGATTACGCGGTCTTATCGAACATGTCCCAGAAAAGCCGAAGGAAGGAATGGAAGCACAGCTGGATCAGATTCGGGAGGCAGCAGAACAGGAACGAAATGAAAAAAGCAGCCAAGCAGCAACCACGAAGGCTAATATTGAATTTTTCCGTCGTGTTTTGGAACAGTTAGATTCTCAGGTCTGTGTAATATCACAATCTTTAATCTGTACAACTGACAAAACCAGTGTGAGAGAAGAGATGGAAAGGTTATTGAAGGAAAATGAAGATCTTCTGAAAACACTGGAGTTAGCAATTATAACAGCTGAAAAGCGAATCAGCAGAAGTATCGAAGCAAAAAAACAACAGGAGGAACGACGCAGACAATATGAAGTTTACTGCCGCCAGAAATCAGAATTGGAAATTTTCGAAAAAAACCTCGTAACCGTTCCAGAAGCTCCTGTACAGTTCATTAACCTCAATGAAATTCCGGCTAAAAAGCAAAAATTAGCAGCAGAAAAGAAAAATGCAGAAGATTTCCTGAAAAAGCAGGAGCTTTTAAGTGAAATTCAGGAAAGCAAAAAACGATCCGATCTTTATACTCAGATTATCAGGGCACTTGCAGATAATGGCGAAATAAAATCAGGAATTATCAAATATTATCTGCAAATGTTTGAGATGACATGCAATGAAAGAGCCGAAAAAATCGCGCCCGGATACGCATTCCGCTTTATTCCTGACGATGGGGTAAAAATTTATGTAAAAACCCCTCGAAACGCTAACGGCTATCTTATCGAATCCTTGTCGCGAGGAGAAAAAATCATTGCTACATTTGTGCTTGCAGATATGATCAATCAGCTTTCTGGTGCAAGAATTTTATTTGTAGACAATATTGAAGCTCTGGATGATACCTGGATGCCGGCATTTAAGAATTTGGTCAGCAGTGAAGAATTTCTTTCAGGATATGATCATGTATTCGTTTGCGGTGTCAATAATCAAGATGTCCTGCGAATCTTTGGTGGACTGGATGCAAACTATTTGTCATAATCACAGCAAAGGGGTGGCTACAAGCCGCCTCTTTTTTTTGTAAAAATGCGATTTTACATCCTTTCCTTTCCATAATTACTGTAACCAAAAAACAAAGCCTGTTATCAGATAGGCTGCAACCATTTATAAGCAAAGGAGTAAAACAATGGAAAAGTTAGAAATCATGAATGAAGCGATCTTTCGCGGAAGAATTGTGAGGATCCGTGAAGCAAACGGAAATGGAACGATCACATTGGCGTGCCCACTAATTACCACAGTACGAAAAAAGGGTGTAGTAGAAAATGGCGCCAGGGTTAATTACCCCGTCCTGTCCTTTAACAAAAACACAGTTACCTCAAATATTGCAGAAACATTTAAGCAGGGCGATCATGTAATTGTAAAAGGATATGTGCAATCCTATATGAGATTGGATGAAAATTCGGGAGAAGCTAAAGAAATTATGAACCTCTATATCCGCGAGATCATACCAGATACCAGCAAAATGATGAATGTGTTCGGAGTAGAGGGTCGTACTTATCCAGAATCCCAAAACGAGGTGTATTTATCTGGCGTACTGGCCGGAATTACGAAGAGAAATGATACAATTGCGCTGCTGCGTATCGACTTATCCCAGGAAAGAAAAAATGTTGTAAACACTGTGTACTTCAGGGCACCAGCAAGCGTGATCAGTGACCTATCAATTGGAGAAACAGTAAATGTGTTGGCAATGGTGCAGACCGTTGATACCAGGGAAAGAAAATTGTTCCGGAACTACCAAGAATTGGTAATTTTGGATATCGCCCGGTAATATCATATATTTTCCGGCAGTCTGTATTGACTGCCGGTTTTCTTTGAAAAAAACATTATTTTCTTATCCGCAAATTTTATTTTTGGGTAAAATAGTAATTTTGCGATATACTCCATGTATTCATATACATTTTCTCATGTGTTGATCAATTTCTACCTAACACAGGGTCAACCAACTCGGTCATTGAATGGCCGAGCATCCTTACCAATATATCGTGAAAGTTTTGCAGAAGATAGAAAAAAGCCAAATTTTCTTATCCGCAGAAAAATGATTGTAAAAATTGAACCCATAATTATATCAAAGAAATTCAATGGAGGAACCCTTATGACAAAAACAATTGACTATCGCACCAAAAGTATCATGAACGAAGTGCAGAATGTCGGCGTAGAAGGTTATTGGCCCATCGCAATTGATGTGGGATATTCCGCCGTCAAATGTTTTTCACCCAATATGATCTGTGCCTTTCCATCGTACGCAAAAAATCTGGGGAAGAATCCCACTCTTTATGGGGATCAGGATCTGCATGAAATTTTGTACCGAGATGGAGAAACTGGAGAAATCTGGAGAGTAGGAAGAAGTGCCCAACTGATGGTAGATGACAGAGATACAAGCGATTCACAGATGGAATTGTACAGCAGGGAGCGGTATTTTTCACCGATGTTTAAGGTGTTGATACGGACAGGATTAGCATTATCCATCTTAAATAATTCTGCAGGAAACTATAATGGAAAACCGTTGATGGTGCAAACCGGCCTACCTCCAGCATACTTGGAAGATGATAAAGATTATTTAATTGATGTGATTGCTGGACATCATAAATTTGCTATCAAAACAGGAAAGCAACGCTCCTATATCAATATGGAATTGGATATTTTAAAGAAAAATGTCGATGTCATGAGCCAGCCGGAAGGTACTTTAATGAGTATCGCTATGGATGATAATGCCATGACAATTCCAGGAGCAAAAAAATACTTTCAGTCCAGAATTATCTTATGTGATGTCGGACATGGCACCCTGGATCTATTTGATATCGTTAACCGTACCAGTCATTCCAAAGAAACATTTAATGAATACGGCATGCGAGAGGTACTTAATTTAACCAGCCGCAAAATCAAGGAACGCACTGGAGTTACTATCCGTTCTGCAGCAATGCAAAACGCACTGGAAACAGGAACTGTTACAATAAAAAAACGAAACGGTATGAAAATATCATCAAAAACAGAACCTTTTGATGATTTACTGGAAGAAGCTTCCGTTCAAATCTGTCGGGATGCAGTTGAAAAGATTATGAATATGTATTCAGGGCTGTTCCAGTATGATTATTTAGTCTTAACTGGCGGAACCAGTGCAGCATGGGAACCATACATTAAAGAATATTTCAAGGATGTAGAAGGATTGGTCGTAGTCATGGGAAATGAAAACTGTCCAGATCTTGATATGATTTTTTGTAATGTGCGGGGGTACTACATGTATTTAATCAACACCCTAAGGCGGCTGGAGAAAAAAGCGAGGTGACGATGATTGAAAATCACAATCCGTATATACCGCACGCACGACTTTGATTTAATGGCACTCTATTATTCTGGAGCACTCGGAATTGGCAAGGCCATTAAAAAAGCAGTCATTGCTTATTATAATGGAGAAAAATTCACATTTGATGTGACAATGCCACAAAAAATCGAACCATCGGATATGCCGCTTGTCATCACAACGAGCGTAGTGATTACAGAAAGGGATTCTGCTGGGATCACAGAATGGCTATCTGGTTTTCGTCCAGGTTATCGAAATTGCTGTCTAAAGAATATCCTCAGACATTATCTGGAAGATCCAGGAATTGCATGTTTTCGGGATGATGCAACCAAACATGAGTTGTTTGATTTGGGGGCTGGAACAATCGTGTGCCGACCTCATATCCATACAAACAAGCTGCAGACAGGAGATCAATGGCTTCAGGATATCGCAAATCAGAAACCTCAAAAGAAAGATCCGAAAAAGCTTCAGAAAATTTCACACGCCTTGGATTATTTAGGTGAAGATGTATCGTATCAAAAAGATGAGGAAGCCATCGAACAATCAGAAGCTGCTGAATATAAAGAGACATGGCAGGAAACAACTGAGGTCGAAGAACCACAAGAATACAATGGTGAAATCCTGAATGTAACAGAAGAAACAATAGAAGAAGAAAGCGAAGATGATGATTTTGATGCTTTTGCAGCATTTCAAAAAATGCGAGGAGGTTGAGATATGTTTGATAAAAGAGAAGAATTCCACATGATTGATGACAAATTGCAAGAGATCCGGATTTATTGTAACCGCCTGCAAATCCCATTTATCTGGGTAGCTGCCGTATATGATAATGGAAACGAGACGGAATATCGTGTTGCAGTAGATGAAAATAAACAAATAGAGAATACAGAGGAAAAACCATACATATGCCAGGGGCTTACACCAGGAAGTTTGAGAATTTCATTGGCAGACGATAAGATTAGGGACATCATTAAAGTATTGAATGGATTTAAAGTAGTGAACAGTGAAAATCCTTTGCCGTTCGATATTGGTGATTTTGCTGTCAATGCTGCAGCAAAAGCTAGTCAGTTATACGGTAAAGATGAGGAAGGATTATTTTTAAAGGGTACTTCGGAAGATGAAGTGGATTCTTCCATGGTTATTCGGGATGCACCGACTGCACAGAAAGCAGTAAAAATGCCAGTGATTACGCAGCCATTCATAGAAGATCGAAATATCAAATCTAATATTCTCCGCATCGGAAAAAACACAGATTTACCATATATTGCATCCGATTACGAGTAATACACCAAAGAGCCTCCGATGAGGCTCTCTTTTTTAAAATAATAACGATTTTCAACCCATAATTAAAACAGCACCATGTGCAAAAAAATAAAACAAATGAAAGGAGAACAGCATGCGCAAAAAAATCTCAAAAGCAACATCATGCTTATTGGCTGGAGCCCTCTGTGTCACTTCTGCGTTGGCAGTCGGCAGTCCAGCTCATGCCTCGCCGACGGATGGATTCATCACAGAAAAACGCGGCTCTGGCCTGGCAGTCACAGGGATTACCGATGAAGCAGTCAAGGATGGAAGTGTAACCATTCCGGACGAAATAGGAGGTACTCCAGTCACATTTCTTGGAAAAAGCGAAGATACGCTCACTTTCCTGGGGGACTATCCAGTATCTCACCTGATGCTCGGGAAAAATGTTTCAGGAGCTACTGGATATGCGTTTTATGGAGCAAATCATTTGGAATCCATCGAACTGCATCCAGAAAACAACAGTTGGCTCAAGGCAGAAGGAAACATTTTAATGAGTGAAAATCCTGATAGGCCAATCCTCATTAAATATGCTCCAGCTATCCAAAAACAGGATTACACAGTACCGGAAAGTCTTACGGAAGTCTGGAACATGGATCATGCAGATTTTGGAACCTTGGATTTAAACAATGTAAACGCAATGCTTAAAATGTCCCTGGCTGGAACAGAGATTGAAACCCTGAAATTGGGCAATGTGGAAGTAGATCAGGGAGAGCCGGACGAAATCCTGTATGGAGCCATTGTAAACGAATTTGATGCTTCTGAAAGCAGTATGTATGAAAGTGATGGAAAAGCTTTATGGAAAGGCGATAAACTGATCAAGGTTGCCGCCGGCGCCGAATTTGAAGATGGGTATTTCAGTCGTTTTCATAAAGTGTCGCCTTATGCTTTCAACTCCATTCCGGAATATCTGGCAATTGCAGATAGCCTTCCGGAAAGCGCTACAAAAAATGTAGTATTCAGCTTTTTTTCCCAAGACGCAGGTGTCTTTATCGTAAATGGCGAAGTGAGTTTTTGCTACAACTACGATAAAAAAGTACCGACATCCGTAGGTGGAGTGGAAGAGTATTCGCCAAACATCGACCAAGAAAAATACGACAGGATCCGCGCACTTATGTATGTTGGAGTTCCATTTAATGGAACGGGGTTGTTTGAAGAAATATTCGGAGTCACTTATGAAGAAGCAATGCAGGATCCTGATGTTCAAATGCACGGAGATGTAGCATTAAATATCGTCTCTGCCTTAGTCTACGATATCATTGACGGGAAAATGCCATCTGTGATTAACGGTATCGGTTATGGTCCGTTTACAGCCGAAGCGGTACATGAATACAAGGCGGCATTACAGGAAGCGGTTGAGGATTATGATCGGTATAACTTTACCCCATCCTTTGCATTAGAAGACAGCAAAATCCGTTTCCATCGTAATGGCGATCAATACGCAAGTGATCCGATTATCGTTAATACCATGGATGGAACTGGACAGGTAAGCGAAAATTATCTTTACACCATCAACATTGATACAGATGGAATTACCGTAAAAGACAATGGAAAAACCTCATTCCAGACAGGGCAGGAAGTTGTATTGGTATCAGATACCAAACCAACAACCGCAGGCATCCAGTTCTCTTATAACGAACCAACACTGAAATATTACAGACAAACTTCAAATGATGTCCAGAATGTACTTGCATCAGCTGTCCGGCAGAAAACGCTGGACTTAAAAGCGGAAGTTCTGGTAGATGATTTTGTGATTTCCAAACAAGACATTACAACCAAAGAAGAGCTCCCTGGAGCAAAACTCATATTAACATATGAAGGCGGTGGGGTGGTGGACGAATGGATTTCCACTAATGAGCCGCATGTAATTACGAATCCGAAGGATGGCACATATACCTTGACAGAAGTTACTGCTCCAGACGGGTATGAGTTGGCTGAATCCATTACATTCATTGTCAAAGATGGAAAAGTGGAAGGTGGTCATATCATTATGTACGATGCTCCCATTAAGGGATCTGCTTCCATTGTGAAGACGGATGCAGCAACAGGAGAAGAACTGCCAGGAGCTAAGCTGGAAGTACGGAAAGAAAATGGAGAACTGGTAGATTCCTGGGTTTCCACAACTTCTGCCCACATCATTGAAAATCTGGAAGATGGTATGTATACCCTAACGGAGATTACCGCACCACACGGTTATGAAATTGCAGAAAGTATTACATTTGAAGTAAAAAATGGAGAAGTGGTGGGTGGACAGATTGTAATGGAGGATCAACCAACAGAATCTACCCCATCGGAACCAGATAAGCCATCTACTCCATCGGAACCGGACGAACCAGATAAGCCATCTACTCCATCAGAACCGGATCAGCCGGATAAGCCATCCACCCCATCGGAACCAGATAAGCCGAGCAGCAATGGTGGACATAGTGGTGGAGGCGGAGGAGGAAGCCATTCCAGTGATAGAGGAAGCAGTACCAAAGGAACGCCACAAAAGCCAACAGAAGAACAACCAATTATTGTGAAACCAATAGAGGAACAACCAACACCGATTCTTCCTAAGACTGGTAATGTAGCAGCAGCTTCTATCTTAACATTTGCTTCATTGATGACGCTCATTATATTATCTAAAAGAAGAAAGCAGTAAGTAAATCGCAAAAAAAAACAGATCGTGGTTATCCATAGATCTGTTTTTTGTTGTGATTATAGATCCGATTCCATAATTACAAAGAAGATTAAAGGAATTAGAGTAAAATTTAAAAGCGCGCATGCTCTATACCATTAATGTTCAATTACAGAAGAAGAGAGTGTCTGCCAACAGGCAATCTCAAGTTTCCAGAAGAAAGGAATAAAAACATGAAAAAAAGAATGAGAATGTGGTTAGTGGTTTTGGCAATTTGTCTCGGATTTACATTTACGTCATATGCTGATGTAACTTTTTCCGAGGAAACCAATGTTACGACTAACGAGGAAACCGAGGAAAAAACCGAGGAAGAAGACAATGATTCACAGAGCAACGATACCGCATCCGAGCCATCCGATGAAGAAGACGACAATAGTTCTTCTGACCAGGATGAAATCGAAGAGGAAGATTCTGACAATGTGAACCAGGGAAACCCATCTGTGGATTCCACAGATGATGACACATTTCATACTTCTGATAAAGAGGTAGAGGATAATGTGGAAGTGGATTTTGGCAACAGACCAATCGAACCGGAAACTCCTGTTGAGCCGGAGGTTCCAACCGAACCGGAAACTCCTGTTGAGCCAGAAGTACCGACGGAACCGGAAGTTCCTGTTGAGCCGGAAGTACCGACCGAGCCGGAGGTTCCAACCGAACCGGAAGTTCCTGTTGAGCCAGAAGTACCGACAGAACCAGAAGTTCCCGTTGAACCGGAAATACCAACCGAACCAGAAGTTCCCGTTGAGCCGGAAGTACCGATGGAACCGGAAGAACCATCCAGACCTAATCGTCCGGAATCGGATCGACCTACTGTTAAAGTAATTCCATCTGAACCGGAACAGGTAATTGTACACATTCCTGCAGACATTGTAGAAGAACCGGAAATACCAGAGCAGGTAATTGTGAATCCACCTATGAATGATCTGCCAAAGACAGGCGATGAAAGAAATGCATTATCAGTATTTCTGTTTATCGGCAGTTTTGCGGGACTCATCCTATTAGGAAGTTCCACATGGATGGAAAAGAATTTTAAAAAGAAAATGTGTGTGAATAAAAATAGGGTTCTTCAAATGAACACTTTTCAGTCAAAACCAACTATGTTTTGGCAGGCTGTTTCAAGCATTAATCCAACAGAAACACACATAACACCTATCAATTGTAGAAGAAAGTATCTATTTGGTAATACAAATAGGGTAGCCAAACCGTACCGTCATACTTCTTATGACTCGGTACAAAATCATGCCTATGTAGGACGATGTCGAAATAAGACATAATCCACATGTATTTCCTTTCACAATGGAACACAGAGCGAAACTAGCTCGTTGTAACAGAACATTGTGAATTGTATTTTATGCAATGCGTTGTGTGATTTACTACATACATCTGAGCGTCTTAGCTCAATGTAATAGGCTTTGTAGAATAATACAATTCAAATTGCGCACTTTTTAAGCCCTCCTTTTTCTGGAGGGCTTTTTTAAATATTTTATTTGAAAATGCCGATGAAAAAGTATGATTTTTCTTATCCGCAAGTTTTGACTTGTAAAAAATCCACCCATAATTATAATAGAAAGAAGTATCATTTTTATTAACAATAATGCCAGCGTTCCTGGTACTGAAAGGTGGATTTTAAATGAGAAAGACAATATTAAATATCATTGCAGTCATTGGTGTATGCGCTTTTTGTACGATGAGTTCTTTTGCAGCTACAGATGGTTCCGGCGTGGTGCAAGTATCAGAAACGGAAGCGTCAACGGAACTGATCCGAAAAAATCCAGAAACTATGACAGCGGAAGAAATTATCAATGACCTGTATTATAACATGGGACATATGGAACTGATCCGATGTGCAAAAGATAATGCGGCATTGCTGACTGGTGAAAAAGCAGTAGTGGATAACAGCGGTTACATGCTGATCGGCGTCTACAATGATGCTTCTGTGATGTATGATGCGGCATACCCACTTGGAACGCAAGAACAAGCTATTGGTGTGCGAAGTGATGGAACCTACGCTGCGCTCCTGTCATACGCTGATTACCCAACAGAATCGAAACAGAAAGAAAACAAGGAGGCATTAAATTATTTTTATCAGATTGCTTGGGATTTAAGAGAAGCAACAGATGAAATGACAGACAGGGAGACGATCGTGTATCTGACAAATTGGATTCACTCTCATATTACAGAACGGATTGTCGGTCTGGAAGGACAGCCAGCTACTCGCCTCATGTCCAGAGTGGCAGACTGTGATGGACACGCTTCCTTATTTCATGTATTTGCCACATTTTGTGGGATTCCTACAGAAGAGGTAATGGGAACATGGAAAGGTGGAAATCATGCGTGGAACCGAGTATTTGTAGATGGAGAATGGCTGTTTACCGACGCAGTTTCAAATCAGACCTTATTCTCTGCTGATGAAGCAGCCACAATGCAGTATGTGGAAAAATCAGTCCTGTATAAAACAATTGAAGAAGCTAAAAACAGTGGTTATATGATTCAGTAATGTATGCTTTACAGTTTTATCTCCTGCGGAATAGTTGCCGCAGGGGATTTTTTGTTTCGAATATATCACACACAAAAGTGTGAGGGAAATTCACTCGTATTTAAACGACACAGAACAACCTCCCATCACATCCCATAATTATAAAAACAAAAGGAGGTAATGCATTATGGATCATCCAAATGATAAAAATCGTAACCATACAGCTTTTGAAGTGAGTGACCTTCAAAAAGCTCAATTCCGACAGGAAGCAATGCGCATGTATGCTCAGTTAGATACGCAGGAAAAAATCGATCGTGCGCTGAATCCACTGATTAACCCTTCGCCAATCTCTCGTCTTTGGACATGGACAAGAGCACGTATTGGTTCTTTTGTTAATATGCTCAAAGTAGCTACGATGTCATTGTTCCTGGGGCGTGCCGCTACTGATAAGCGCTTAAACGAAGGAAATCGGAATGCGGAAAAGCAGGAGAAAATCGCAGAAGCAAGGAAAGAAGCGAAAATCCAAGTGTTAAATGAAAAGAAAGCAGCATTGGAAAAAGAATCTGTAATTCCAGAAAAAGATGGTGCTCCTACTACAAATCAACAACCCAGCCAGGAAACGGAGAAAGAACCATCTGCAGAACAGGAATCTCAGAAGCAAGGCTTTTCACAGAAGCAGCCGCAAAATGAAATACAGCTAATGAAGCCAAATGAAACCATCCTGTCACTGCAGATTGCAAAGATGACGGAGCAATACCAAAGGGGATTCTTGGAACTTTTGCAGCGAGAATCTGGATTAGAAGCAGAAAGTATTCAAGTGACAAACTCTATAACAAAAAATGGGAAACCGTGTATCCAAGTGACTATGGAATTGAATCCTGGAATTATGTCGCAAATCCGTATCGACGAGCATGGTCGTTATCTTGGAAACACGAAAGAAATGACAGCGGAAGAAAAACGTATCTGCGGTGATATAAGGAAACTGCTTTTATATTACACAGCCAGGGAATATGCACCATCAAAAGACAAAGAACTATATGATAGAACCGGTTACAAACAAGACGGACGTATCCTGCGCGCAACAGAGCATAACAAAAATACACTGCGTCCAGGAACTACATTGACGCGAAAAGATTTCTTACGTGCGTTTCAAACTGCAACCGAAAGAGGGTATGTTAATTATTTCGATTTCGGACATATCTTGAGTGTAAAACAGGAAAATGGACGTTTATCTGCATCGATTGATGGACAAACCATTGATTTATCCACGGCCAAAGATCATAAGGATGGAGCTGATATCTTGCATGATATTTATGTTGCAAAAATCAAAGAAGATTACGATGCAATTGAATCTGGCACCCATGCGCTCACTCAATCCATTGATCTTTATAAAAATACTTATGAACAGGAACAATCTCAAAAACAGGTAGAAATAGGATCAACTGAAATAGAAAAAACGATTGAAAATCAGGAAACCGATGTAATACAAGAAGAACTAGGAATATCAATGTCCATTCAAGGGCAGGCTCAAGATGCAACCATCACACAGGAAAATATAGATGGAATTCCATTTGAAGATTATGACGATGTACAGTATGAAGGAATATTACAGGAGTTTCCTCCATACGAAGCTTATGATTTCGACCAAACACAGATTGTAACACCATTGGATGAAAATGGGTGCCCAACACAAATCGAAATGGACGCTCAGGAACCATATGAAAATACTCAGGAATTATTAGGAAATGAGCAGGTATTGGAAGAACAAGACCCAGAGCGATAAGGGGGCGATGAAATGACAGCTTATCAGAAGTTAAGAGATTATATCGAGCAGAACCATATACAGACAGCTATTGCATACATGGAGATGCGTACTGGGATCAGCCGCAATTTCATTCAATTAGGTGTGGATGAACAGGATAGGATTCGCATTTCGTTTTCTGTACCACGCCTGGATATGTCCCCTTACCATTATGGCGCTACCATCACGCCAGAATGGGATACATTAGAGAAAAATGAATGTGCCAGGAATTTATCCATATGTTTAGGCTGGTTCGTTGGACACCAAAAAGGAGATGTTATGGAAGCGGAATTGCGGTTGCATCAACAAACGCAGCACGACCTCCCATCAGAATATTATCCCAAGTATAGTTACCATGATCTGGAAGTGGAATTTGTACACTTACTGGGGAATTGTGCAATGTCTGGACAACAAATGCTATCAGCTTCGTTTCATGGACACGCCATTGAAATACAGGTTAACCCAGAAAGGCAAACAATCCAAAATGTATCAGTGGACGGAATTGAAGTGTATGACGCCGCTAAGGGAGCGGTTGAACATGAAGGGATTGCTGGACTCATGACGAATGCATTGTGCGAATCCCTTTATAAGGAAGGAATGTATGACTGTGAGCGCACCGTACAGGAATTCGATGAAACATACGGCATTTCCCAATTGAACGAACGAGGAGAGTTTGACCAGGAACAGGACAGCGGACTGGAAATCAATTGGATGAACGACCTGATGTTTGACCCAATCGGAAAAGAAGAATGGGAACGTTAATCAGACAAAAAATGGGGCAGGAGTATCCTGTCCTTTTTTTGCCAATTTATCGCTAAATAGAGACATAATTAAAGAAACATAAAAAAGGAGAGAACGAAAATGCAAAAGGACGATCATCAGATGGTAGTCAATCAAACTGATAGTATTGACTACAATCAACTGGAAACAGATAAAGCGCTGGCGCAAGATCCGGTAGAAATATTACGCAACCGTGCTTCCCAGAAATTAAAACAGATCGGAATTCCGGGAACAAACGACATCCTGAATGCGTTCCATGATAAGGATGACCAGGAACATAGCTTAACCGTTGTGGATATCCAACTGAATTACCTGGACCTTACTCAAGAAGAAGTGACGCACAGCAAATCCATCATGCTGACCATGAATCCAGAAGTTATAGTGGAAAAGACAGGGTCTTACAACACGGTAGCATTGCAGTTCCCAAAGAAGAAATCCGCAGAAATTAACCGGCTGTGGAGTTTGCTCTCTGATTATGGAACTGAAATGGCGCAGTTTGATGTCAGCGCTGGTGAAATGCCTATCATTAGCGTTACTGTCATTCCAATGACATTAGGCGGACAGTACGGAATGGTAGCTTCCGATCCAATTTTCTACCACTTGCAACCATCATCGCCTATGGAGGATTACTGTGATCAAATCAGACTATTGTTCGCACCAGAGTCTGTTATGTTTGTGCGAGATGATTCCTTTAAGAGTGATGAGGTACTGGCAACTGTTAAAATGGAGCTGGCATCTGAACGCCTCAATGAAGAAGCAATCATTCAGGCGCAGCTGGAAAAAGAAGAGTTTGAAAAAGAACACGAGAAAGAAATGCAGGAATATAGAGAACATTACCAGCATGGAAAGCATCAGTTTACAGCATCAACAGGCGCAGATGGTACATTTAAAACCGATGCTACGCATAAATCAGGTTTTCGGTCTTCCACACAATCAGACCAGAATCAGTAATTTTTTTCATCAATCACAAATATCCATTGACACCATGATTCTATTCCCATAATTAGGACGAAAAATTAGAGGCATCCAAAGGAGGAATACATGATGGATATGGAACTGTTAACAATGATTACCAGAGCGGGGCTGTTATTCAGTGTTATGTTTTGCATCGGCAATGTCCTTTATACGGAAATTCGTGGTGAAGGATATACTATGAGCAAAGTGATCAGCGGCGCTATTAGACGCAGGAAGCATGCGAACCCGAAAACAGGGAAACGCTTTTTCTGTTATTTCGATGCAACGGAGAATGGATTTGTTGAACACAGGATTGAAATAGGAGCAAATCGTCATGCAGGAAAATAATATCACATGGATGGAGATGCTCGGAATTGTCGGGAACAGCACATTGAAGTTGCGCGAATGTACGGAAACGGCATTCTAACAGAATCAGAATTGTTCTCTCTGGTATCAGAAAAAGAAGCAAGAACAATCAAACAGTTTTATCATGGACAAAGAAGATCTCACTAGAGGTCTTCTTTTTTTATTCTTGTTTACTTTCATCTATTCTCATAATATTTCTTCATCCAATTCCATAATTTCTTTGAAACTACATGAGGCATCGAGCAAAACTGTATGAATCGATAGCCTCCGCTTACAAAACGGTTTTGTGTTATTTATGACTTATTTGGATATATCCAAATCCATAATTGATATGGCACAATATCATGTGTATATCAAAAATAAAATACACAATACCTAGTTTATTATAGGAGGAACACTATGTTAAAAGTAGTAAAACGAAATGGTACCATCGTAGATTTTGATGGAGTGAAAATTGAAAATGCGATCAGGAAAGCATTTTCGGCAACATCAGTAAATCTACCCGCAGAATATGTCTTCAACAAAATCATGATGAACATTATGGCAGATCTCAATGGTAAAGTGGTAAACAATACCATTCACATTGAAGCAATCCAGGATTCCGTGGAAAAGGTCCTTTCTGAATCAGGGTATTTTGATGTTGCGAAAGCTTATATCATTTACCGTTTGCAGCACCAGAATATCCGTGCAGTTGCATCCGATGTAATTGATTTTGCGGCCCTGATGGACGGTTATCTGGACAGACTGGATTGGAGAGTTAAAGAAAATTCCACCGTATCCTATACGCTTGGAGGATTGATTCTTTCCAATTCTGGCGCCGTGACTGCAAATTATTGGTTGAATAAGATTTATGACAAGGAAATCGCAGACGCACACAAAAACTGCGAATTCCACATTCATGATCTTTCCATGTTAAGCGGTTACTGTGCAGGCTGGTCCTTAAAGCAGTTAATCCAGACGGGGATTAAGGGAGTCGCTGGACGAATCGCCTCTGCTCCCGCAGCACATTTAAGTACGCTTTGTAATCAGATGGTAAACTTTCTTGGCATCATGCAGAATGAGTGGGCCGGCGCACAGGCGTTTTCCAGTTTTGATACCTACCTGGCACCGTTTGTTAAAACAGATCAGTTGACTTACAGGGGGGTCAAACAGGCGATCCAATCCTTTGTGTTTGGTGTGAACACACCAAGTAGATGGGGGACTCAGGCACCCTTTACCAATGTCACTTTAGACTGGAAAGTTCCTGCTGATCTAAAGGATCTGCCAGCGATCGTTGGCGGTAAAGAAATGGATTTTACTTATGGTGACTGCCAGGCGGAAATGGATATGATCAACAAAGCATTTATTGAAATCATGATCGAGGGTGATTCTGATGGTCGTGGTTTCCAGTATCCCATTCCCACTTACTCAATTACAAAAGATTTTGACTGGTCTGAAACTGAAAATAATAAGCTGCTGTTTGAGATGACTGCTAAATACGGCACTCCGTATTTCTCAAATTATATCAATTCCGATATGGAACCATCTGATATCCGCAGCATGTGCTGCCGACTGCGTCTGGATTTAAAGGAGCTTCGCAGAAAGAACGGTGGTTTTTTCGGTTCCGGTGATTCTACTGGATCTGTAGGTGTGGTAACACTGAACCTGCCGCATATTGCGTATATTTCTGATACAGAAGAAGAATTCTGGAAGAATCTGGATCACCTAATGGATGTAGCGGCCCGTTCTCTGCATATTAAGCGCAGAACCATTACCAACCTGCTGAATGCTGGTTTATATCCTTATACCAAGGCTTATTTAGGTTCCTTTGATAATCATTTCTCAACGATCGGGCTGTGTGGCGGAAACGAAATGTGTCTGAATGCAAAGTGGCTGGGACATGATCTGACTCATAAAGACAGTCAGGATTTTGTAGAAAAGATGTTGAACCATATGAGAGAGCGCCTGGTACAGTATCAGGAAGAATACAAAGCTCTTTATAACCTGGAGGCAACGCCAGCCGAAAGTACCGCTTACCGTTTTGCAAAACATGATAAAAAGCGATATCCGGATATTATTACAGCAAACGAAAATGGTACGCCGTATTATACCAACAGCACCAACCTTCCGGTTGGAAGTACAGAAGATGTGTTTGACGCTTTGGATATTCAGGATCGATTCCAGCCGCTTTACACATCCGGTACGGTATTCCATACATTCCTTGGCGAAAAATTACCTGACTGGAAGGCGGCAGCCCAGCTGGTAAAAACAATCTGTAGTAATTACAAGTTGCCTTATATCAGTATTTCACCTACCTATTCTGTTTGCATGGAGCATGGTTACCTGGCTGGTGAACACTTTAAGTGCCCGCATTGCGGTGCTGTAACAGAGGTGTACAGCCGTATTACTGGTTATTATCGTCCGGTTCAGAACTGGAATGATGGAAAAGCACAGGAATTTAAGGACAGACAGACATATGATGTCAGCGGTAAAAATCATGCATGCACAAATGGTACTTGCGAAATACCGGCTCAGGAAACATCTGAACAGGAGATAGAAGAACAGCAGACAGTTAACATGCCAATGCTGTTTACAACCCCTACTTGTCCTAACTGCGCAATCGCCAAGAGATTTTTGGATGAATGTGGTATTGCATATACAATCATTGATGCAACAACAAATCCAGAACTTACCCGTCAGTATGGCATTATGGCGGCTCCGACTTTAGTAGTCGAAAATCAGAATTTTGCCGGCGCTGGTCCAATCCGTGGCTGGGCACAGGCGCAGAAATCAGAATAAGCAGTTTTACAGGCGGCGCATTTATGCGCTGCCTGTTTAAGGAGTGAGTAATGAGAAATTTAAAAATATGTGGTTTACAAAAAACTACTTTACTGGACTATCCGGGCCATGTAGCAGCAACTGTATTTATTGGCGGCTGTAATTTCCGATGCCCATTTTGTCATAATGGAGAATTAGTCACAAACATCAATCCGGTCATGACAAAATCAGAACTTTTATCGTTTCTAAAAAAACGATCTGGAATATTAAAAGGAGTATGCATCACTGGCGGAGAACCAACATTATATCCCGAAGAATTAAAAGAACTGATGATGGATATTAAAAATCTTGGGTTTCTTATCAAACTGGATACAAATGGAACCAATCCGGAATTTTTAAGTCAGTGCATTGGTGAAAAACTGGTTCATTATGTTGCAATGGATGTAAAAGCTCCATTTTCCGAATATGGAAACGCCTGTGGCATTTCATTGGGAGGACAAAACGAAGCAATAACAGAACAAGTAATGGAAAGCGTCAGACGATTGAAATGGTTTATGTTATTTGGTATGGTAGACGGTGAATTTCGAACCACATTGGTAAAGGGAATCCATCACCTTGATACCATGTCAGAACTTATTCCTGTTCTGGATGGTGCGAAAAAATATTATTTACAGCAATATGTAGCTTCCAACTTAGTATTGGAACCCAGCGGATTATCTGCCTTTACAAAGGAAGAAATGGAAGCATGCGCTGATTTGTTCAGGCCATATATTGCAGAAGTTTCAGTGCGTGGAGTTCTTTAATCAGATTAAAAAAAATACAGTGAAAAGCAGTCATGATATATGGCTGTTTTTTTGTATGCCATTTTGGCATAACGCCACAAAATAGCTTCTGCGGATATGAAAAATCATCTTTTATTGAGACTTTTGTTTAATAAAAATAACGATAATATTTCTTCATCCAATTCCATAATTCGTTTGAAATACAGAAAAAGAAATAGAGAAAGGATGGTTAAAAGATGTATCATGTAGAAAAGATGTATACTTATTTGCGCGGATTCATGGTTGGAGCCGGCATGCAGCAAGGTATCCAGGCATTAAATTTCGCACGGATCAAGCATCAGGGGCAGATGCGTAAAGATGGAGAACCCTATATTGTGCATCCGCTTCAAATGGCCTGTTATGCAGCTGTCTTAGGTGTACGGAATGACGAAATTATGGCTGGGATTCTGTTGCACGATGTCTGCGAGGACTGTGGGGTTCCGGTGGAATTACTGCCTGTAAATGGTCATGTGAAAGAAATTGTAAAACGTCTCACAATCCAGCCATGGTCGGAAGAAACAAGAGTAGAAACAAAAGAGCGATGTTTTCAAGAAATACTTGCGTGTAAGGAAGCAGTAATCATCAAAGGATTGGATCGCTACCATAATATGTCTTCCATGGCAGGTGTACTATCAGATGAAGCAGTTCAGAAAAATATCAGGGAAAATAACGAACTTCTTCTGCCTATGTTAAAACAGGCAAAAGAGCGATATCCAGAACTGTCAGATATTTTATTCGTTTTACGGACGAATATCAGCAGCGTATCGCGTTCGTTGGAAATGATGCAAAAAATAGAAAATAAAGGAGAATGTGATCATGAAAAAAGGAGATTATGTAAGGACACCACGGTTTTTGTGGGTAACAATTCAGGAGGTGTACGAAAGCGGAGAAGAGGCCAGAGAGGCAGGGTATACCGAGCCGACTCACTACCAAAATGATGCATTCGGAATTCTTGGAAAAAGCATTGGAATTAACCGGATGGTGTTTGCGGCGTTTAAAAAATAGCACTCATCGACTAAGGTATATTAGAGAGGCAACATAATGAGCAAAAACTCAAGAAGAGGCAAACCAAAGGTATACAGCGGTACCAAACGTCAGATGACGGAAAAGAAAGACAATATCTCAACTATGTGCTGCAGAAAGAACGAAAAAAATATGAACAGGATTGTAAATGCGGCGGTGTTAGTGATTGTGGATATTACCTAGCATTGCATCACCGTTGGGACGAAGTATAAGAAAATTATGAAAAGTAACGAGAGGAGAAAAAAATGAGAAAAGAACCAGTTTGGAGCGAAATCAGAAGCGAGTTTATTAACGAGGAAGGTTTTTTGTGCATTGACGCCTGGAAAACAGCTAATGATGAGGAAGAAGGCAAGGTGATCGCTTATATCGATACGCTTGGAGGTCGTGTGATCTATGTTGATCCCATGGCCAGAATAGACGAAAATGCTCAAGAGATCATCCTGGCAAAGTCCAGGGAATATCAGAAAGAGCATCCGTTTAATGTTGATGAACTTGAAGTGCTCGCAAAAGGCGTTGTGAACTTCGAAAGCGAAGAGTCGGCTTCTGATGGATATCAGAATCTGGAAGCGATGGGATTTTCCCAGGCTGAGATGAAGTTTTTCGGTTTCGATGTGGATGGAGCATTAAAAGAGTTGGAAAGCGAGTACGAAGGAGGAGAAGAATGATTATCAGCGCAAGCAGAAGATGCGATATTCCCAATTATAAAAGCGATTGGTTTTTTGAGGCTTTGAAGACTGGAAAAATTGTTGCACCAATGAATCCATTTCTTTCGCAGTCCATCTCATTGGCAAAAGAAAACGTAGACTGCTTTGTGTTTTGGACGAAAAATCCGGAACCCATGCTAAAACGCTTGGATGAGCTAAATGGATATCCGTTTTATTTTCAGTTCACGCTGACGGGGTATTCAAAAAGAATCGAACCAGGAGTCCCGGATAAACACCATATGCTGTCAGTATTTCGTGCGCTTTCCGAAAGAACATCACCAAAGCAGGTAATCTGGAGGTATGACCCGATTTTCTTCTCCGACGCTTATACCATGGAATACCATAAAAAAGCATTTCGATCAATCGCAGAAGTGTTAGAAGGATATACGGAACGGTGTGTCATTTCGTTTATTGACATTTATGGAAAGTTACAATCCAGAGTTGCTCCGTATGGAATACGAAGCCCTCAAACCAAGGAAATCATGGAGCTGGCGCAATTTATTTCGGAAACTGCAGAAAAACACAGGATTCAAGTCGAAACCTGCGCAGAACGGGTTGATTTATCCAGGTTTGAAATTTATCCGACACACTGTATTGATGCGGCTTTAATCAGTCAGTTAACGGGTAAGGATCTAAAGATCCTGAAAGATCCATCACAGCGCGCTGAATGTGGATGCTGCAAAAGTGTGGACATTGGAAGTTATCATACCTGTAAAAATGGATGTGTGTATTGCTACGCAAATTAAAATAAGGGAGAAAAAATGAAATATACAAAATTTAGAGATATTCCGCCGTTTACATCATCTGGCAGTTATCAGATCGACTGTAGCCCGGAATACCTTGTCGAATGGATAGAAAAAGAACAGGAAGAAATGGGATTGGAATTAAATCCTGATTTTCAGCGTGGACATGTATGGACGGAACAGCAGCAGATTACGTTCCTTGAATATTTTTTACGAGGTGGTAAATCGGGTACGATTTTATATTTTAACTGTCCGTCATGGCATCACAATGTACCGGATGGAGCCTATAACGATTATGTGTGCGTAGACGGGTTACAGAGGATTACCGTTTTTCAGCGGTTTATTCGAAACGAGATTCCGGCTTTTGGTTCCTATTACCGCGAATACACGGACAGCATGAAGCTTCGATACACGATGAAGGTGAATGTGAATGATTTAAAAACAAAAGCAGAAGTATTGCAGTGGTATATTGAAATGAATGCCGGCGGGACACCGCACACTGATGAGGAAATTGAACGTGTAAAGGAGATGCTGGCAAAAGATATCAATACGACTCTTCGAAAATTTGTGTTAAATGAAGAAATTCCATTTGAAGTGCGATTAAAAAATCGATCGCCATACACAATGAATTACCACGTCTGAAGCCGTAGGAAACTACGCCATCAGGCGTGGTTTCTGAAATAAGCTCCGATAAGTGGCTTATGGCTATTCACAAAGCCTTATCCCGTAGGGATTACGTTTAAGCAACAGTTCTTTTCCGTGCGATGCGTTTCTGTTTTGCATGACTGATCGATTTTGCTGCCGCTGTCTGGTTTCTGCGGTTCTGGCGGCAGCTTTCCAGATCCGGATGCCGGATGATCTCTGTTTTAGTCAGATCCGGCATTCCGTATGCAAACGCATCCGGAAATGCTTTCCGCAGGATATTGGCAGAACCGTTTATATCTGCATTGAGGATGATACCGTCTGCTGAACGGTACTGGCCCCTGCTGATCCGTTTTCCGGAAAAGCAGTAGGAGGGAGCATTTCCCTGCTGATAAACCGGAATGCTGTCGTCATCCAGGAAACTTGCCTTGGAGGTATAGCTTTCCTCCTGCTCAATCACACGGATCCCGTTCCACAAAGCAAGATAAGTGATCATGCTTCGCAACATGGCATGGGGAAGCTGGACAAACTCCTGGTTGTTTTTGCGGCCGAGCGTTACCTGTTGTTTCCAGCCTTTGTTCACACCCAGGACGATGGTGTCGATACGGTTTTCTACGCACCACGTCACAAGATGTTTCGCGTCTTTTAAAAACAGGTCACGGATCCGGTCATTCCGTTTGCTTGTTGCAGCATGATACTCCGGAGTCGGAATAAATTTCTTTCCGGTCTCCAGTGTCTGGATACTTACCAGTCTGGCAATGGTTTTGTTATAAAGCTGGTTTGCGGATTTCGCCGTCCCTCCTTTATATAAGAGGGATGGAAGGCCGCAGTTATTGGTTACCGCCATCAGGTTTTCCACTCCGAAATCAACAGCGCAAATCCGGACGCTTTCTTTTTTGGCAGCCGGCAGTTCCTGATCGACTTCAAACTTAAAGGAGAACGCAAACCTTCCGTTATCCGGGGTGATCGTGACTTCCTTTAACCTTGCGTCCTGGAACGGTTCCCCGATACAGAGAGGTACCTTCTTAATAAACGGAAGTTCCGCATACCATTTCCCGTCTGCTCCGGTTTTAATCCGGCAGTCCTGGTTGGTAATGACGGCCGTACAGCATCCTCCCTTCCGTTTATACCCTGGAAGTTTCGGCTTTCCCGTAAATCCAGACGGATCCTGTGCGTAAACGCGGCAGGATTTCAGGAAGCTGAACATGTCCATGGCTGCCTGCTTTACGATATACTGGGCGGACTGTCTTGGAAGGCCGGCAGCGAAGTAGTCTGGATTTCCAGTCAGGAACAGGACATCATAAAGATACCCGCTTCCCAATACGGAGCGTCCCTTTGCGGGAAGCTGCCGTTTCTGTTTCATCAGCGGCAGGACATGGCGGATCTCCTCCATGACTTCCCGCTCGTTAGCGGTCCATTCATTCTCCGGTTTGGAGACAGCCGTAAACACCTGACGCTCACGGAACAGCGCCGCATTCGCCAGGTTATTGGACAGGGAAGTAATGGTTTTGGCGTAATCAAACAGGGGATGACCTGGATTGATCATCACCTTCCTGGTACGCATGTACCCCATATCGGTTGCCTCCTTTCTATTGTGTTGAAAAACTGGATTACTATGGTATAATTATACTATAAACAGAAATCAGTTGCAACCATTTGGAGGGAGAAATATGAACTTATGTTCGGAAGGGTACTATAAGAACCGGCACAGTTGTTTCCTGATCCAGTACCATTTGGTACTGGTGACAAAGTACAGACATCCGGTCATTCAGGGGGAACTGGAAACCCGGTTAAAACAATACACCATGGATTATTTTAAGGAACGGGATCTCCCGATACAGGCCATGGAATGCATGCCGGATCACATCCATATCCTGTTTGACGGAAAACCAAACATGAACCTGGCAGAGTTTATTAACGCCTACAAATCGGCATCTTCCAGGCGGATGCGTGCGGAATACGCAGATACGTTGAAAGCGTATTACTGGAAGCCATATTTCTGGAGCATGAGTTATTTTATTGGAAGTGTCAGCGACCGTACAGCAGCCGGAGTCAAACAATATATCAACCAACAGAAAGAATAACATCGGTATTCCTATGTTGCATTTTTGTTTTACGCATTCACCCACGCCTGATCCAGTGGGTCAGACGTGGTACTCTGCGAAAATAATAGAAGAAAGTGTAAGTGAAGTCGCTACAACAATGTCCTTGGAAGGTATGAATTTGTCTGATGAAGAAAAGGATACACTTCGATTATATCTCTCCGGCAAAGTGTCTGGCGATGAGCTGAGGCAGAAAATTATGGAAAAGGTACAGCGTGAGCTACAAGATTCCTAAAAAATTTAACCCTTTATCATCCAGAGGAAGTCGTAATTGGCTTCCTCTTTTTATTTCTTTTCATCAAATTCCATAATTGTAGCGAAAATATAATTAAGACATTTTTGAGAAAATGCGGAAAGGAAAAGAGATGGTAAGGAAAAAAAATGCCGCACTTCAGACCGTACAGGATGTAGTGTGCGCAAATACAGGAATGTCTGTCGATGATTTATTAAATGACAGAACTCCATATCCGATTGAACAGCTTCATCAGGCTGCTGAGCTAATCCGAGACGCAATCCAGGCAAAAAAAACAATCTATATTGCCGGCGATTATGACGTGGATGGTATCTGCGCTTCCAGTATACTGGAACTTGGTCTGCGCTGCGTACATGCCAAAACAGTTGTTCGACTTCCGAAGCGATTTTCAGAAGGATATGGATTAAAAAAGGAAACTGTGGAAGAATTTGATGATAGCCAGCTTTTAATCACAGTAGATAATGGAATTACTGCCATGGACGCAATCCATCGGGCAAAAGAAAAAAAGATGACAGTGATTGTCACAGATCACCATCTGCCTGTTTGGGATGAAGAAACAAAACTGCCTATTCTTCCAGAAGCTGATATCGTAATCGATCCCAATGCAATAAAGGACAGTGCTAAATTCAATGGATACTGCGGGGCAGGTTTAGCGTACCGTTTATGCCGGATGCTACTCGGCCCCAAACACTGGATGATGCCCAGGCTGCTGTCATTGGCGGCGATTGCGACCGTGGCAGATTCTGTTCCTTTATTGTACGAAAACCGTTTAATTGTGAAATACGGTTTACAGACGATGGTTGACCGAAGAGGTAACACAAAGGGGTTGTATGCTCTTTTATGCGAACTGGATCTGGATCGCTATATTACGGAAACGAATATCGGATTCAAACTGGCGCCAGCTCTGAATGCACCAGGAAGACTCCGAGATGACGGAGCAATGGATGCGTTTAAACTTTTGACCTTTGAAGGACCTTATGCAGAAGCAAAAGAAATGGCGCAGGCGTTGCTGGAAGATAATAAAAAAAGAAAAGAATTGTCTGATACATGGACGCAGAAAATTATTGAGAAAATTGAAGAAAATCACATGGAGAGTGATTATCCTTTGGTTATTTATGAAAAAAATATTCCAGAGGGTATTATTGGTATTGTAGCAGGGCGTATTGCAGAAAAATTCCATTCTCCCTGCTTTTTACTCGGAGAAAGTTCCACTTCCGGTATTGCAAAAGGCTCCAGCCGCTCTGATGGTTTTTGTAATTTAAAAGAACTGTTAGATAGTAACAAGGACTGGCTGATTTCTTATGGAGGTCATGCGCCGGCAGCTGGATTAAAACTTCATACGGGGGTGATTCCAGAATTTCGAAAAGCTTTGCTTCGTACACTGGAAGGACAGAGGTCAGAATTCATTGAAAAGAACGAATGTGACTTGTACATTAAAGCAAATCAAATTGAAGCAACAATCGAAGAATTACAAAAATATGCCCCCTATGGAGAGGGAAATCCAATGCCAGTCTTTTATCTGGAGGATTTAACATTAGTGCCGATAGGGACAGAATATTATAAAACGATCTCCAACGGAAAAGGAGTGAAGTTATTATCACCTCAGTTGGAAGCAGTCAGTTTCGATGGTGCAGAAGAATATGAAAATCTGCACTATCCAAGACATGTATCGTTGCTCGGTACATTATCTGTCCATATTTTTATGGATAAGAAAAAAAACCAGATGGAATATTCAAAAATATATCCTTCAAACTCTACAGTCAGAACATCTCCGCTTGCCAAAGCGCTTGCAAATAGGGCAGTCGGACGCTATCAAAATTAACAGCAGAGGAGTAGAATCATGGAGGAAAGTAAGAACAAAAAATATGCGGGTCAGATCGCTGACATTGTCCGAACGGATAAGCGTCTGTCATTTACAGATCTTCTGCAAAAAGTAGAAGACCGGCATGACACGCCGTTTCTAAATATTTTTGCTCCGCAGTCCATTTACCTTGCTACACTGTTCACATTTAGTGAGCAGGAATCCGTCACAGCTAATATTCCACTCAAGGATATTCCGCTGATTGCACGAAAAACGGATTTTGCGGAAGAGCTGATTTTCCGGATGTCATCTGATGCGCAAATGATACAAGAAAACGAGGAAGATTGTCAGGATAAGCCAGATCCTGCTTTTTTGCCTCTGCGACTTGGAAAATTAGCAGGAAAAGCTCCGGGAGATTTACTACTGGAGTCGCCAAATGTAAATGAAACAGTGGCGGCTCTGAAATCGCAGATGGAATTTTTACAGAAGGGTGTACAAAAATATCCAAACAATCGTCAGGATATTCAATCCATTGCACAAGCTCTCGATTACCACGCTATGGGAATTCTAAGTAGCTGTAAACCAAAAACGGTGCAGAAGGTAACACCTGCGACTTCTAAAACATATGTCATTTATGAAACACCCGTCAAACACCAGAAACGAATGGAAGGTGGAAAAAATTTATGCTATTCCATTAAGGTTACTTGTGCTCCCGCAAAGAAATATCCGTACCGCTTTGAGATTATGAACTGCTGGGCTCCTCTTGGGACTGCTAAAAATGGAATGAAGCCAGTGTTAATGGATCAAGCTACCGAAATCAATCGGAAAGATATTGATCTAACTGAGGAGGAATGGATTTATGCAGTGGATATTATGAAAAACAACCTTGCAGAGGCTAGGCATTTATGGTATCCGGAAATGAGAACATGCGATGCAAGAAATCGCTGGCGTAACCGAAATCAGTAACCCAAAAACCGCAAACCACGAGGAGAGATCCCCGTGGTTTTTTTGCTGCATCATACATATACAATCCACTTACAGCAACTTTTCCACAGGATCCTCCTCCATAATTTTAAAGAAAAAAAAGAGAAGGCATGGAGAAGCCTGAAAGGAGAGTATGTATGCAGAACAATTTTTTAATAGCATTGTGCGGACGTTCCGGTTCCGGAAAATCATCTGTTTCACAGGAATTAAAAGACAAGTACGACTGGAACTCAATCGAGTCTTATACGACAAGACCAAAATGTACAGAAACGGAAAAGGGGCACATTTTTATTTCTGAAGAGGAATTTGATCGGATTCCAGAAAATAGCCGGATTGCATTTACCAAATTTGATGGCTATCGTTACTGTACAACAGCAAAACAGGTGGAAAATGCGGAAATATATGTGGTGGATTTTCCAGGAGTACAAGAATTAAAGGAACGGTATCATGGTAATAAAACGATTGCTGTAGTGTTCCTGGATGCTCCAAGGGATGTACTGGAAAACCGCATGCGGCAGCGCGGGGACCTACCCGAAAAGGTCCAGAAACGGTTGGAAAACGATGATCGGATGTTTCAGGAAGAAGGTGTAGAAATTGACCTTCGCATTGATGCCAGAAAAAGTATCCAGGAAATCGCAAATACAATCGTAAATTACATCAAAACATACAATATCTGATCAGACGAAGAACCCAGCAATCTGCCGGGTTCTTTAAGATTTCTAAGCGGGAATTCTCGGTCATTCAATGGCCGAGTAGTTGACTCACTATTTTTGTGGCTTGACGATTCCGTTAATCGAATTAAGCGGATAGCGCCAGGTACGGGATGAATCATCAGACCAGCAGGTGCCACCAAGACAAACAGACTGCCCGTCTTTAGAATATGAGCGTTTCTCGTTACGAAACTCCCCTATAAGGCTGTCAAAATGAGTGGTATTATATCTAAAACGAAGACGGTGCAGCCAATCCACAATCGGAGGCACGTGCTCATAAGGCACTACCATGGTAATATCTTTTTCATAAGTCCAATCGCGTTTGCCTACAAATCCTACAGGAATCCTGTTTTCACTTGCAAACTGCCGAAAAGCAGTGAGTTTTTCCGGAGGACAGTTAAACGTATATACTGCAGGAACATGCTGTCCGATCCTTATGTCAAAAAAGTCATCAAACAGCCGTTTTCCATATTCACGCTCCTCATCCGTAACTTGGCTTTTTAAATACATGTTTTTCCAATAACAAACAGCGCCATAATCCAGACGATAAACTACAAGCATAGAATCATTCGCTCTGCTTTCATGAAATTCGTCCTTAAAAAAGGATGCGTACCACTGTCTCTCGTCACGGTCTGCTTTTGCGGTTTTTTTATCTACAAAATCACGTATGTACGGAATCCGCATCTGATCCAGCCCATGGCAGACAAAATCCAATTCATTCTTGTCGATAAACACAGAACTGCGCTTACTTCCGTAACATTCCTCCGAACGAAAAACTTTATCCCATCGGCTTGGGGAATCATAAAGCCGCTGCATGCGTTTTACATCGATGTCATGCGGAGAGTATCTGGAACAGGATGAAAAAGCCAGAAGCCCCGGTTTTCTGCCGTCTGGCCGTATAGGCCATTCCCAAACCGCATTATCCAGCAAATACTGTTTTTGCCGCATCTGAAACGAAAACTTTGCATGGTTATTGACAATTTCCGGATTGCTCGTAACATCGCGGAACGCATACAGGGTTTCTTTTGTATCAGGAGTCACCGTAATGTATTCCGGAATACCAAGTTTGTATTTCTGATATGCCCTGCATAACATTTCCATTAATTGAACGGAAGCAAATATTTCATCCGCCTGAAATGGCATCGCTACTACAGAACATCCGGGACAGAGCATATCAATTCCATAGAGCTTGGGATCAAAGTAACCACATTTTTCCACCACTTTTTCGGGAAAAATATGATCGAAAGCCTCCACAAATTCCCCAAACACAAGAGATTGATTCACTCCAAACACAAAGTAAATATTTGATTCCGCTACTATATATCGGGCAAAAAAACCATATAATCCAACCTGACGCGGTAAATCCCGTAATCTGGGATCTTCATAAATAGCTTTAAAGATCGATTCGTCCAACTCAAATCCGTTTTCTTTCAATTCGTTTATCGTCATATCTTCAATCCGTTTCATAATTTAACACAGGAAATAGTGCGATTCCCGCTTCCTCCTTTCTTTTTTTTGCGTCGTTTGAGAGAGTCATGATTAAACGATAGTTATTTTATTTTCTTTCATTATACCGAAAAAACCTCATTGCAACAATGAAAAAATCTTGCGGATAAGAAAAAGCTATCTTTTTCATGCGTTTCCCTGTTAAGCCCTTCATACCACCCTCTGTCAGTTTTCGCCTTTTCCTGCAGTAATTGTTCCATAATTGTAAAAATACATGAAGGAGGAACTACCATGCAGGAAGATCAATTAACAAACCAATCGCTCAGTATCGTGGTGAAACTGTATCAGGGTTTCTTACAGGGGCTGCCAGATCTGTTTGAAGGGATAGATACTTTTAAAGCCAATTCCTATTATCAGGATGTCCTGCGCCGGGATATCAGACAAACCGATGAGTGTCTCTGTATCGCAGCAGAAGATGAGGCAGTACGCCTCATAGAAATCAAGCTGCAGGAAAAGGGAATTCCATGGGAAAAGCGGATGGCATCGGAAGTTCAGGATGTTGTCAAAACAAACGGTATGTTTGTATTCCTCTGCCGGGGAATTGATATGCAGCGTGTTCAGGAAGCAGTACAGGAAATCCAGAAAGAATTTACGATGTCCCGTATGCCTGAAGCAGAAAGAGATGAACCAGATCTTGAATCGGAACTGGAACGGGAAAGAGAGAGGGAAACGGAGCAGACGAAACAATCCGAAGAACAAAACGAGGAAGAAAATCTGTCGTCCATCCAGGAATCCGAAGAAGAACCAGAAGAGATAGAAAACAATAACCCCCAAAAAGAGAAAAAGAAAAAAACAAACAGGGAAAGGCGGACAGAAGGTTCTCAAAGCAGAACGCCATATCAAACACAAGGTTTATCCCAGAAAACACCAGAGCCTTACCGAAATGAAGAAATAAGACAGGATTCTTACGCTGATCCAGAACGTTCTTCATCTTCTGTTTATTCCGAATCACGAATAGAACAGGAAGCAGTACACCATGTCGAACCACCTAAAGAATCCAGAAAATCTTCTTATCCGGAATCATTGGAACGGGAAGGACTGGCTGGATATAACCGTTACAGGGAAACAGATTTTTCACACAGGCCGGAACGGGAAACCAGCAGACCTTCCGGGGACTGGAGTTTTACACAAGAATCAAAAACAAAAGAACAGATAGAGCGCACCTCACATTTAGAAACGCAAACAGAGTATTCAAGCGTACATCCATCACAGGAATCTGCAAAACCATACCAACATGAAGAAAAACGACGGAATGCGGATACAAAAGAGCCATCCTCTTATCCTGAATCAGACAAGGAGCCGTTAAGCGAAAAGAAAGTGGCAGAACGCCAAATGACAGGGCCTACAGAGCCTATGGTGGGAACGGAATCTGCTTATAATACACAGAGGCCTTATGATGCGGTAATAAAAACGGAGGTTAATGAAGAACGTCCAAGACGTCCATCTTCCGAATCGGGATACAAAACATCTCGCATGGGCGGATTTCAATCTATTGGAAATGAACGGATCATTTTAAGTACTGGGCGGCAGACTGAAAAGTCCAACACGGAATCCGTTTCATCATTTTACCGAGCAAATGAACCCTATCATCCAAACAAAGAGTCTCCAGGAAAAGAAGCGGGGGGTATCCAGATCCTTGGAAACGGAACCAGTATCCAATCGCCGGTTGAGACATCGCAAACCACACGTGGCGGGCTGTTTTCTGAAACAGTGCGGCAGCAAGCTGCTCAGATATTGTCTTCATCCATGCAAGCAGCAGATACTTATTCACATGCTGGTAAGCAGGAAACGAGGAATCTTTACCATCCGGATGATATTACAAAAGCATTAAAAAGGCAGGATACTCCCGGCGCTAATAAACAATCTGCTGCTAACATTGCGATAACCACACTGTCTTCTGATGTATTTACAAACTTCTTCCAAAGAGACGGTAAGCAAGACACCAAGGATTCCGTTCTTAACATAAATGAGAACATAGGTACATCAAGTAAGTCAGCAAACCTTGAATACGAAGGATTCGCTCGGGGTAATAATGCAATAAAGCCATCAGACAGTTTCAATATTCAGGATCGGTTTCGTAATCAGATTCTAGCATCCAGGCGATTTTATCAGGTACGCGGAATACTGTCTCCGGACCATTTCCGTTCAGTCTTTCATGCAAGCCGACGCATTGCCATGCAGTCAGTGTTAAGTCGTGAAACGGAAGCGGGCAGGGTAGCAATGGATGTAATTGATTACACTGCACCGGTTGCGATTGTCATGCATCGCAAGCTTCTGGCAAACGGAGCTATGCAGATTGCCCGGACTACACGCTGTAACATGGATGTCATGGCTGCATTGTATGCGGCAAAATTTGGTGTTGGGCTTCAGGAGGCAGAAGCTGCACTTAGCAGAATACGGAATATGGACATGGCGATGGTTCTGGTTGGCAAAAAAGGTCTGACTATGGCGGACAGCGCAACTTTCAAGGCGATGGGAGATGTTTTCGGGCTTTCAAATGAGAAATCCTTGATGTCCATGATTGCCAATATGGATAACAATACTTTGATCAGCCTGGTACAGAATCTGGATGTCAGCGATGAATTCAAAAAGGTAATACAGGGTATTCCCATTAAAGACCTGACTCCTGCAAAACTACAGTCGCTTATGAAGAAGTTTTCAGGGAAGAATGAGAAAGCTCTTTTGGAAATTTTATACTCTGGAAAATTAAATAAAAAATACGGCTTATCCGGCAATTTCGGTTTTCATACGGTTGTGCGTGGCTGGCTGACCAGATTGCTAAAATCCTCGATGCGGGATTCGGATGCAGCCAGGGCGCTTGGCCAGATCATTGGTCTATCCAAAAACACATACATGGCATACCGTTCCGGCATGAGGCTCCTATTAACGATCCTGAATAAAATACCGTTTAAAAATAAGGAGCAGCTGGTATCAGAAATCGCTTTTAAGGTCGCATCCGATCCATTAAAAGCAATCGGAAGCAAAGCGGCCCAAAGTGCGAAAAAAATCGGCGTCAAAGCAGGAAATAAGTTATTAGGTAACCGTATGCAAAACCTCATGACCAAGCGTTCCGTTCAGCATGCGAGCAGTGCATTGAAATTTATGGCGCATCCTATGCGAAACATCACAGCACAATTAAAAGCAAAACTTGGAAATACGGTCGTAGGGAAATTTTTCGCCGGTCTTTCCGGTAAGATTACAGCGCTTGCAGCAAAAGTAAGTTCTTTCTTAGGTTGGGCTGCAGTCATCATTCTTGTAATCATTTTAGCTACCAGCCTGATTTCGAGCATCGTAGAAAAACAAGAGGCCGCAAAAAACAGCCGGATGAAACCGTATAACTTCGCCCAGGATACGGAGATTGTTCAGGAAGTGATCACAGAACTTACCCAGAAAAACGAAGCATTTATGGCGGAAATCAACGATGCAGCAAACCACCGTGGTAAGTACAGTACCACTATGGGACTTACTACAAATGAAAATGTTTCGTTTTATGAAAGTTATGACATTGTGTTCCGCGATATATACGGCAACGAACTAGAGCCAACCCATGTTGATCTCAATAACACGAAAGCAATTATTTCCATGGCAAGTCGTTTTATGCCATATCCATTCCAGAAACCGTCGGATCATGCATCTGAAGCAGAAAAAAAGACCTATGAGGATATCAAACAGCACTTTAAAGATTATTGTTATTTCTTATGGGCAGCAACCCATCAGATCTCGATTGAAGAATATCACCCAGGCCATGGTGCTGAAGTGGACGGAGCAGAGGATGATTCCGGACTGGTAACAACGCAGGATAAGGGATTATGTGACAAAAACGGCTCTACCATTTGGCTCAGAAATGATTTCACAAAAGACATTGTAAATTACAATAGGGAACGATGGGAATGTGAATCCTGCGATGAAGTCCCAAGTACCGGAATGGGGGATGAGTTGGATGACCTCTGCACGCACGGAAAAGATGATAATGCTCATGGTGGCTGGAGAATGACAGGAAATAAGCGCTATGTATATAACTGTCAAGAAGAACATCGACATATAGGCTGCGATCATAGTGATGATTATTGTAACAGGGGAACCTGCGAAGATGCAGGAAATGCCTCCCCAACTACACATGGTCATTATGAATATGAATGGATCTACGAATGTGGTGGCCACATGAGTTCCGTTGTTTATGTTACAATCGGTGATTTATCCAGAGATCCCAGTTTCAGCCCTGCAAAAGATGTGGATTACAGCGCAGTTGGACAATATGGAGACAGTATTTCCGGTGATGATGTCTTAAACGAAGCCGGTGCATTGACTTATCGGGGATACGCATACACAAAATCTGTCAATCAGGATGTAACCCCAGCTGTTTATGTGTACACTTTACTGGAAGACGGAAGTACATATGAGGGCAGCACAGAGGCAGAAGCGATGAATAAGTTTCAGCAATATGTGGATACTCTTCCGGTTAAAGATACCGAAACTCAGTCTGGAACTGGATGAAATAACTCTTATTAACAAACAGAAAAATAAGCGGGATTTTAACCCCGCTGGCACACAAAAAGAAGGAGGCGTAATTGTGACAAACAATCAAACTTGCCCGAAGTATTATCAAACATTTATGTTGCTGTTTGTTCTTTTTTATACATGGTTTCTCTGTCCTCTTTGTTCAATCCGGGCTAATGCCGCATCAGAAAGGGCTTATCTGTATTTTTTCACCATCGACGGAGAAGAAATCGAAGAATTAGAAAAGAAAGTCAGTGAAAAACATGGGTATACCTTCTTAGACCCGGATCCTTACAAATATTTGCCGGTTGAGGAAGATGAAAATAACCTGATGTATCCGGAACTGTACGATCAGGTCACGGGAATTGAATGGGAAGAGAAAGATGAAGACGGGAACCATATCGCAACTTATAAAGAAGGTGACACATTTGACTGGTCTGCAGGCGACCATTTCTTTTATGTAAAATCCGATAATCCTGTCTTGACCGGTGAAAATACCATGGATCTGACATGGGAAGAACGGGTTCACTTGTATTTTTACAATGTGAATGGCGATGAACTTTACAGTTTGGAGCAGGATATTGGACCAAAAGACGAATATACATTTCCGGATCCAGAACAATATGCGTATCGCTTTGAAGAAAATGCTGAGTCAGAAGGTGACGATGTCTCATCAGATACGCTAAGCGGAAAAGGTATTTATTGGTATTGTATGGATGAAAAAGAAAAGGAATACTTGTTTGCTGATAATGATAAGGCTAAATTCCGTCCTGGTACATACGAATTCTACGCTGTGACAGATGATCCTGTACAAGTATCATTTTACTATCCAATTGATTATGACACCTACTATGTTGCCGACGACATGGCAGGAGCAGTATACGCTACAATAGAAACGAAAGTCGGAGAAACAATCCGGTTAAAAAAATCACTGGGAGCAATCCTTTGGGAAAGCACCTTCCAGGGATGGGAAGATGAAGAAACAGGAGAACAGTATGAAGGCGGAACGTCTTACCGCATCATGCAAAATAGGGATTTGAATTTATTTGCAGTTTATGAATACGATGAGGATTGGGATCCGAATGCAGTCGATCAGAATACAGGAGAGCAGGTTGGAGAGAAAGAAGAAATCAACATTGCCGATCTTGACAAAATCAAAGAGGCTGCAGGTGCCGGATATGATGTTGCCATTGACGCAGAAGGAATTTTAAGAAGAACTGGAAACAGGGTTAAAATCAACAACGATGTACAGATTACAGGCATCCCAGGAACCATTCAAAGACAAAAATCTCTTAGTTCTTTAAAACCAGGAGGAGATCCGAATAATCCGGAAGACTACCGTAAAGATAAATATGGCAACAAAATGGAGGAATCAAAACTTCCGGCAGAAATCAATAATGTACTTCGTCAGGACGATTCTGCTATGTATATGGATGTGTATGGAAATTCATTTATTTATTATCCGTCGCTAACCAGAAAAAATAATATGCTGCTTGCATATGACCGACTGACTCTTGGAAAAACAGATTCCTGGGTAACCAATACTTTGAATTGGGATGCGGAAATGAATCGGCGTTTTGAAGCTGTGGAATTTGCTTTATTGAACGGAAAATATCCGCAGGAAGGCGAAGAACTGGTTCCTGGAGTTGTTTGGAAGAACAGTTATATGTCTAAAAAAGCATTTGATGAGCTAAAGGCCTATAAGCCGCTGTGGCAGGGATGGTACAGCGAATATACAGACGGGCTACTGGATAAGTATAAAGGAACATCTGGCGACATTACCGTTGGTTCTATAACGGATCCATTGACAAATCTTTTTGAAATGACTGCGTATGCAGCTTCAAAAGAAAAAAATCCTATGGGAGATGCCAGCCAGGTGGGTGCCAGAATAATTACCAGTCAGGACTTGGAAGATACAAAATTTAAACCGCAATATTATATACCAACAAAAACATTCACATTTGGATCGTTTAGTTTCAATTCTTTGAATGGGCTAACACAAGAACAAATTACGAATATGTCGGCGGTATTCAATGCGCTTGTTAAAGCTGGGTACACTCCTGAATTTGCTGCCGGAGCCTGTGGTAATATATGGCAGGAGTCACATTTTAATCCCAAAGCATCTTCTGGAAGTCATCATGGAATTATACAATGGGGTGGCGGACGGTTCGAGCGTTTAAAACAAACTGCGGCTCAAAACAATACTACTTGGGAAGATCTAAATGTTCAGATTCAATTTATGTTAGATGAATTAAATAGCCCTTCTTTTACATCGCCTTTCGTTAGAAATTTAAAAAAGTATAATGGACAAAGTGATGTAAAAGGTATTTCAGATGTCCAAACAGCATGTGATCTGTGGGCTTTAGTGATTGAATGATGTATCTGTTCTGCCAACCATCCAATCACTCAATGCCCATTAGTCAATGGAAAACCGATGCAAGAATTGGCGCAGAGAAGAGTATATGCGCAGAAAATTTTTATGTCCATGCGAAGTACTGGAACTCTTACAATTGATGCGAATGGATATGGTGTTCCTAACAATCTTAGTAATAATAAAGTACCGTATTTTCCGCAGGGTAATAATGCCCCATGGAGCAGCTTACCTTTTGGTGATAAAAATATTGCATATTCAGGTTGTTCTATCACTTCATTAGCTATGGTAGTAAGTTACCATACTGGACAGTTTGTATATCCAAGCGACATCCGACAGTCTATTATGGATCACAATGGAGGAAATTATAAAGCATTTCATGTGAGTGGTGCTGGTGCAAGTAATGCCATTTATAACGCAGTCGCCTCCTATTATGGCTTACAATGCAAACGAATCTCATCACCAGCAGAAGTGACGGCATCATTACAACAAGGATTGCCTGTGATTATTTCTGTTAAGGGAACAAAAAAGGGTGCGCCAACCAATACATTTACATCCAATGCACATTTAATGGTAATTACAGGCATGGATGCATTAGGAAATTATTATATTAATAATCCTAGTAAACCAGCTCAATGTTATGAAACTTATTCGTTATCTTTTTTAATGAGTCATCAAAATAGTGGCATGTGGGTTTTAAGTCGGTGAACTACTCGGTCATTGAATGGCCGAGGATTCCCGCTCTGACGTCCTAAATATGTATAAAAAAACATTTTTTCTGCTGGAAACCAAATTCCGGCAGAAAAAATGTTATAATACATACGATTCAACGCCATAATTATAAAAAGATCATAAAAAGGAAAAGGAGAAAGAGAACATGAAAAAAATTACCTATATTTTTACCATACTTTGTCTTTTATTTTCTAACTGCTGGATTACCGCATTCGGAAGAGATATTCAGTGGGACGAAGAAGATTTGAGTAACGAGGTAACCGTCACTATTTCCGCCTCTGTACCGGAAGGGTTTGACGAAAGAATCGAGGTGTACTTAAATAATTCACCTCATCCATTAACGAAAGATTATCAATATACCATGGAATTACCATTAGATAAAGATACTGTTTATGATGTTGTTGTTTTATCATCGACAGATATTGAAGATCGGTATGCATTTTCTGCACCTGATACATTATCTCCATCTCAGGATGGTAGTTTAACCATTCAAGTTACTGAATTATTTGAAGAACTTCCAGAAAATAATTCGAGTCTTGAAACGGATGGTATTACGGAAATAGATGATCTCGAAATGACCCCATCTCAATACGATTTTTCTGATGGCCAAGAAAGTGGAATAATTCATATTTCTATGAAAGACTACGGTGTGTTTGATACAGTTACATACCGTTTAGTCGGAGAAAAAGAAGTATACGACATTGTTTTGGATAGTGAACATTATTTTCAAGCAGATGTAACGCTTCCAAAAGGCTCATACTATGAAAGTTCTACCATGTCTTACACATTTCAGGACTGGGTTCCTGAAAATCAATTAGATTTTGCATTAGAACACGCTGGTCAGCAAGGTAACTTTGGAAAATACTATGACATTTCCGCTGTGGAAGATATTTATATTGATGATTTAATCATCTATATGGTATCTGGTAGCAATTCTATGGAAGTAAATGCAAACATCATTAATGATTCCGTAGTTGTAGAACAAAATATTGCAATACAGCAGGAGCATGAAAAAAAAGAATTGGAATCTGCGTTCCCAGAATTGACGGAAACCATTTCAGAAGCAGAAACCATCCCAGAGGCACAAGAAGTAGAAGAAGAACCGTTCGATATCTCTAATCTACCGTTCGTAGTTGGTGGATTAATTTGTGGTTTTGGAATTGGTTTTGTGATTTATCAATTCAGAAAAAAGAAAAGGAGATAACAAAATAGCACGCGATCAAAAAAAACGCATTTTTAATATCCGTAAAATAATCATGTTCAAAAGCATCGCTGATTGCGATGCTTTTTTTCTGTAAAAACAAACTGCTAATATTAGCACTTACCAACCTAGATCTTATCCCATAATTTCTCCAAGAAAGCAACAGGAGGAGTACCACTATGGGAAAACAGATTTTACAGATGGAATCCATTCATTCAACACAAGGATTTGCAGCTAAATTCAAGCATAACTACCGTATCGGAAATATACCAAATGCAGATCCGACGCTTCTGCATAAAAACAAACAAGTCATCCGATTACCAGTCGGTGAAACATATAATAGTTTTTATGAAAAACACGTCATGTCGTTACCGTATTATGCAAACCATAAAGTCCACAAAAACGCAACCCTTGGCTGGGAAATTATGATGGCATACGGAACGGATAATCTGCCAGATAATTTTAGTATTGATTATTGGTGCCAACAGTCAAAAGCCTTTTTGGAAGATCAGTTCGGAAAAGAAAATATCGCATCGGCTGTGCTTCATATGGATGAAAATAATCCACATATCCATGCTATCGTAATTCCAGTCAAAGATGGAAAACTTAGTGCCAGATCTTTTATTAAAGATCGGCAGGATATGCGGGACCTCCATGTCAAGTATTATAATTATATGAAAGAGTGTGGGCTGGAACCAGAGAATCGTTACATGCAAACCGAACACACAAAAGTCGGAAAATTTTACGCCAATATCAACATGGCTCTGGAAAAATCCCTTCCCGGACCGGAGGAAGGAGAAACACTTCCAGAATATGCAGAACGTGCTAATGCATTTTACCAAGATCAATCCCTACGTATATTCAACATCGAACATCAGAATAAACAACTTACAAAAGAAAAGAAAGCGTTGGAAAAAGCAAATCGGACAATAGAGGAACAGACTGCAAAAGCATATCAATCACAAATTGATGAAATCATGAAACAGATCGGCACTGTCCAAAATGCCAAACATGCCATTCAATACCGAGATTCCCTTCAGCAGGCAATCGAATGGACGAGGAATCAAGATCCGGAAATGGCGGAAAGTATCGAGCATATCATCACAAATATGCAGCACAATTACGATCGAGCCGTACAGAATCAGAATATAGAACATTAGAACTTCCAATCTGGAATCTTCTGTTACTCACTGGCCGAGCAATTCACTTAAAAAGCGGGACATCCCGCTTTTTTTAATTTTCACAAAAATCTTCCCATAATTAAGAAAATTCAAAGGAGGATTTTTTTTGAATGAAAAAACAATTCATCAAACCGGCAATTCCTATGCTCTGCGCGGGTCTGCTTTGTACCCCAGTATATGCAGCAAACATACCCGAAACTACAGCGATTCATATATCTGAGCATGAGCGAGATGCTTATCAACGCATGATAGAGGAATCCGCGGAAACCAAGGAAGGATCATCTGAGACGGAGGTCTTGGAATCAGTTGGAGAAACGAGTTCTAACAATCCAGAAATAACTGAAACTGGCACAGAAGAGGAAATGGAAACCACCCTCACTGAAGTGAGTGAGGAACAGCCGTCAGAAAATGAAGAAACTGCGGTCTCCGAAACAGAAACTGTCGATGAAGTGACCCAGGAAAATGACGAAGATATGATTTCCATGGTTGAAACGCAATCTGGCGTAGATGCAGACGGTTTTGTTACCATGAATATCTCGGTTGCAGAAAATGTAACCCTTCCGGTTACTGTTACCATGAAAAGTGAAGATGGAACTTTTTCCTTTACCGTGACCTACCAGGAACAGCCAGTGAAATTAAAACCTGGCAATTACCATCTGACAAAGGTAGTGGATGGAAGCGGACAAGAATTGGATAATGGAGCAAACCTGTCTATTCCGGAAGAAAACGGAGAGGTCTATCTGGACTTTAGAAAACCAGAAGAGGAAAAAGAGGAGAGTCTGTTTTCTAAATTTATTGCTACAAACCTTATCTTTATTCCGATTGCAGGAGCGTTGTGGTTGCTGTATCAATGGTGGCTAAAGCACCACTAAGACACAGACGATACAGCTAAAGGCAATTCATTCAGCAAAGGAAGACAAAAAAAAAATGAGATATTTATTTATTGCAGAAAAACCATCTGTCATGGTGGCCGTAAAGGAAACTTATCAAAAGCACAAGGTGGAGATTGTCAAGGCTGTTGGTGAAATTGAATTCACAGCTTTAGCGGGTCATGTGTGCCGCTGGTTGGAACCGGATGAGTATCCACAATGGAAAGGACTAAAATGGGCAGAAACAGATCTTCCAATGATTCCTGAGCCCTTTGTGGTTTCCTATATTCCAGAAAAGTCAGCAATTATCAAACGGATCAAAGAACTTTTACAAAAAGGAACTTTTGACGGAATCATCGTCGGAACGGATTCGGATACAGAGGGAAATGGCATTTTTTATCTCCTTCGGGAATATTTGAAACTACCACATATCCGTACTCTACGGTATTTTGAAAGTACATTGACTGACAAAGATATTTTAAGATCCCTGCTCCACATGACGGATTTTGACCGGAATCCACGTGATATCCAGATGACAGAATCCTTTTTGGTTCGATCTCACGGGGACTGGATTTTAGGGATGAATGCTACAAGAGTACTAACTGTCAAAACTGGGGAAAAAATGAGAGTGGGACGAGTCAAGGCGCCGACTCTAAAACTGGTATACGACAATTCAAAGGCGATTGATGAATTTATTCCACATTCAGACTACCTTGTGAAAGCAGTGTATACAGAAGGATTTAGTGGATATTACTGCAATCAGGATGGACCAATCCTCTACGAAACGAAGAAACAGGCGGAGGATTTTATCCAATCTATCCAAAATGCTAAAGCAGCAACTGTAGTTGGTATTCAGAAAAAAACCGTTAAAACAGAGGCTCCGAAGCTTTATAAACTCGCATCCATCCAAGCCGAAGCAGGTTCCAAATATAATTATACACCTCAGAAAACTTTGGATATCATCCAGTCCCTGTATGAGAAAAAATTAGTTTCATACCCAAGAACAAATGGGGAATATGTATCTACTCAAAAAGCGCTGGAATTCCCTACGCTATTAAGAACAGTACAAACACTGCCGGAACTTGCTCCGTTTATTGCTAAAATCACGAATGAAGATATGAAGCGGGCACAGCAAAATCCGAAAGTTGTTAACGATAAAGAAGTTCAAAAAGAATCCCATGACGCACTCCTTCCAACAGAAAAGAAACCGGATTTAGGTGCACTGAGTCAGGATGAAATCAATATTTACGATATGATCTGCCGGAGGTTCCTGTGTCATTTCCTTCCAGTACTTATTGAAGAAAAGACCATGCTTCTAACGGATATTTCCGGACTAATATTCAAATCAAACGGAACTATGCTTGTTCAAAAAGGATGGTCAGAACTTTATAACCGAAAAATAAAAGGGGAATCCATACCAGACAGTGTCAAAAAGGGCAGCGTCCTTCAGATTGATCACATGGAACCGCATGAAAAAAAAAGTACACCGCCGAAACGGCTGACAGAAGCGTCACTTATTGATGTTATGGAAAATATCGCAAAGTATATACCCGACAAAGCTCTCCGAGCCACGATGTCGGCAGCAGAGGGAATCGGACAGCCCTCTACTCGTGGAACCATTATCAGTGAGTTAATCAAAACCGGATATATGGAATCACGCACAAAGTCCAATCAGCTTTTTATCACCGATCTTGGAAAACGGTATGTAGAATCTTTAAAATCTTTTACGATTATGGATCCAATTCAAGCGGCTGAGTGGGAGACAATGTTTCAAGGAGTCAAGAATGGTACAGTAGCTTACCATGATGCAGAACAGCAGTTCCACGCATATATTACAGATTTCGTCCGCGGTGTGGAAGCTATGAATATCCAGGCAGTACCTCGCTTTCAGACTTATGATAAACATCCATGTCCTTATTGTGGAAAAAAGATCTTAAAATTCCGGTGGGGTTATGCTTGCGAGGACAGTAAAGTAGGCTGCGGATTCCGGATATCAAACTATGAAGGAAAATTCAAAGAAAGCGATTTGGATACATTATTATCAAAGGGGATTACCCGTATAATTAAAGGGGTAGCTGTATCTATAAAAACAGGTAAATCCTTTGATGCAAAAATTGCCTTGGAGCCAAAAGGTTCTGCGCATGCAACGAAATTTGATTTCGGATCAAAATCATCAAGTGGTGCAATCGCCGGCTGCATGTGCCCATACTGTGGAAAAACGGTATCTGCCACCCCATGGGGATTTGCCTGTGAGGAGTATAAGAAAGGATGTTCCTTTGCCATTTCCAATTTTGATGGAAAATTGACAGAGCGTGATTTAAAAGATCTGATTTCAAACAAGGAGACTAGAATCATTCGTGCAATTGGAAAATCAAAAACAAGTGGAAAACCTTATAATGCCAAAGTCACCCTAAACCCAAAGGGTTCGCAATATGTTACTGGATTAAAATTCGAACAAAAATAATGGAGGAAAGACTATGACCGAAAAACTCACAAATCTAATCCACACTTTAAATGAACAGGACAAACCAAGGAGCGAACAGATTTCGGCACTAATCGATATGTTTACTCCCGGAAACGAAACTACAGACGCAGCGCTTGTTAAAGAAGCAACGGAAGTGATCAGCTGCATCTTCGATCTGGAAGCAATCCAAAAAATGGATGGGAAATTTGTCAATCACATCGTTGCCGCTTTACTGCAGTTTTCCAAGGCGGTAATAAACTATGAAGCTATTGGTGTATATGGAATTACACTGGATCACTCTACCTTGCTAATCCAGGTTGTTGAAGTAACGCTCATAAATGGCGAAACCGTTCATTTTATCAATGTGATGGAACAGCAATTTTCCCAGAGCACCAGTGCTTAACTTTCCATCAGAGAAAATCTAACAAAAAAACAATTGCTGTCAGCAATTCAGACGAAACAATTATAATGTTAAGAGAGGAGGAAGCAGGGGATTGTGCGGCGGCTTATCCGCCGCACCATATCCATACACAATGGATAAAAGATATATACCCTGCAATCAATTATGGCAAAACCAATCAAACTTACTGTCCACGCAGATTTTAAGGAGCAGGGAGACCGAAGTACCGAAATTTCCTGCGACGATGCAATCATTATTTTCTCCAATGTAAACGGAGCGGTCATGAATACCGGTAAACAAGGAGACGGATCATTAACCAGGCAAGTCGATGCTTATTGCGTAGGCTTTCCTTCCCAGCCTGATATGATGACACGCCTGTCACAGGCAATTTTGCCATTGATTATGCAGTCGGAAGATGCAAAGATCAATCAGTATAACATGGTTAATCTTTTACAGTTTCTGATCACAAACAGCGGACTGGAAGATAAGGTCAAGATGTATGTAAGCGAAGAATTGATCGCAAATACAGAAGGAGGAAAATCATGAGGTACAGAAAAACTGTAATAATGACAGCTGCGGCACTGATATGCCTTTCCCTGTTTGGCTGCCAAAAAAAAGAAGAAGAAACGGGGCCGGTAGAAGAAATATTAACAGCCATCACGCTGGATCAACTTACTCCAGGGAATTTTTACGTGAAATCTGGAGAATCCTATTACCTGCTTCCAATTGAAGATGCAAATTTTGAAGCGAAAGAGTATAAAGCAACCAATGATAGTATGAATGGGATGACGGATCCTGCAGATAACCGGCTTCTTGATTTCACTTTAAAGGATGCTGCAATCCCAACGCTTTACAAAAATGACCAATTGATTTATGTTTCAAATGGATCTATTTCCGAATTTAAGTGGGAGCGGTTCAAAGATTATGGTTATTCCATCGGACTGTCGGGATTAGAAACCAGTCAGTCCGGAAAAATCAAATCCGGTGCACAAACGACTGTAGCAGCAAATGCTAATATACAGGTAGGCCTTTCCACACTTCCCCTTTCTAATGAAACCGACCTGACTGTAGATAAAATCAATGGGACCGCTATCACATCCCAATATGTAAACGATGCTGGTGTCATTACTGGAATGAGTAAAGATGCGACTGCACAGATTGAGTTTTATCTTGGAACAGCACCTGCGCCTATTACCACAGTTGCTGATACCAGGTACTTCAAATCTTTTGAATTGTATCAAACAACAAAATACTCTTTATCAACCGACGGATATGCGGTAATTGAGGTTCCATCCTATTTTAAAAGTGGATACTACCTTCTGAATGACACAGGGTTTGTGAAGTTTTTAAATGTAGATCGAGGAATTGATGAAAGCGGCATCGTTTTAGATACCCCTTATTATTATGAGGGAAGTGATGGGGACACCTTAACATTTTATGAATGGCAGGAGGCAAACGGCATTACATCTTCTGGAAACAATCCTGCACAGACATCAACTGAAAAAATTGAGGTGACAGATTACCAGGAAAAACAGAAAATAACCATTGATTCTTCGCAGCAGGAATTAAATATCTCGGTAGCATACAAATATATCAGTGACGAAACAAGGAATGACGCCAGTAAGAACGGAAAATTCCCAAGGATTTTCCTGATGGATCCAGTTGGTAATGTGATACGCCTGGAGGAAGATGAAAGTCAAACATATGGTTCCGATAACCAGGAAGGATATGTTTATCTTGTTGGTACAGTCGATGGACCCGCAGCAGGAGAATGGTATTTATTGTATGATAACTTCGAAAACACTTATAAATCAGTTGACATACAGATCAGTAGCGGCAATGCCACGAGCTACCTGCATAATTCCACTAATGGTAGCATTTCTATCTATTATGATGCATCACCTGCCGCCCATGACTTTACAATTACCTGGGAAAATGCAGATCGGGCAGTTCAGGAGTTAAAAATTACGGCTCCAGATGGAACTGTATATTCCAAAGAAACGACTCCAGGAAATATCATGGCAGATGAGTACGGTAAATTTGTCATTAAAGTTCCAAATTTAATTACCGGCTCCTATAAATTTGAACTGCGTGGAGAAAAGCTTGGCAGAGTATGGGTAGACAGCCAGGAATCTGTTTCACTAAATACGGAGCTTCCATCAAATGATATTGCAGAAGGCGATACAGAAACCGCTGCACCATCAGACAACACGACAGAAACATCAGTAGCAAATTAACGAAAAAAAATAAACAATCCGACAATTTTGTTTGGTTGTTTATTTTTTGCAATTCGTCATACTTTTTTCCTCATAATTAAAAAGCAACTTGAACTACCCATGTCTGACTGCGTTAAATGGGTTTTACTGCGGAAGTCGGGATAAAGGAGGAATAGAAATAAGATGCTATCACGCAAAATCACAGCGATCGTTTTAACTGTTTGTTTTAGCTTTACTCCATGTTACGCCATCAACTCGACAGATTTCTTAAGAAATAATTCTGTCGGCGAAGGTGTATTGGAATATGCAGACAAGGAAATTTATTTTTTTGAACGAAATCCTTACCGTATCAAATTTTCACAAGATTATACAGGTATATATTTATGGGATAATAATCATCACCTATATTGTGTGAAAAATGGTCAACCTGTTACATTTACCATGGATTACCTGCGCTCATGGCAGAAAGAAATCAATAGAAAAGAGCAGTTAGAGCAAGCTGTGAGCGATTTTCTCTATGCTTATGAAAATCATATTGGGTATAATGCTCCTTTTTGGAACACAAATGATATAAGGGAATTATTTGTATTTGAGATGCTCATATCAGATTCACTTTCTACTTCCTTGATGTTTGTGGGACAAGATAATCTAATTTCTTTTGAATATAACGACAGTAATCCGGATATTTTTACAATCAAAATGAATACTAAAGAGCAAGTAGAGAAATTTAGACAGGAGGTAAGCATTACAAATCAAATTCTACAGGAATGTGATACTCTCGTAAATGCAACTTCTGATCCTTTTGAGAAAATCCGGCGAATCAATCATCTGATTACCGAAAAACTCACTTATAATGGTCAAAAAAAGTGTTCCGGAACAGGATATACTGAAATTGATGCATTATGCTATGGAACAGGCACCGTATGTGCTGGATATACCAACTTATTTAAACTTTTATGCGATCGTTACGGTATTGAGACAGAAATTATAGAAGAAGATCCAAACCAGGAAAATTATCATTCATGGAATGCTAATTGTATTAACGGAAACTGGTATTACACAGATACAACCTGGAATGATGGTTTGAATGACTGTTTTTTACTGCTAACAAAAGAAGAATTTGATGCGCGTAGGACAGAAATGATGATGACAACAGAGACAACCATTGCAACATCCGAATCGTGAACGGACAAAAAGAAGAGGAGTGCGAAAGCACTCCTTTTGCGAACGACTCGGTCATTGAATAGCTGAGGATTCCCACTCAGAAGTCCTAAATCTGTCGAAGAGGGAACATTTTTACTCCGTTTTGAAATTTTACCGCAATCAACGCCATATTCTTTTGCGTTACCGTACCGGTGCCAAATCGGCTATGAGTCACTGCTTGTCCAATTGAAAAAAATAACGGAGAGCCTTCATGGAATTCTGAAACATCTGCGATATTCTGTTTCCGCTTCGCATCCAACGCTTCCTGTCTTAACCGCTCCGTATGTTTATCCATCTGTATTTCTTTAAGGAACATGGATGGTTTTACTTCCGTTACCTTACCCTTTTTTCCTTCTTTTTTGCAGTAATTTAAGAGATACAATGTTTCCTTTGCCCTCGTCATTGCCACATAAAAAAGACGTCGTTCTTCTTCTAATTCGCTACTCGTTTCTGCTTTCTTACTGGGAATTGTCTTTTCGCAGCAATCCACAATAAACACCGTATCCCACTCCAAGCCCTTTGCGCGGTGCATTGTAGCTAAAATGATGCCGTTTTCCGACCTCGTTTTCAAAATCTGGCGATGGGCCTGCACATGAACTTGTGCGGCACGATACCATGCCTGCACATCTTGATATTTTCTGGATTCTGCAAGAAAAAAGTCCAGTTTACTAAACAGAATAGATTCCTCAATATCCGCTTTCTCAGCGTAATCACTGAGATACGCCGCATAACCAAGTCGATGGATAATGCCGGAAACCTGGGAAGAAAGTGACTGATTTCGTAAGGAGATGATATGCCAATACATTTCCAATACCACATCTACCGCTTTTTGCTTATAGGAACTCTGTCTGCTTGCCGCTTGCACCAGAGCGTTTTCCGTGAACTCCTCCATGTTACGAAAATTTGCTTCTTTCAAATAACGGTTAGGGCGGTTCAGGATACGAAGAAAATCCTCCGGATTCCAATTTCCATTAATTAAATTCAGATAAGATAGAATATCACGGAACATAAAATGCTCGTAAGGATCCTTGATTGCTTCACCTGCCGAATAAGCAATACCATATTGAGCCAATACGGCAGCTAAATCTTCCAGCTGCAAGTTGGTTCTGGCCAATACTGCAATCTGCCTTGGATTGGTGCCACACTTAATCCGATCCACAATAGTTTTGACAAGATATTCCAATTCATTTTCACGCAGCTCAGAAGTATGAACGATAACCTCACCTTCTCCATCTCTGGCAGCTTGAATATCTTTCCGAAACCGTTCCGTATTATGTTCGATTAGATTTCTGGCCTGTGCGATAATCTTTGGTCTGGAACGATAATTGATATCCATATGAATCTCGTGAACATTCGGAAAATCCTGCTTAAAATTAAGCATGATTCCGGGAGTAGCGCCACGAAAACCATAAATGGACTGATCATCATCACCAACTACGCACAGATTTCCATTCGGGCCGGCAAGAAGATATAAAATATCCTTTTGTACGGAATTAGTATCCTGGTATTCATCACACATAATATATTGGTATTTTAGGCGCAGCGACTGAAGTAGAGCAGTGTCATGATTTAATTTATCCCTACACAAACATAGCATATCGTCAAAATCAATCACACCAGACTCTCGTTTGATTTCTTCATAAAGAGGATATAGCCTTGCAAATTCTTCTTTACTTAATGTTGTGGGCCGAAATGACTGTAGTGAAATATCACTGTTTTTAAAAGCGCTAATATCCATCAGGACATCCTTGGCCGGATAAGCAGAAAGTGGAATGCGAGCTTGTTTCATGGACATTTTAATTTTATAAAATTGCTCATCTGCAGCAATAATTTTTAAGGGAACATCTGTGCAGGAAGTGAGTATCTTAAGACATAAGGAGTGAATGGTACAAAATGTGGCATCGCATTCTCCGTACTGTTTCTGAAATCTTGCCCTCATTTCATTTGCAGCCGCATCCGTAAATGTAACCATCACAATGGTGGAGGCCGAAATTCCTGCGTCAATCATTGCTTTAATTCTTCGAATCATAGTCGTGGTTTTTCCAGAACCAGGACAGCTGATTAAAAGCACCTGTCCGTGATGTGTCTGAATTGCTTCCTCTTGTGCAATATTTTTCTCCATTTTCGTCTCTCCTTTTTCTCAATATTCTTCCTTAATTATATGGATTCTATAGCGATCTTGCAAAATACAAAACCTGCGGATAAGAAAAACTTATTTTTTTAGAATAGCAACCTTTCTTATTTAACGACAGCTTTTTGTGGCTTTTTATCCCAACTTCCGCAGACCCCTCGCCTGAAGCCAGTCAGGTGCGGGGATTTCGAGTTAAATCTCTGAAAAACATCCTATTTTCTTATCCGCAAGATTATTTTTTTGAGCTGAATGGGACATTTTCGTAAAATATGACAAAAAGGAGGAAATCATTATGCAAAAACGAAACTGGCTTTTACAGAAGAATAAAAATCCAGAACCAGATGATTTATTTCTTAAGAAAATACTACAACGCGATGCTTTACTGAATCTGTCACAATGCATCGTAGCAGATGATCCATTATCATGCGGCGCTGATTTTCTTCCGGTAGGAGATATTCCTTTTGTGGGACAATGGTTGCAAACATATTACAAAAAACAAATGCTTCCAATTGAAGTTCCTACGGTATTAAGAACGAAAGAATACTTGGGAAGAAGTTACACGATCATCGATCGGGATAAACTGCCAAGCTACGAAGATTCCTCAAGAAAATACTTCGTCAAAAATATCAGTCAATTAAAAACATTCCATTCTGCTTTATATGAAGGGGTAATTCCGAATCCTTCCACATTGCCGCCCGGAAAATATTTACTCAGTGGATGGCTGGATATCAGAGCTGAATTCCGCATTTTTGTACTTCATGATAAAGTATTGGGAATCCAGCCATATCTTGGCTCGCCACTTGCTTTTCCAAATCCGCAAAAGGTGCTGCGAATGGTAAATGATTACAAACAGGATCATTGGCGTCCAGAAGCATATACCATGGATGTAGCTGTGATCTGTAGAAAAGATCAGACAGCAGATACTGTGATTTTAGAAATCCATCCGTTCGTGAGCTGCGGCTTGTATGGATTTTACGACATGGATGTCCCCAATATGCTGGAGGCAGGGCTGCAGTATTACATCAAACATCAGGAGGAATAGTAATGCAAAGAACAAAAATATTAGTTTTGTGCCAGAAAAGTGAAGCCTCACATGACTAAAGTCACGTGCTTCCCATAAGAACAGCCGAGGCTGCTCGTAGTCCCTTTAGGGGACGGGAACTGCGTTTCTACACATACGACCTGGACTCAGGGCCTATGCCGCAAAGGACATAAGCTCCGCATTCAGGTTAATGAGCGTAGACCACGTACAGGTGCTTCTCTTAGATGCCTGAGGGACTTTTGCCTCAAGCTCCAACCTTACCTTCGCAGGTAGGGATTTTAAGATTTCCCGAATGAAATACCGGCTTCCAATGTTATAGGAAGCGGACAGGTCGCAATTATAGACCTTGCCGTTTTGGAACCGGCACAGGCTGTAGGTGGGAAGCTCTGCTTCCTTACCTCGCAGGACCCTGCCGCTTCCGTCATAGGCAAGCCGGCTGGTTCCCCAGGCACAGATGTGGCTGATCCGCATCCCGCTCCGGTGGGCTTTATCCGTTACCATGGACTGGACATACTGGCTTCTCCACAGATGGAGCTGCTGTTTCTTAGAGCCTCGTTTTCTGCCAGTACGGTCCAGATGTTCAAAAACGATCACATCGGCATTGTAAAGGACTGCGACATTCATGATGAAATTAGCAGTCTTTACCGAAATGTCCAGGTTAATACCTTTGGCTTTGGCCCAGAGTCTAGGCATCCTGCGGTTTCCATGCTGCTGGGCCTTCTTGATCCGGTTTACCGCATGAGTCAGAGAGTCGTATTCTTTCGGCAGTTTACAAAAATACCTGCCTAAGATCGTGCCGTCTGCGCGCATGACGGAAACCGTTGCCGCAGCGTTGATACCAAGGTCAACGGAGATGATGGTCCGATTAAAGATATCCGTATCCGGAAGTGTCACCTTTTCCTCAAACGGGAAATCCAGAAACCACTCCTTGCCCCGCTTCTGCAGGGTGGGAGAGCATTTCTTTCTGGAAGCACAGCGCCGATTGATATAATCCATGTCGGATTTCCGGACCTTGACGGTCAGCCAGTCCCAGGTGTTGCGGATGAATACCTTAATCTTCATCTCGTAATCACCGGACTGTTCGTACATGACGGTTCGGTACATGGATGGATAGACATATCCGGCTTTGGGAAAGGACGGTTTCCTGCCACGAGTCTTCGGATCCTCAGATTCCCAGTTGGCCAGGTTGCTTTTGTAGGAAGATACCTTTCCTATAGCCTCAGAAATAGCGCTGCGCCGCAGGTAACTGGGAAATTTGTAAAATTTCCGGTCAAACGGGTATTTTACATCTGGGTTATCCTTAGTTTTGTGACACAGCTGTTCCACACAGTTACAGCGTGAAAGGCTGTCAAGAACCGATAAGGTATCCCACTCATCCAAGCATACTCCAATCAAGAAATCCACGGCAGCCCGATACAGCGATACTGTTTCCTTGAAGATATGGTTGTAGTGCTTGATTTTCATGCTGTAAGTGGAAAATACTTTCATATCGGGATGCCTCCTTCCTGATGTTAATACAGCCATGGTAACAAACCCCATTCTCTCAAGCAAGAAACAGGGGCTTGCGGATAACAAAAATCTAGGTTTTTGAAAAAATCTTACCGCCTAACTCATGGCTGAAGTTACGAGAGTGCGGCGGTTAATTTTCAATTATTTCAGTTGATCGAACGATTGCCTTTTTGATTTTTCTCCTGTGGTCTTTAGTGCGCATATATATTTCTTGGGAAAATCCGTTCCAAATCCTCTTTGCTTAGATAACTTTCCAAAGCTTTACTTAGATTGATGCAGATATGGTCTTCCTGCATCTGGACAGGAAATCCTCCATCGTCATATACTCCACTTCCGAAAATTTCTTTGAAGTATCCGAGAAATTCCCATAACCACAGGTAATTTACCCAGATACAAAAATCGGTTTCGTTAATCCATCCCAGTTCATCAACTAGACAATACCCGGTTGAATTCTCCTTGGTTGCACATAATTTATATAATTTCAGTCCGTACGGTGTTGTTTCCATTATTTCTTCTCCTTGTCATTACTGCCAGTTTGTTCCAATCCTTCCATCCGGATGAATGATGATATTGGAATAACCGTTCTGATAGTCGTTATGCTGCTGCTGATACATATCTCCCAATGTAATACGCGCATGCCGGCCGGACCAGTTAAATGTAGCATATACAAAGAAATCACCAACACGAAAAGTTGACACTTCGATTTCTTCATCTGCCTGTAATGCATTCCAGATTGACACATCATAGTCGCGTTTCTCTAAACCGCTAAAAAAACGGAAGGAAAATCCTCCAACTTCCGGATGTTTTGCCATGATACTCTTGATAGTGTCTAATGTCATATCTTTTTCCGGAAGGACAGTTTGATATGTACAGCCTGGGAACTTTGCGGGATCCGACTTTACATAGTCATTCACTGAAAGATTGATGTGTGCCAACCCGTTGATGTCCGGATTGTATCCGGCAGTGTTGACGGTAACGAATACACCTCTGCTGTTCTTTTGGTAGGTATTCACCAGATTTTTTACATGCTCCGGATACAAACTGGGTTCTCCTCCAGTAATCGTCAATCTTGTTTCCGGATGCTCCATCAGTACCTGGATTAAGGACTGAATCTGCATTTCTTTGTTCATCAGCCCTTTCATTGGGTGTTTCCGTTCCAAACAGAACGGGCAATGATACGGACATTCCTGAGTCATGATAATCTGTACATTGATGCGTTCATACAGCGGCCGTCCAAGGCTGGTTTTTCTCTGCCTGTCCTCCAGGCGGTACTGCAGGTCATATGCCATCTGTTCCCTAATCCAGTCATAATTTGGAATCGGTGGAATGAAGTTTAGTTTTCTACTCATCTGTTTTCTCCTTTGTCTGAATCTGTAACTGTAAACAGGAAACCTTCGAATTTTCCATCTGAAGCAGAAATGTACGGAAGGATTTCAACGACTTTCGTTCTTCGCATGTCATATCTTTCCCGAACTTGTTTTCCTGTCATGAGCCAGTATTCGTTTTTTACTCGACTGTCCTTACTTCGTAACCGGACAACCTCGTCGTTTGTGATACCTGTCAGCTGGAATGCTATGTACAGGTCGAGAAGTTTTTCGGGTTTTGCCTTCGATTGTTTCTCCTGTTCTGGCACTGAAGCTTTCCTATTACCTGTATGGATAACGCTGCTGTAAATACAGATATTGACCTCTTCGCCAATTTCAAAGCCTTCTGATTTCAGTTCCTTTTCTTTTCCCTTAATCATACATTGCATTTCCTGTTCATCCCGGAAAATACCAAGAATTTCCGGCTCATACATACGATCCCTCCAATCAATATATGCAACCATTGCAAATTCTTTTTTTGCTATAGCTGTTTTTGAATGGGAAATAGATGCAGGACTACATTTTACCTCTACCGTATATTCATTTCTTTCATCTGACAGAGTCCATGTACCAAAGAAATGATCACTGGCTTCTGAACAGGCGATTTCTTCCCCAGAGGCGTTATAAAGCACTGCTTCCGCCCATGCTGCATTTTGAAAAAACGGGTTATCATCGCCAGGGACTGGAGGTTCATATTTGACGCCACAGCACTTGATGCCCATTTGATAGCTGTTTTCAAATGCTGCGGTATAGCTGATGGTTTCTTCCTCTCCCATACGGTATGCTTCCGGATCGCCCTCTTCCCAGCACATCGCTTTATGAATACGGTTTGCAATCATTTGTGGAACGGTAACAGTTGTGTGGAAGTTACGATGTTCCTCACGTTCTTCCATAAAACTATCTACTATCACTTCTTCCAGATGCCATACTTCTTTTTCTTCTTTCGTACGGATCATGGCTGACGTGTCATCGATATAGTGTTCCACAACAGTAATAGAAGCTTCCTTAAATACATCCAGATAATTTAGATATTCATTCTTCATATCTAAATACGCTTTTTCATAGGAAGAGAATGCTAGAGTTCTCTCCATTGTTTCTCCGTCAAACTGGCTGACAGTAAAAACTGTTACAGGTCTTGCCATATTTTTTGTTCTCCTTTCAAATCTCAGATTTCTTTTATTTTTCAGAAGAATTATGGGAGTGGATACGGCAAAAAAAAGAGGCGGCCATATGGCTGCCTCTTATAGAAAGGGAATTTATCCGCAAAATAAAGTTATTCAATGACTGCTTCGATTATTTGATTGTGTTCCAGATCGGCCTCATAGCGCACAGTAGCGTCCATACCTTCTTTTAAAAGAAGATGCTTTTCCGCAAATAACTGTTTGAAAATCCTTGTACCATCTGGGTCATCAACAGTAATATAGGTATAAGTTTCATTCTTTAATGGGATAAAATTCACAGAGGAAATTCGTACCTCTTCTGTTGTGATATTCTCCTCTGAAATGAATTCCTGCATATCGTAACCGTTTTTTGCCATGGTCGCCCGATAGTTATTCATAGCTTCATTTAATGTTTCACCGGTTCCTACTATGGTATAGTTTCTTTCATTAACGAACGCATATGCTTTAATCAGACCGCTGTCATCCTTTAGGGCCATTGCGTATACCGGTTCATCATTGAGGTTAATGAGCGCCGGGAAGGAGGCATGATATCCGAAATTCTGCAGAGCACCTTCTGCAGCACCCATGGCAGAAGCTTCGTCTGCTCCAGGAGACTGGTAAAATTTATATTCCATTGTCCTACTGTTGACAATCAAGAATCCAAGATTTGATGAATCGGATGCTGCACTTGTTACGCCGGTGTAAATGCAAATATCATTTCCAACCGCAATATAGCCATAATTATTTGTTGCCTTTGTGCAGTTTGTCTGTGACAGGATGGAATTGAAAAATCCATTCTGGAGTGTGCCATAGGCATTGTACAGTTCGATTGCTTCATCGCCTGTAATTGCCAGATCAATCCATTCCGGAATCTCTGTAATCCCATACCATTCACAATCACCAGTAATTGCATTCATAATAATCAGTCCATCAGGTTTCTTAGCGAAAAATCGGGTCTGCGGGACCTCTGTCATGATGGTCCAGTATGGAGTCCCTTCATCATCGAGCTGGAAGCACATACTTCCAAAATGTTTATCAGGGAAATAGCTTCTTGCATGCCTTAATGTATCCTGACCAAAATAGGCAGAGGGAGAATATTTCATCGCTTCATTTGTTTTTACATATTCTGCTTCACCGGTTTCCGGGTCTACAATGACATATCCTGGAATTCCACTTTTTTTATTCGCATTCCATTTCCAGAAACTGTTATACAAAAGCGGCGCCACTTTTACGACTTTCCCCTTATATATGATCGTCGCATATCCATCTGGGCTAAACTGCGATACCACATCAGTCAGTTCACCGATCGCTCTATTTCCAATCATATAAGCGGTATCGGAATCCATCAGTGGAATTTTCTTTAAATCTGATACGGTTGGGATGTCTTCCTTAAATTTTCCTTCTGCGACTGTAATGCGGTTTGCATATGTGCTGGCATTGAATAATTTTGTGGATGCAAATCCACAAATGGCATAAATTGCAAAGCAAATCCAGAAAACAACTTCTAATTTCCAGATTTTTTTTGATTCTCGATATGTTAAACCATCATACAGATGCAAACCAAATCCGATGCTGAGAAATATCCAAAACCATAATGCAAAAGATGTACCTCCTATAGGAACGCAGGCAATGTATACACCTCCTAAAAATAAAACCGCAGTGATACAAATACTAAGTAGCATACTCATATTTTTTCTCCTTATGATCGATTAACTCACGGTCTGTGTGGTTAATCGTTATTTTTTTGTGAAGCTTTGGACTTGCAGTGAACTACAAACCAAAGCTTCAGTTAAATTACACTTTTTGGTATTTTAATCTATGACAAAAATAGTGTCCATGCTCATCGTATCCTAAGAAACAAGGATATTCATCTCCTGCCAGAATCTCATTGGGCAGAAAACGCTGCCCCCATGGGGAGAGAACCGCAATGTTTCCCGCAACAGTTTCGTATAATTCCCATCCTTTTGGAAGGGTATACTCAATTTTTTCACTGACCACTGCGGTTGCCTCTGGCTGTTCAGCTGTAAAAATACGCCGTTTTTCAGAACCCAGACAACCGTAATTGATATAGCCTTGCAAAATACTCATATCACACCTCCGTATACATGATAAAACTTATTCGGGATTGCCGTTGCAAAATGTCTCAACAACAACCGCATCTCCTGCTTCTCCCCAGTCGAATGCTGAGTCCGGAAGTTTTTCGGCTGCTTTTAATGCGTCATCATTATTTGTAGCGTCAATATCTGCGTATCCATATTTGGTTACACAAACGCGATATGTGGTTGTTTTCTGTGCGTTACTTTCTTCCGGTTTCCACAACGTATTGATTTGTTTTAGTAAAGCGTTCGTAAAGTGATACTGTATGGTCCAATCATCGCATGTTTCATACACTTTGTGATAAATATATTCAGTATCATTATGCGGCGGCATGTTACCATAACCTACCACTTCAATGACAAAATCCTGGATTTCCACACAGTTGATTTTCAGATCATTTTCTTCTCCGGTATATACATAGAAGTCCTCGATTTTACTGATTTCCGATAAATGATTTTTCAGTTCCGCAACCTCAGGAAATGCATTGTTGTCTTCATCTCGTAAGTAAAACTCAACGATTTCAGGATGTTCTGAATCAATACATCGTTCTGAACTTGTAAAATCGAACTGATAGTTTTTACCGCCAGCTATCACTTCATATCCGCCAAGTGAGATATAGTGTTGTTCCGTTACGGGATGGTCGAACTTGATTCTTGCATACGCTCTCATGTTTTACCTCTCCTTTTTCTACATATTTTTTCTCCATCAGCCAAAATAAGATTTTAATTCCCTATACTGCTGATGCATCTGTTCCAATTTCTGGAATAATTCTTCCATGTTTTCTTCTGTATTTTCGCTATTTTCCAGCATGTCCAAACACTCTCGGTGGATGAGAACATTTGGAAAATATCTGGAGTTGTTCATAAGCAGAGCTACATGCTCCTTGCCAGCCAGCGTTTTGTTACAGCAGATGCATCGGTGTGGTCCGTCCCAGTATGCAGTGTCTATGATTGCATAACGGATGACCACAAAGGAATCCTTATACCTATAAGTTCCGGTTGTCATATTTTCCTCCTCTTAGAACGATCTTTTGGGTTAATTTCCCGTAAAAACAGGCAGATTGTCCATGACCGGTCCGTCTTCATCCAGGCGCAGAATACTACACTGCTGCTCGTGCGCAATGCGCAGCATTCGATGCAATCTTGGGTCAATGCCAGCGAGCCAGCTTTCCCATTCTTCCTCAGTGTCACATGGCTTTGTATGGATCTCATAGCCATATTCGTAACGATATACCGTTACACCGCCTAACTTATTTGTCAGACCATTATTCTGCATATCCATCTGTAATTCATAGGATGCGTGGTCGAGGGAAATGGTCAGCATGCGACAAATGTCAAATTTGCTGTTTTTTGGTAAATTCGGCATCTTCCCGTCATCATTTGTGTCTTCTTCGAGAATTTCCGGAAAACCGAGGGATTCGTATTCCTCTTTCGAGAAACCCATTTCTTCCAGTTTTCGCTTCGCTTCCGACAGTTCCGAAGAGTCCTGTAAGATCCATTCCACAATGCGTCGAAGCAGAGCAACCATATCTTTTCCTTTTAAATCGGATTCTGAGACTTCTGCAAGGCAGATATGGATCTCAGGGTCAGGAAATAGATCATCCGGAATGTAAAATAGACAATCTGCGATAACAATACAGGACGTTTCGTCGCTTTTTTCTTCCATAAAAGAAAACGATGGATTCTCTTCCAGCAAAACCTTTTTTCTCCGTCTCATATCCTTCAGTGCATTTTCTTTGTTATGGAAAAGAGCAAATTTGCTCTTTTCCACATCATTAACATCGTCAAATCCGTAATTTTTCTCGTATACTAAATACATAGCTTTTCTCCTACTGTATTTTTTTACTGTTTTAATTCATGGGAGTCTTTTGTAGCAGCGCAGTGATTTCCTGCACATTTCTTTCAAACTGCGGCAAAAAATCCTGTTCTACATCGTAATGCAGATATAATAAAACAAGTACCGCCGTCCATGAAATCTCTAAAATACGCTCACTGGCCGTCTTTTCTGCCTTGCAGAAAAATTGGCTCAGCTCTACAACAACCTGTTGCCATTTGACAAAGAACTCATCCTCTAACGATATACCAAAGCTTTGGAGCCATTCGCGTACCGTATGAGTTTCTGTTTTATCTCCGCATCCCGGATCGGTAAAAATATACTGGATTCTGCTTGCGGAAATTTCTTTCGAAGGATCTACGTCTTTTTCTAATGTAAGACATCTCCCAATTGGAAACATTGCGCATACGGTTGGCTTTGCCTTATGGACAGAACATTTTCTGTCTTTCAGCAATGGACATATTTTTACAGAACCACGAGGCTTCAGCCTGACGATCGGTATACGGGAATCACTGCCAATATAAGACTCGCAATAAGTCTCGAACAGTTCTTTGGTCGTTATTTTAAGTTCTTTTGCCATGTTATAAATATCTTTTGGCGTTAAAAGAATATCATCTCGGTTGATACAGCACTTACCGCACATTGTACAGTGAAATGGAAACTGTTCATCCACGCCGATTTTCATTGCTTCAAAATTATCAACGATATTTTTTAATCTTTCATCCATCTTTTTTCTCCTTCCTTACTGTCTGTCCATATACAGAAAATTCGGAAACTTTTCCTGAATCGTCTGGCTTAACTCTTTTGTATATGGATATAACAGATCCGTTTTTACACTTGCGATCTTTTTCCAAATATAAGAACCCTCATCCTCATAGTTGCCGTGATAGCGTCCGACAAAACTATAAGAGCCGTCTCCGCTGTCCCAGATTGCCTGCTTCAGTTCTTCCGGATCTACGGTTGTAAAATCAAGGTGCTTCAGTGTCAATGTAACTGACCAGATATTCTCCATCAGATGGTTTCTGTACTCCTTGTCATACGAATACTTGCATTCATAATATTCTATGATCTCATCGCATAAATTGCTGAGCAAGAAAACATAGGAAATGCAGAGATGTTTCATTGCCTGTGTGAGGTCCGGCTTCCAGTCTGATATGCGAATGTATTTGGCGGGGATGGAATCCAATGCTATAACTTCTGCATATCCGTCATACTGAGAAGATTCCATCGCTCCCTTAAAGCCGGTAACCTCCAAAATCACAGAGCCCTGAAGAAGAATCATCCAGAACGGAACATCTTCCTCATAGCAGAGGTATACATAAGGATCTTCTGCCCCAACCAGTTTTGCATTTTCTCCAATCTGAGCGATTAGGCCATCCTTCAGAATGGAATCTACACATTCTGGAGTTGTGATGTGATAGAGTTTTTTACTCTCTCTTTTCTTTTGCTCTTTCTGAATCATTTCGTCCCAGGTTCGGCCGGCTCTCACATCTTCCTGGTATTGTTTTTTGATCTCTGTTGGTGTAGGCAATATTCTTGACCTCCTGTTATTTTTTCGCATCTCCATCATCCAGAAGAAGCTTTGGAATCCAATTTTCTTCTACTGCTTTTCTCCGTTGTTCCGGTACGCATTCTATCAGAGCGGAATCCTGCGCCAACGCCATATCAATCAGCCAGAAATCATCTCCATTCTGCATGATGTCGATACTCCACTGACCAGTCAAATTCAGCTTGGGAAGCAGGTTCTCCACTTCTTCTTTTACTCGATCCTTATTTTTCTCATACCGCTTCATCAGGGTTTCTTCATGCATCTGGTAAATTACATAATCATGGATCTGATGAGGGCTGTTCGCATCCTTTTCATGACCGAACCGCTGCTTCATTACATTCGGCTCCCAGTATGGACTGATACCGATCACTTCATCGGTGTCGCAGTCTACAAAGACCCTGTATTCTGTATGAAGCGGCAACCCTTTATAAATGGAAGGGTTGTTTTCCTTATCCGGAATAAACTCCCTTACCACCCATTCATTGGTTGTGGAAACACCATAGATACAGGGAGAAGTTAATGGTCCTGCCATCATAACCGCCTGATGGTGGATGTACAGCAGGTATTCCCCGAGTTCCCGTACTTCCTTTGCGCCATGGACATAGGCATTACGGAAGTCGTACTTGGAAGAATAAGTTCCTGTTTTAATGAAATACTCTTTGGCTTCATCTAAATGAAAGGCCTTTTTGCAGAAGCGGTCAACGATTTCCAATGTTGTTGGTGTCAGGCTGCCATAATCCAGACGAGTCAGCTGCAACAATGTCATTGGCACTTTTACAATCGTTGTTGCCGGGATTTTGAAGAAGGTATTGTCTTTTGAAGCATCTACCAGCTGTGGAAGCCAATGCCCCATAGAATTTGGATTGGTTCCGATCATTGCGTAAATTACATCATCCAAATCCTGAATATCCAATCCCTGGCGGAACATATGATAACACTGCCTGTTTCCTGTTTCCAGCCACTTTAAATACAGTTCCAAAATCGTTTCCGACGCCGATCCTTTCAGATCTCGCTTCATTAAGAACCCGGTCATCTGAGGCCGCATATTTTCAGGAAGCTTTTGGATGTCTTTGTTTGTCACGGTTGGTCCGATGGCTGGGAGCGAATCCTTTATATATTCCCTTTCTCCGTCAAAAGAATAGCTGTCTGTTTTTGCCAGTAATTCCTCCACGATTTTTTCAACCAGATTATTGACCTCCTCGCCGGCTTCTTTTTTGTTTAGCGCGGCGGCTTGTTTTGCATTAATGTCAAAAAAGTTGTCCGGCAGGCTATCGTCCAGCAGCACATTTTCGTTGTATGCATCTTCAAATGCCTTCAGGGCCTGCGGCGTTGTTTTTAAAAGATTGGCGATTTTTTCTTTTTCCACAATCGACTCTTGACTTTTGGGGTGGAATAATTTCGGTAAATTAAACATATTTTTCCTTTCTACTTACTCGCAATTTCTTTTTTGTGTTTCAGAATAATTATGGGAAGGAATTGGTACGAAAAAGACCGCCTGGAAAGACGGTCTGAGTGAACGAGGTGAGAGCTGGTATATTGACCTGCTGCTCCAGCTCTGCAATCCAACGATCCTTATCGCATTCACTGCACCGTTCGTGAATGGTACCAGTATCCAATCCACCTCCGCTGAAACGGCTGTATGTCAGTTTTTTCTTGTATTTTTCGCAGTTGTGCCGAGTTGTTAAATATTCGCAATTTCCATTGCAGTATCCCATCTTTGTTTTTCTCCGCTTTTCTTTTATTTTATTTTAGTCTCTGATTACAATCGAATTACAAACTTTGCGGATAAGAAAAATAGAAGTTTTTGCACACAAAAAGCCCTTCCAGGTTGGAAGGGCTGAAGGAAATTTTTAACCAGGTGGCAGCTGAGTCGCTTACCAATCCTCGTTGATGCACTCTTCTTCTTCCGTATAGTATTCTCCGTCGTATCCATCTGCCATAAGCGTCTCGTAGCATTCTGGGCATACCAGCCGATACGGAATTCCGTGGCAATCTTTGGTAAACAGCATATCTTCTCTCAAAACTTCCCTTTCGCAATAACAGCAGATTCTCTTATCTTTTTTCATATTTTTCCTCCTTTTGTTTGATCGTTTTCTTCTGTATTGTTCCAGTAATGACCGTCAGGCCATAACATATTTTCCTTACATCTTTCGCCGCGGGAAAGCTGCCACTGGAAGTATTGACAGTGTGCAGAGCAGTCAGATACAATTTTCCGCTACTTCTGCAGCTACAAATTCCCTTCTGATACAATGATACAAAGGAAGTCCTCTTAAGTACCATCTCAAACAGGATACCTGCATTTTCTCCGAACTTATATGATTGCAGATTATTTCCCATACAAGCGATGCCTTTTCTTTTGTATATCCTCGATCGCTTACCAGAATGTCAAGTAACATTTCCTTTTTCTTTCTGGACCACGCATCGATCCCTCCGGTTTTTAAAAGTAAATAGCTTTTGAAATTCTTTCCGCTTGCCTCAAAATTTCTGATTCCAGAGGCGCAGGTGTTGGTTACCTGATATCGTTGACAGTATTCCTTAATAGGCAAGATAGGTATCTGTTCATCTCGAAGATCATCCGGAATCGTAATGATTTCTCCCATGGCGCCCGTCTTTTTACTTTCCTGAAACTGTTCTACTCTTCCGTAAAACTCTCTGCCAGCTTCTCTTTGGTCTTCGTATCCTGCATCCACTTTTCGATCACTGCGGCGCATCGCCTCCTGGCACATGGAATCACAACGCTCATTTTCTGGCACGCCTACATGGCCACGCACCCAATTGTAGGAAATTTCTTTTCCTATCACAACCTGATCAATCTGTTTCCAAAGATCTAAGTTTTTCTTTTTCTGAAACATTCCAAGAAGCGTCTTAATTAGATATTGGGAATCAGAATAAAATTCTACACTGCAGTGTTCCGGAAGGTATTTGAACGCAAGAATCATCGCCATCATTTCCATTCGGTTGTTGGTTGTGGAAAGATATCCTTCACTTTTTTCCGCTATTTCGCCGGTGGACGTGTCAATGATGACTGCTGCACACCCGCCTGGCCCGCCGGGATTAACCGCACATCCGCCGTCGGTATAAATGATAAAATCTGGATGTTCCAATCGGTTTTCTTCATCTGCAATCTGGTTCTGCTTCTTTTTCTTTGACATTTTTGCATTCCTTTCTTCTCGTATTTCTTTTTCTTTTACACAACTTAATTATGGGTGTGGTATTGGAGAAAAAAAAGAAAGCTCCAACCGGAGCCTGCTTATGGTGCGTATTACATTTACTTTCGTTTCCCTGGGAATGGAATGATGTCTGCCTGCCGCTTGATTTCCGTATACACAAGTCCTTCCTTCGGTGGTATGACGGTTCCGTCCGGCATTAGGCAGTGTGCTTCCTTCATCGTCTGTGCAGGAACAGGCTGCCATGTGCCATTTCCTGCCGTTTTCACACCAAACAGCTGCATGGTATTATTACGCAGATACAGACGCACTGCCAGAACTCCACGCTCTTGGATTGTCCGCGCACAGAGATACAGCATATGTCGCTTTGCTTTTTCCAAATCTTCTTTTGGGATTGTGCGCGGAAAAACCATGACCGTACTTTCTCTTGGTAAACAGATGCTGATTTCCCTATCTTCGCGGATATTAAATAAAATTTCGCATAAGGACGCCGCTTCTTTCATGGTTTTGCTGTTTTTCGGTACCTGATTTAAAAAATCTGTCACTTCTTTTTCGAACAATTCTTCCTGCTTGTCTAAGATCGCATCAGCAACACGGAAGATCAGCGGTTCCTGGCCCCAGTTTTCCATCCGTTTTCTGCGGGTCCGCTCCTCATATTCCGCCAAGAAGAAAAAGTAAAATTCAATTAACTCATCCGCTTCCTGATCGGTACAGTCACATGGGTTATTCGGATGTCTTGCGAGCCAGCCAGCGTTTTGAACACTTAGAAAAATGATAATGTCATCTTCAGACGGATGTTCTTTGATGTATTTCTGAAATGACTCTGTCATTGTTCCGTCCGGAATATGAATTTCTGCGTTATGATTTCGGTTCTTTTTCCCCATAGTCTTTTCTCCTCTTTCATTATTATCGCAATTATATCAGGAACGGTTTCGCTACACAAAAATGAAAGCTTGCGGATAAGGAAAACTTTGTTTTTTAACAGAATAACATGATTTTCTTATCCGCAACCTTTTCCTTCTTCTCTTATCAATTTTCATCCCCCTCCATAATTATCTTGAAAAGTATAGGAATCTGAGCGAAATCTTAATTCCGGCTTTTCTTTTTCAAATATTTCCATTGTAGGAACCTAGTATAAGGAGGAAAAAGAAATGACAGTAATGACCAGTGTAGTAAGAAAAGAAGCAGCAGAGGCATTAAGGGTAGAAAACTATGATTTGTATCGTCAGGTTTATGATGCGGCGAAAGAAGTCCGTCAGGACCTGTATCAGATGCATTATGGCAGAAACCCAGAGGATCGTTATGTAGCGACAGCATGCTTCGATGACGATCTGGATGACTTCATGAAAATCATCAAACAGGCTAATATTTTTCTGAAAAATTTGAATGGCGTGATGTTGACCAGATATCATGATGAACTGCGGAAGAAGGGCGGAAAATACGCTCTTACCAAAGAAGTGATGGTTGTCTGGGACGCCATTATGTTTGAGGAACACACACAGAAGAAACTGGCATAAGTCGGAAAGCAAAAAAATCCTCGCAGCGAAAGCTACGGGGATTTTTTTGTTGTCTAAAACCTTCTTCCTATCTTTTAATACTTCTCAACCAACGCTCGCGGAATACTTTGTCGAAATGCTCAACAAATTCCTGTGTGTCTTTGGTCAGAGCCTGCCAGCATACACCTTCTTCTGGAAGAATTTCCGCATCAATATCCACTATTTCATGCAACTCAATCAAATCTTCAGCCGGAGTCTCTCCTGCTGTTACCAGCCAGTATTGAGGTTGTTCGAGCATGGTTTTTCGTATCGTACTTTCTTGATGAAGCAGATGAAAGACGGAAACATCTGATGTCCGCACTACAAGATATTTCCAATCTTCTGTATCGTAACACAATGCTATGTAATAGCGTCCCTGTTGGTCCTGACACAAAAAGAAAATGGGAGCACCATGAAAATCTACTAAGACTTGTTCCAGACATATGGTATTCTTCTCAATGAGAAAACAAACTTCTCGGTTCGCATTTTCTGGTTCTTTTGATGTCATCGCTTCATTTGTTAAGATTGCTTTCGAAAGGCAATCCATGCCCTTTCCAACTGTTCTATTCATGATTTTCCCCTCCTTATTTTCCTGCGTTTGTTTTAATCCTCCATTTCTGCCAGAAATTTCTCTAATGCATCCTCGATTCCCAGTTCCTTTTCCAGCTGCATTCGTTCTGCTTCCAGGTGTACCAGTTCCTCATATTCCGACGGATACCGCTTCTGAAGCTTCTGGTACAATGTTTCTGTCATGCCGCCTTCCCTGCGTGCCCGTTTCGAAAGGGAATTTCCATTCTCATCACGCTGATATCCCAGAACCGCTTCTAATTCTGCGATTCTTTCCTTTACTTCTTTATATCTTTTCTCTGTTTTTTCATTTATAGAAATAATGTCTGCCATCTGATTATTCTTCCTCTCTATTTATAATATAGAAAGTATACTTTCTATGATATATTTTGGCAACGAATAAAAGTTGCGGATAAGAAAAAAAGAAGTTTTTACAATATCGCGTGAAACCTCACAAAAAATATAATGTCGTCTCCAAAAAATATCTACGATGCAAAAGAAGCGGCCATGAAGGTCGCTTCCTTTGTTTTTTCTTAGTATGATACAGGACCATGCCCGCCACACTTTTTACCTTGGGCACTTTATTTAAGAGTGAAGCCCGGTGCCAGGCCGAACGTGCTGTAGACGCGGCCGCCGCTGTTGTCCACGAGGTACGCAACATTGGAACTGCTACGATACGCCGAACGAAGCCAACGGATAAGCGCAAAGCCTGACTCAGAATATTCTTTGTTCTCGGAGTAGTTACTTGTTGTGATACCAAGGGCAGTAATCCTCTCGTATGGGATACCCTCATTCGGTCGGATAACATTACTTGCATCAGAATCGCCATATACTTCTCTTCCAGAAAATAGCCACAGCTTATCGTAAGTCACCACATTATTACCAGAAACATCGTTATAAACTGTATCTGACTTCACAGCCTTGGATACAATTGCTTCCTTTAATGCTGCCGGGAATCCGGAGAATAAAGAATCTGCCTCCGTACAGAGCTTGTCTTCCGTTACCGAATACTTGCTGCTTGCCGTGTCTTCCCATGCCACTTCCGTTGTTTCCGGCTGCCGTCCGTTTAATGTGGAACGGATTCGGGATGCAGGCCAGCCGCCTTTATTGGTATACGAGCCGCCTTTGTATGCATTCCATCTCAGGTAATCCAAATTTATGGACTCATACAACATTCCCGCTCCATCACCGATCATATTTTGATATGATGCTTTTTTGATTTTATCACTCAAGACAATCGGTACCGCTTTCGTACAGCTCTCTCCGCTTCCTCCACCGTCAATACACTGCTCGTACACATACGGGTCTTTCTGTGACCAGGATGCAATCGTAGACCAGTCATCGTTATGGATGCAACGATGAGCGTTACCGGAAGATGTGTTACCTGTCGGCGTATGAGCCTTAAAGGTATTTACATAGTTCTTTCCGGTTGCCGGTCCAAAGGTAAGTCCTGCGGTTCCAGTATTGCCGTTCTCATCCTTATAGGTATCATGCTTGATTCCGTAAAGGGATACGGCATATTTTACATCAGGTTTCGGGCCTGGGAGACAGAAGCCCGGCGTCAGGCCATAGTTCGCATTATCAACACTGCCAATGCCCCAGTCACCGTAGTACCCCACATAGTATGTATTGTAGGTACTGTCGCTATTTATCGAACGCAACCAATAAGAATTCGGGGATCCTAATTCCATATATCCTCTATTCATGAAATAATTTGATGTCGTAATATTAAGTGCTGTTACTCGTTCGTATGGAGTACCTTCATTGGGCCGGATAACATCGTTATGTACTAAAGGGTCCATGTATGCCTCTGTTCCAGACAAGAGCCAAAGTTTATCATAGGTGACCACGTTATTATCGGAAACATCATTGTAAACCGTATCCGATTTCACGGCCTTGGGTACAATGGCATCCTTTAATGCTGCAGGGAAGCCGGAGAACAAGGAATCCGCCTCCATACACAGCTTATCTTCCGTTACCTGATAAGAACCGCTTGCCGTGTCTTCCCATGCAACCTCGGTTGTTTCCGGCTGTCGTCCATTCAATGTGGAGCGGATCCGGGATGCAGGCCAGCCTCCTTCATTGGTATAATTTCCATCTTTATATGCGTTCCACATACGGTAATCCATAGCAATGGACTTATACAACACCCCAGCTCCATCACCAGTCATATTAGGATAACTGGTAGCGCCTTCTGCAAGTTTCCCTGTAATCGTCAGCTCCACGGAATGGGTACATCCGTTTTCCAGACATTCCCGGAATACATTCGGATCTTTCTGGGACTGGGCGATGATCTCTTCCCAGCTCATATGGTGCATACACATCTGTCCTGCGGAAGGTGCATGATCTTTGTAGGTATTGACATAGGATGCTCCGGTAGCCGGACCAAAGGTAAGACCAACTGTCTGCCCCTTGTCGTCAACATCCTGCATGATGCCATAGATGGATACTGCATATTTAACCTTCACGGCATCCTGCTCCCATTTCGCATAGATAGTTTTGTCGGTTTTTCCCATGGTAAGCGGGAAATTTGCTTCCACTATGCAGCCCTTGTCGGTAAACCAGCCTTTGAAAATAAATCCTTCTTTGACCGGATCATTCTGCGGTTTTTCAATGGACCGACCTTCTTTAACCTGCAGAGCCAGGCTTGTCTGAGCGCTTGTCCCTCCGTCCGGAACGATGGTTCCACCGTCAAGCTCAAAGGTAACGGTATGTTTCGGTGTCGGCATCGGCAGCTGCACATCAAGCTGGAAAGAATCCGTCCGTTCTGTGCCGTTTTCCTCATATACCACAGTGCCGGTATAGCTGTCGGAACTTCCGTCCGCATATTCCGGTTCAAGAGAATAATCCCTTCCGGAAAGTGTTTTGGATGTTCCATCGTCATAAAACGCCGTTACTTCCAGATCCGACTTCGGAATCCTGTAGATTTCCTCCTCACTGTCGTATCCCGGTAAATCCTGGGTAACCGGATTTGGCCCTGTGTATTCTACGGAAATTCCGGTCAGTTTTGTGGAAGCCTTTATGATGTTGGTCGCATTGGTGACATGACTGAACTTCTCATACTGCCTGATGACATTTTTAAATGTCACTTCCGCATTGGCTGCAGTAGTTAAGTCAGCAACCGCTGCGTTATCGTTTATGGTTACATTGGCTCCCGCCTCAATGGAGTCCAAAAGGTAACGGGATACACTTTTCTCGGTTATCGTATAGGTATGTCCCTGATCCACGGTAAAAGTTACGGTTCCGGACAGGTTGTTTTCGGAAAGCGTCACTCCTTTTTTATAATACTCCCCATCATCCCTGGTAACCGTAAACACGAATGTCGGGTTTCCAAAGGGCGCATACACGTCATTTACCTGTTTATGAACGGTAATAACTGCCTTTCCCGCTTCGTCCTCCGCCAGGATCTCCTGGGTTATCGCCGCATTTTCCTTAGTAACAGAAAAACGGAGCATTTCATCACTTAATGTATAGGATGCCGGAGCTACGGATTCCTTCAGATAGTAACCGCCCTGTTTGATTCCCGTCAGTGTAATGCTGCCATCAGCTCGGGTTTTGATCTCCGTCATGCCTGCCGGAAGTTTATAATCCACTCCCGCCATGCACCTGGTCCCGTCTGTACGGTAAAGTTCGTATACGGCTCCTGCCAGCTTCTTTTCATGGCCAACCTTGTCCACCTTTACCAGCTTTACGGATCCGGTCATGCGGTTATCCACGGTTTCCAGATAAACCGTGTTCTGGACGCTGTCTTTATCAATGGTAAATTCCACATGCTCGCTGCTTAATTCATATCCGGTCGGAGCCTTTTCTTCCACGAAGTAGTAATCGCCCCACTTGAGGTGTTCCACCTTCAGCTCGCCGTAGGTTTCAGACTGCCGGTTGTCATCGGTGGTGTAGCTTCCAATCTTCACAAAATCATCCGCTCCGGTTGCCTTATGGTACAGGCCATAAGCTGCTCCACCCACCAGCTGTCCGACATCATCCTTTTTCGTCAGGACCACACTACCTTCCATCCGGTCGTTGATCATGGAAACTTCCAGTGTCTGCTCTACGGTTGCGGCATCCAGTGTCACGGATTCGGTTCTCGCATGAACCTCGTCCGGCATTAAGTATCCGCCGCCATTCATGGTTTCCACAAAGTAGTAGGTCCCGAACCGCAGGCCTTCTGCCAGGATTTCTCCCATGGCGTTGGTCTTCAGCCCCTTGGTTATCAACTGGTCTCCACCCTCTTTCTCACGATAAAGGGAAAAGATCGCATTCCGGACCGGTCTTCCGTCTTCGGAGTCCCGTTTCTTAAGCAGAATGCTTGCCGTTTTCTCACGGTTGGAGGTTTCCGCTTCCACGGCGATGGTATCGGTTTCTGCATTGTACTGCTCTTTCCCAACGGAAAAACTGACTTTTGTTGTGGAAATCTCGTACCCTTCCGGCGCCTTGGTTTCCACAAAATAGTAACTTCCCCATGGCAGTCCGGTTACCGTTAAGGTTCCGTCCTGTCCCGTTACAAATGTTGCATTGCTTCCAGTTTCTGAAAAAGCATAATTCCCGTCCGTAAATACCTGGGAGTCATCAGATTTATAAAGTGCAAACTCTGCTCCCGCAAGGGGTCCGTAAGAAGGCTCATCCCGATCCTGCTTTGTAAGCGTCACCTGCCCTGGAATCCGGTGGTTTTCCACCTCAATGGTCCCGTAGACACCGTCCACCTCAAAGGGATGCCTGCCTTCCGTTTTTTCATATCCAAGAGGTGCTTCCACCTCTTCCCAGGAATAGGTTCCCTGCCGGATGTTGTTTACTACAATCCGTCCAAGGGAATTGAGTTCCTTGCCACCTTCCTCAAAGAGCGCCTTGCCGTCCGGATCATAAATCTGGAATTTCGCTCCTGTCAAAGAAGCATACCGGACCGTTCCGTCCTCTTCCGTTTTCACCGGATTATCTGCATCTACCTTCTGGAGTACGATCTTTCCGACATTGTCCAGAAGTTTTACACGGGTTTCTGCGGAAGGAAGCGTGTAGGTTGCCTCGAAATGATCCGTAAGACCGTATGCGTCATATTGAACCGAATACTGGTTCACGGCTGCTTTCTCGATCAGGTTTTTATCTGCCGGCGCCTGCATGTTGACCATGACATAAGTCATCTGCTTTGTCTTCATCACGCCGTCCGGAAGACTGGAGGTATCCAGAGCCACAGCGATCGCTTTCACGGATCCCGTGTCTGCCGGAAGGTCCGTACTCCAGCCGGCGGCATCCAGATTCAGCTCCTGATCCGGGTTTGTGGAATAGTAAACCGTAGGAATCAGCCCCTGTCTTTCCGCTTTGGAAGTGTCCACGGACAGGAATTTACCCTGCCAGTCGCTTGGAATCTTTTTTGTGGTGTCGCCGTCTTCTCCGGTTACGGAAATCTCAGCGCCCTGCTCGATTCGGTCGTAAAAGACGATATTTCTTGCATTGCTGGATCCAAGTCCAAAGTCCAGACGGTAGCTGTAGTGGGATTTCTCCTGTTCCTCTGCGTTCTCCGCCGCACTGTAAAGTCTGGTTACCGTATCGTCCACATATCCTCCGGAATAGAAGCTCTTCACATACTTGGAAGCATACTCCCGCCATTCGGTGGCACCGTCCATCACGGTACGGCTGCTGCTTGAGTATGCCATCTTCTCCTCGGTATTCCCGTCCTCATCCAGGTCGTATGCATCCGTACGAACGGAAGAACCGCTGATCTTGTCCAGGCCGTCGTCATGGGCCATCAGGAAGGTCTCTGCCGTATACCGGTTTCCGATCTCCAGAAAGTCCGCATAGTTAAGAGTAGCCCCAAAGGATATACTCACCTGTGTTGCGCTTCTTGCCTGCAGCGGGTTGTCCGAAAAATCAAAGTCAGCCACAACCATGGCCCTTCCATTGTATTCTCCGGTTTCAATCACTGCATAATCGGCAAAATTTCCGACTGCTTCACCGCTTAGTGTGATTCCACTTCCGTTTATGAGGATATCCGTATTATCAAAATCCACCTGCATTCCTTCCGGAACTACAGTATAGAGGGAGAATTTCTCAAGAGGACCTTCTTCGTCCGCCTTGATGGTTCCACTGGAGGAAATCTCTGCGGAAAATCCGGATTTTGCATCTCCGTCAAAAGAAGCAAGGGAAGTTGACGCTTTCAGTTCGGTTACCGGGCTTCTCAGCCAGACATTGGAGTATTCCCGCAGCAGCTGCTCCGCATAAACACTTTCATCCCGCTCTGCCAGTTCCTCTCCGTAGGTACCGACATAACTCTCCACATCAGTTGCGCAATCGTTGACTTCCATTCCGTCTTCGTCAAGATACAGGGAGCGCAGATAAGAAAAGTTCACCAACCGGTTTTCATGAGAAGGCCGTAACGCCTCTTCCTTCTCCTGCTCCGCATTCCAGTCCAGATGCAGACGCACACCAACATTTACATTATAAGAGTAGCTTCCCACGATTCCGTTTACCCGCACAAACACCGCTTTCACGCCGGCTGGAAGCTGAACTGTCTTGCCGGCAGTTCCTGTTCCCAGAAGCACATAGTCGTCAAAATGTGTGTCCTGCGTCTGCGCTCCATACAGCTCCCACTCGTAGTTTTTGGAGGAAGAAGGTACGGTCACATAAGCAATGTCATACTCTTCGTCTTCCAGATTTCGGATGGAACCGTCGTTTAGGAAAATTGCCAGTTTGTCATCACCCAGGACCAGGGAATATTCCTCATCTTCCCCGATCTGGCTTGTGCCGCTTGTATTTCTTCCCGGTTGGGTCGGGGTTTTGTCGGAAAGCACCCCTGCCTCATCCGATTTCTCCGGCTCGGACACAGTCGCTTTTCCATCTGACTCAGCCGCATAACTGGTTAAAGCAAATGCAGACGCAGCTTTTCCAAACAGAGAGGACAGATCTCCAAAAATGTCGATGTCCGGCACATAGAATCCTCCGTCTTCGTCCATAACCGCCTCGGAAGGGGATGCGGTCCGTTCCGTATTAATTTCCCCGTAAGTCGGGCCGTCAAATACGCTTTCGTCCGCTTCCTCCACCAGGCCATTTTCGTTCCAGTGAATGTCATTCCAATCCTCAATTCCTTCCGGGATTTCAAGGTTCATTGTTTCCCTCTCCGCCTCGGACGGTGTCGTTGCTCTCGCCGATGCCTTTGCGGACATCCGGCCCTGGGCGTACTGCCGTCTGACAGAACCGTACAGGGTAAACGGTACGATTTTCCCGTTGTAAAGGTTCACGGCATTGAGCCGGTCGGAATAATTACTGGGGGCATTACCACTGGAAGATTCGTAAGAATAGTTCTTCTTTGTATGGCTATATATGTAACCGTTATGGACAAACCGGTAGCTTTCCACCGTAAAGGTGGTTTCCACATCCACGATCTCGTTTTCTCCTGCCACGGTCACCCATTCGGATTCGTCGTTATAGAGGCGGTCCAGATGGCCGTATACGGTCACTTCCTTCCCCTCCAGTGTTTCCGCCTTGAACCCAAGCCGGAAGTCCTTTGAATAACTTAAATCCCCCATCTGATCCTTAAACGGATAAAAGCCAAGCTCCCCGTTCTCGTTTTCGGTAAGCGCAACGGTCTTTCCATTACACTCCGCTTTTACATCCGCAGGATCCACGCCCTCCGGCAGTTCCACACTTACAAAGTAGGAAGAACGGTAAAGGCCTCTGGCCAGACGGTCATCGTCGAATCGGGTGGTAAAATCGTACCAGACATAGTTTTTATCCGCTTCCTCATAATCCGTTACGGACAGCTTGCTTTTGGACAGATAGATCCGGTAGCGGTCCCGTTCGGATGTAAAGGAATAAGACAGCGGCTCCAGGTTGATACTTCCCGCATCACTGACGGAAAAACGGGGATTTTTTTCCTGGAAATAACCGTCCTCACAGCTTCTGGCATCCAGCGTCCATAAAAGTTCAAACCCACCGGACACAGACTGCCCTTCCTTAACCTCAAACTTGTTGGTAAATGTGTAAATGTCGTTTTCCTGATCCCAGTCATACTTCCACTCGGAATCTTCCTTGTCAGCTGCCAGTTTGTCCGCTTTGATCACGGAACCGCGGTTTGCCCCGCCGATTCCGGGGATCGCAAAGGTCAGGCTTCCTGCCGGATAATCCCGCTTGGCTTGTTCCATCCGGTAAGTTACCACAATCTTTGGCTGCCTGGTTTCATCGTGATCCGCATTCCACACATAATCCGTTGAAAGCGTGCTCCAGGCTGCCTCCACCTTCCATCCGTCCAGGTAATCTGAGTATTCCGAATCCGCAAATGCAGGGATACGGATACCGGTCAGAGTAAGCGCTGCAGCAAGCAGACCAGCCAGGACACGCCGATATTTGCATAACCATTGTTCAAACATTGCTTATCTCCTTTCCAAAAACTCATTCCATGCCTGTTTCCAAGCATCCACGCCGGAAAAATCCGTTCCGTCAGTATCTGCAACTTGTATACATTCTCCCTGTACCAGCAGGTCAAAATCCTGGATCTGATCCTGGTTTTCAAAGACAACCTTCACTTTGTCAAACAAAGGGATTGTCTTTTCATCCTTTTCAAGGCTGTCCGTCCAGTAGAAATATCCTCCGAGAAGTGGATCGTCGGTTTCGTCAATATACTCCCAGCCATCCGGAAGGTGGCTGACATAGTCCGAGTACGACAACCATTCCGTTCCTTCTGCTGACAAAGATGCCAGATTTTTTATGGCTGAATTGGAAAATTCTGCAGATATTCGGACAAAACAAGAAATACTTCCTGTATTCTCAATCTGCACCCGTTTTTTGAATACATTTTCTCCGATTATAAGTTCCTTGGGAGGCTTGTAATCTTCCTCGATTTCTATCATACTGTCTCCTATCGTTATCCGATTGTTTACCCTCTGCCAGTAGGTAAGATAAGCTGCTGTAGTCCCTACACTCAGAAAAAGGGCACAAAGGCATCCGATCAGCATTGACTTTTTACTCTTCATCACTGTCTTCCCCCTTCTTTTTCCTCTTTCTTCCCATAGACAGAAGTACTACACCTGCAAAAGCCGCTGCCGAGACTGCTGCCAGAACATATTCTGCACCAGCATCCCCCATCTTCGGAATATGGCCCCAGATCCAGTCTGCAGTCTTATCAATGACTTCCTCTACCGCATCCTGAATGGGATTACCTGTACTGCCTGGTTTGGTTTCCTGTTGGGTTCCCGGACCATGGCTGTTGTCAGAACCGCTATGTCCGCCGCTCGAACTTCCTCCTCCACCGCCGCCGCTGCTGGTGCGAAGCTCCGCAGAGAAAATCCACTTGGTCTGTGTATCAGCCAGGGCATAGGCGTTATTGAGTTCTGCAGGGACCGTCAGCGTATAGGTAAGCGTTGTTGCCTGTCCGGACTGCAGCCTGGCCAGTTCCACCTTTTCCGATACTGCACCATTTAAAGTGCCATCGTAAATGGTCTTGTCACCGGCCATAATTTTCAGCCGTAGCGCCTTTGCCAGCGCATTGTCCGACAAGGTTTCCGAACGGAAATGCAGGGTTACCGGCCTGTGGTAGCTGTTTTTTAACTGTACGGTGTCGGATACCACATCTCCAGGCATCAGTTCGCTCCAGTTGGAGAAGAAGTCATTTCCTGTACGGACCAGTCCCTCGGCCCCGTTCTCAAATACGACGGAAAACGCCTTCTCGGACTCCGCTTCCGGCTTTTTGTACACGGAATGGGTACAGGTTTCAATGACCGTCCCGAACCAGGGATCCAATGCTTCAAAATCCGGCGTGAAATTGGCTTCCTGTACTGCCTCCACGGAAACCACAATGGAAAACTGCTTTTCGGAATAGGTCTCATTCCACTCCGGCGGAATCATGACCTGCCGGATAAAATCCACGCTTTCATCCGTATCCAAAGGCTCCGGCCAGTACCAACAGTCTCCGGCACGGAGCCACTCATCCGATGCCAACACAACCATGTCATCGGACAGATCCCGGATACCGTCATCGGAAGTGTATTCCAGCCTCATGCGGATCCAAGCCGGGTTGGCCCGATTGGTGGCCCGGACGATCTTGTCCACCCGTTCGCCCGGAAGGACCATGCGGTTATTCCGATAAGGGATCTCATTTCCGTCAGCATCCAGACCATATTCGTCCAGAGACACATTCACGTCCCCGATGCTCACATGATTGGTCACATCCGTCTCATAAGTCCTTATGGCTGCATAGGAAGGAACGGAACTGCCTGCCATGGCAGTAATAAAACCTGCCGCCAGAATCATAACTACTTTCTTCGTCATGCGATTTTCCTCCTATGAAAAATGGGAAGGAGGCCTTTTCTCCCTCCCGTCTGATCACCACTGTTTAGCCGCGGTTGCCACCGGTCAGGTCCAGCTTGTTGCTGGTCGCTGCATCCTTGGTATTTCCGCCGTCGTTCTGCTTCAGGTAGATGTCGTAAATCTTTCCTAAGGTCTCCTCCGTTAAGTCGGCCGTCAGATCCGTATCGTCTTCCAGAACCTCGGAAGCTTGGATTGCGTAAGTGGTTACCTTGATGTTCTGTGCCTCGCCTGCAGTTACCTCATTCTCAATTACATTTTTAAGCTGCACTTTGTCAAACAGGCTGTCCGTTTCCGTATCCTTGGCTACTGCTGTCTTGTAGGCAAAGACATACTTGTTGGTATCTCCGGTTGCTGCATCCTTCTCGCCCTTGGAGGTCAGCTCCATCCATTTGTCGGAAAAATGGTTGGCATAGGTTCCCTGGGTGTCTGCGGTGTCCTTAAACCAGAACAGTTCGGTCTTTTCCTTGGCTCCCTTGGTTCCATCGGCTCCAACAACAGTCACATCCTTTACTGGTACCTCCACACTCATAAACACGATTGCGTCATTTACCCCGACATTCGTTACCTTCGGATCTTTCTGGACTTCCTGATTGGGAACCAGATCCTTTACATCCGGACTGTCGTTGCCCAGATAGCTGGGTTCGGTCAGATCCACATCGATTTTTCCCACCGTAAAGGTGTTGGTTGTGCTCTCATTGTCGGTCATATAGGCAATGGTTCCGCCAATCCCCAATGCTCCAACCAGAACACATGCAGCTGTAGTTCCAGCCATCCATCTCCACTTTTTGTTTCTTCTCATAATAATTTTGCAGGAAATCTGTGATTTTAACTACAGAGAGGAGTGCAGCATCAGCTGCGCTTTGATTGTTTCTCCTGCTCTCCTTTCCCGGCGATTATCAATTCGCCGCTGTATTGAATGATTGTTGTGACGATTTAAGGATCATCCCATGTGTATGTGGTTTAGTTTAGGGGCTTACCCTGCAGATCTAAAGCGTTGAAATTATTTGCATTCTTTCTACCTTCCACGCCGCTGTATTCGCGCTGTATCATAAAGGTTTTAAAGATCTCTATCAGGTTTTCATCCGTTAAATCTGTAGTTAAATCTGCCGTATCACCGTAAACTTTATCTGCCTGGATAGCACAAGCTGTGATTCCAATTGATCCTTCGGCGTTAATATTGTTAGCTCCTGCCAATGCCGCTCTTTTTCTATCCCGTTCTGTAAATTCAACAACATTTTTTAACTGGATCTTATCAAACAGTGCATCCGTTGTTTCTCCCGGCTTTAAGGAAGTTTTGTATGCGAAGATGCGAGGGAAAGTGGTATCTAAATCAATTGTTGGATCAACAACCCCCATTAAAGATATCTCTGAATCAGGAAGGCTCTCTATTAGTTTTTTTGTCAAATCAACCCACTGATCGGAGAAATGCTGATACTGATCACTTTCATCTATTCCATCTGTAATATCTTCCCTTTCAGCTCCTAAGTCCGGCGGTGTTTCGGGGTCATTCTCGTCTTTAAACCAGAAAAGGGAAGTCCCCTCTACTGATACTACTGTGGAGGCTGCATTAACTTCTGAAGGGAGATCAAGTGGTGTTCCGTCATAAGAAACGATACGATTCTTTGGTATCACAGGCGTTTCCATTATCATGAATACGATTGCATCCGTATCTCCGGTATTGGTGATCTGTGGATTTTTTGGTATTTCCTGATTGGGAATTAAAGAAGGGACTTCATCGCTTTCATTCCCAGGCCAATCTGGTTCCGTCAGATCCACCTGGACTTTTCCAATGGTAAATACATTTTCTGTTTCTTCATGGTCGGTTAAATAGGCCATAGTACCGCCAATTGTCATGGCACCTATTAAGGTGCAGGCTGCCATTCCCATTGCTAACTGTTTTTTCTTCATTATTTTTCCCTTATCCGGTATTTTGCAGCGTCCTACCGGACTTACCTTTCATTTTTATTTTTATGTTGAAACTGCTTTTGCAGCTTGCTGCCTTAATCCTGGTTCTTTTTTTCTAAAAACCCGGAAAGAATAAATGAAACAAGATTAAAAAATAACAACCATCCCGCTGTTATTACGAGTAAGCTTCGGTCTGCAAGTAAATATCCAAGCATGGGGATTGAAAATATATAAGTTCCGACAATTTGTGTTTGTGTGATGCGAGTCATATCTTCTGAGTCATTGGCATCGCCTTTGGTAATGAACCCATCTTCATCTTCCCCGATTACCCGATGCGTAACAATGGCTTCTGAACCATCTGCCTTGGATAAGCAATATGTAATAATCTCACCTTGTGATACTTCGATATCCTTGGTGTTTACAAATGCTACCGCTCCTGTGTGAATCTTAGGTTCCATAGAACCAGACAAAACAACATAGGGTTGAATGCCGAACATACGTGGGATTAAAAGCGCTCCCACCACAAAAAAAGCTACGACGGTGATTGTTGTTATTGTGACATTAAAGAAATGAATGAGTTTTTTCATGATAAGACTTTGCAGGATTCTTTCCCACTTCCTCCTTTTTTTGTTGCAATGTAATTATGCGTTTGATTTTCAGTTTTTTGGTAAATACAAAAAAAGTCATAGCACAAAAAAAGAAACCTCCCATTTCTGGAAGGTCTCTTCATCAAATCATTTGCAAATAC
>CAJKWK010000005.1 GCA_905203555.1 uncultured Lachnospiraceae bacterium
TCAGTTTCTGAAGGATCATTGCAGAAATCTCCTGTGGAGAATATTTTTTATCATCAATTGCTACTTTAAAATCAGATCCCATTTCTCTCTTAATAGAAGAAATTGTCTTATCCGCATTTGTTACTGCCTGACGTTTTGCCGGCTCACCTACGAGACGTTCTCCTGTTTTTGTAAATGCTACTACAGATGGTGTTGTTCTTGCGCCTTCTGTATTTGCGATAACAGTTGGCTGTCCACCTTCCATTACTGCTACACAACTATTTGTTGTACCCAAATCAATACCAATGATTTTTCCCATGATAAATTCCTCCTGATTTTTTATATTGAAATTCTGTTCACTAAGTTATTTTTGGTCAATTTGCAACTTTTACCATGCTGTGTCTCACAACGCTTTCGCGGTACATATACCCTTTTTGAAATTCTTCTGTGATGATATTCTCACCAACCTCTTCGTCTTCCACATGCATCACTGCATTATGAAAATCCGGATCAAATTCCTTACCAACCGCTTCAATCGGCTTTACGCCAATACCTTCCAGTGTTGTCATCAGCTGTTTGTAAATCTGCTCCATTCCTTTCATGAACGGATTATCCTCTTCTCCGGCTGCCGCCTCCAAACCTCTTTCAAAGTTATCTACAACCGGAAGGATTTTTTCTATGACATCTTTCGCACCGACTTCATACATCTGAGATTTCTCTCTGTCTGTTCGTTTGCGGAAGTTATCAAACTCTGCCATCTGACGGGTCAATCGATCTGTCAGCTCTTCGATCTTTTCATCTTTTTTATCTTTTTTCTTTCTCTTTCCGAAAAGACCTTTTCCTGCATCCTTTTCTTCTGTTTCTGCTTCGTCTTCTGTATCTTCTGTAGTCTCCGCAGAATCTTCTTCCGAAACGTCTGCATCTCCATCTTCTATTTCTATTTCTTCTGCCTCAGCAGCTTCCTGTGCAGCTTTTGCTTTTGCCTCTTCCACTGCTTCCTTTACCATCTCTTCTTTACTCATCTTTTCTGCCACCAGCTATTCACCTTCCTATTCTTTTGAATCTTTGTAATAAATCGCATCCAGTTCATTTTGCAATGTTTTCAACGATTTCATAACATGCTCATAATCCATACGCTTCGGACCGATAATACCGATGGTACCTTTCATACCTTCACCCAGTTCGTAGGTAGCTGTTACAACACTGCAGTCCTTCATTGTCTTCACCGGCGCTTCATCACCAATATAAACTTGAATTCCATGATTTTCCTCACTGGCAAGCGTCTCACTTACCAGTTCTGCAAGCTGCTGTTTTTCTTCAAATGCACTGATGATTTCCTGAGCGCTCTGCTTATCGCTCAACTCCGGATATTTGAAAATATTCGTTGCACCACTGGTGTAAATCTCCATGTCTTCGTCCACTTGAATAATCTCTGCAACTGCATCCAACACATGACTGATTACTTCGCTGTGAATTCCTGCCTGTTCTTTCAGCATTGCAATCAAGCCCAGATTAATCTCTTCGATAGACATTCCGTTCAAGGTAGTGTTTAAAAGCATATTCAACTTCAATAATGTCTCATTGTCAAGACCTCCTTGAACTTCGATGATCTTATTCTTGATTACATTTCCGCTCATCACAATGACTGCCACGATCTGTTCTTCATTCACTTGCGACAACTGGATAAATTTCAGATTGTTACGACGGTTCACCGGAGCAGACACCATGGTTGCATAATTGGTATTTGCCGCAAGCACTTTTGCCGCCTGTTTCAATACCTTATCCACTTTATCTGTCTTTTCCAACATCGTACTTTTCAGTTCTTCCAGTTCCTGCTCTTTCTCTTCCATCAGCATATCTACATAAAGCCGATATCCTTTGTCTGATGGAATTCTTCCCGCTGAAGTATGTGGCTGAAAGATATACCCTAAATCTTCCAGATCTGCCATTTCATTGCGAATGGTTGCCGAACTCAAATTCAGGTCCGTTGATTTTGAAAGGGTTCTCGAACCAACCGGCTCTCCGGTCTCCAGATAATTCTGGATAATGGCTCTCAGTATTGTATGTTTTCTTTCACTTAATTCTACTTTCTGTGCCATGGTTCCTCCTTTCTTCGCTATTAGCACTCGTTTATTTTGAGTGCTAACATCTTTCGTATATTAAGATATCACCTGTTCTTCCGTTTGTCAACACTGTTTATACTTTTTTTATATTGAATCTTCCACTAAAATATCGTAATATATTTTGCGGATACTGTTTCTTTATATAACAAGTATTATAATAAGTATAAATCAAACAGCTTGTTTCAATACAACTCCATGAAAATTCATTAGAAGGGAGCTTTTTCATGAAAAAATTAATGGAACTTTTTTGGGCTTTTTTCCGGATCGGCAGTTTTACGTTTGGAGGCGGTATGGCTATGCTGCCTATGCTAAAACGAGAAGTAGTTGTAAAATATGGCTGGTCTACAGAAGAAGAATTGCTGGATATCTATGCAATCGGGCAGTGTACGCCCGGTATTATTGCAGTAAACACTGCTACTTATATCGGTTATCAGCAAAAAGGAATCTTAGGCAGTATTTTTGGCACACTTGGAATGATTACGCCATCCATCATCATTATATCCCTGATCGCTACTATCCTCAGGAACTTTATTGATCTTCCAATCGTTCTTCATGCACTCTCCGGTATCCGGATTGTTGTATGTGCTCTGATGCTGCAAACAGTATATTCTCTTGCAAAAGCAGGAATCAAAAACAAACTGGGACTGTTTCTTTTTCTGGCAGGATTTTTAGTCGCCACTTTTACTCCGGTACCTACGATTCTACTTGTTCTTTTTGCAGCAATCGTTGGAATTATAACTTATGCCGGAAAGAAAGGAGATGCCTGATCAATGATTTATCTGACACTTTTCTTTGAATTTTTTAAGATTGGGTTGTTTGCTGTCGGCGGCGGAATGGCTACCGTTCCTTTTTTAATGGAACTGGCAGAACGCTATCCCTGGTTTACGACTTCAGAACTGGCTAATATGATTGCCATTAGCGAAAGCACCCCCGGCCCAATCGGCATTAACATGGCAACCTATGCCGGATTTCATGCCGCCGGACTTCCAGGTGCACTTTGTGCCACATTCAGTCTGGTTGCTCCTGCACTGATTATCATTATCATCATCGCAAAGTTTATGTCCAACTTCAGCGAAAATAAATATGTCAAAGGTGCCTTCAGCGGAATCCGTCCTATGATTGCCGCCTTGATTGGATATGCAGTCTGGCAGATTGCTGTTATTACTTTCGCTGATACAAGCGGATCCAAAATTATATTTCATTTTGATGCCATTCTCATTTGTGCAGCACTGCTCCTGCTTTTCCAGTGGAAACCGTTAAAAAAACTGCATCCGATCGTGTGGATTGCAATCGGTGCAGTTTTAGGTATTGTATTTAAATTGTAAGAACAATTCTATAAAAAGAACTTCATCCCAATTAAGATGAAGTTCTTTTTTCACGAGTATCATGTCATATACACTCTCTATAGCAAAAACTGCTCAAATACATAATTGCTAATATCGATTCCCCGCTTGGTCAGTCGAATTCTATTTTCAACAAATTCAATCAGACCATCCGTTTTCAATTGTTGAATCTGCTTTTCATAAACAGTTTCGATTTCTTTTCCAAAATTCTTTTGAAATTCTTCTCTGCTGATTCCGCTCATCATGCGCAATCCCAAGAACATAAACTCTTCCATCTCATCTGTTGCACTCAAAGATTCCACTTCTTCATGAATCGATTTTTGATTCTGTATCGCATCCATATACGCATCATACTCTGAGAGGTTACGGAACCGTTGGTTTTCAATCAGTGACGAGGCTCCTAATCCGATTCCGAGATAATTAACTCTGCGCCAATATCCTTCATTGTGCTGACATGCGTACCCCGGCTTTGCATAATTAGAGATTTCATACCTGTTATATCCATATTTTTGAAGAATTGTTTCTGTTTCTTCATATATTAAGCGTTCTGTTTCTTCATCCGGAAGGGGCTGCGGCAAGGACTTTAAAACTGCATCCGGTCTATCCTCTCCATATAAAGTATAAAACGGAGTCCCTTCCTCTATAATCAAACTATATGCTGAAATATGTTCCGGTTTCAGTTCCGCAACTTTGCAAAGTGTCTTTCTCCAACTCTCCAGCGTCTGTCCGGGAATCGCAGAAATTAAGTCTACATTTAAATTATAAAAGCCCTTGTCCCGCAGTAAATGATAAGTGTCCAAAAAATCCTTGTACGAATGAATCCGCCCCAACATCCGGAGTTCCTCATCATTGACCGACTGCAGACCAATACTGATCCGGTTAATCCCCGCCTGTTTCCAAGCCTCTGCCTTTTCTTCTGTCACCGTTCCCGGATTGACTTCTATTGTAATCTCAGCATCTGTATCTACAACAAAACTCTCTCGCAGAGCATTGAAAATCGCTTTCATTTGCTCCCCATTCAATACAGAAGGCGTACCTCCTCCGACAAAAATCGTAGTTACACAATAGTCCTGATATTGTTTCCCATATCCCTGAATTTCTTTTAGCAGTGTTTCCACATACCTCTGACGCTCTTCTTCCCCTGCCGGAGCAGACAAAAAATCACAATACGCACATTTCTTTACACAAAAAGGTATATGGACATACAACTCCAATTCTTTCACCTTACTACCTGCCAAAACATCAATCATCATCTAATTTTAATACACTCATGAATGCCTTCTGTGGAATTTCAACATTTCCAACCTGACGCATCCGCTTCTTTCCTTCTTTTTGTTTCTCCAGCAATTTCTTCTTTCGGGAAATATCTCCTCCATAACATTTTGCAAGTACGTCTTTTCGCATTGCTTTTACAGTCTCACGCGCAATAATCTTGCTTCCGATTGCCGCCTGAATCGGGATTTCGAAAAGCTGACGCGGAATTTCCTGTTTCAACTTCTCACACATCTTACGGCCTCGCTCATACGCTGTTCCACTATGCACGATGAAGGACAGTGCATCCACTTCTTCTTTATTAATTAATATATCCAGTTTCACCAAATCGGAGCGTTCATATCCAAGCAGCTCATAATCAAAAGATGCATACCCTCTGGAGCGGGATTTCAATGCATCAAAGAAATCATAAATAATTTCATTCAATGGCAGATGATAATTCAATACTGCACGCTTTTCTTCGATATATTCCATGCCCTGATATACGCCTCGCCGTTCCTGACACAAATCCATGATTGCACCGATAAATTCTGATGTAACCATAATCTCCGCTTTCACCACCGGTTCTTCCATATATTCAATCTCAGCCGGATCCGGCAGATTGGTCGGATTTGTCAGTTCAATGATTTCACCATTTGTCTTATACACTTTGTAAATAACACTTGGCGCTGTAGTAACCAGATCCAGATTGTACTCACGCTCCAAACGTTCCTGAATAATCTCCAGATGCAAAAGTCCCAAAAAGCCGCAACGGAATCCAAAGCCCAACGCAACTGAGGTTTCCGGTTCAAACTGCAATGCTGCATCATTTAACTGTAATTTTTCCAATGCATCTCTCAAATCCGGATATTTTGCCCCGTCAACCGGATACATTCCACAATATACCATCGGATTGACCTTCTTATATCCCGGCAGCGGTTCTGCACAAGGTCTTGCCGCATCGGTGACAGTATCACCTACTCGGGTATCTTTTACATTTTTCAAACTTGCTGTAAAATATCCGACCATTCCTGCGCTCAGTTCCTCACATGGAATAAACTGTCCTGCTCCAAAATATCCAACTTCCACAACCTCCGCCTTTGCTCCGGTTGCCATCATCTGTATCGTCGTTCCCTTACGGACTGTTCCTTCCATCAAACGGCAAAAGACAATTACACCCTTATAAGAATCGTAGATGGAGTCAAAGATCAATGCCTGCAGCGGCGCTTTCGGATCCCCCTTCGGAGCCGGGATCTGATGTACGATCGCCTCCAGAACATCTTCTACATTGACTCCTGTCTTAGCCGAAATTAATGGTGCCTCTTCCGCATCCAATCCAATCACATCTTCGATTTCTTCCTTCACACGCTCCGGATCTGCACTTGGCAAATCAATTTTATTAATAACCGGCATCACATCCAAATCATGATCCAATGCCAGATAGACATTTGCCAACGTCTGTGCCTCCACTCCCTGCGCTGCATCTACAACCAAAATTGCTCCATCGCAAGCAGCCAGACTCCTGGACACTTCATAATTAAAATCCACATGTCCGGGTGTATCGATCAGATTGAAAATATACTCTTCTCCATCCTTCGCCTTATACACTGTACGAACAGCCTGGGATTTGATTGTGATCCCACGTTCTCTCTCCAAATCCATATTGTCCAATACTTGAGACTGCATCTCTCGGCTTGTAAGAAGCCCGGTCATCTCAATAATGCGGTCAGCCAAGGTAGACTTTCCATGATCTATATGTGCAATGATACAAAAATTACGAATTTTACTTTGATCTATTCCTGCCACTTTTATTCTTCCTTCCAAATTTCGTTATCGATTCAGTATATCACAGGCTTTCTGCCACTGGCAAGGATTATCTGGCCTGACTGTATTTTACAAGAAAAATCTCTACCGCCAGAGAATCTGTCAAAAGCCCTGTTTTCACTCGCTGCTCAATGTCCACACTATCTTCCAGTATTGCACGCAGCTCCTTCACTTGAAATCGCTTTGCCTGCTCCATATACTTTCCTACTGCAAAAGGATGCAGCCCGGCCTTTTCCGCAATTTCTTTTCTCCCATATCCTTTCTGCGCCAGCTGTTTCACCTGATACAGCCCCCGGTATTGTCTGGTGAGCAAAAAAAGGATTCGCATCGGCGGTTCCTTTAACGCCAACAGTTCATAATACAAATCCAGCGCTTTCTTCTGCTGTTTCTCCGCAACTGCATTCACCATATCGAAGATATGATTGGAAATCTGCGTTACACAGACTGCATCAATATCCTCTCGTGTAATCACATCCCGCTCCAACGCATAACAAAACAGCTTTTCCAACTCCTTTGTAATATTCCCCATATCAATTCCTACTTTATTCAGAAAATACACCAGATCCGTTTCTGTGATTTTTTTATTTTCCCTTCCTATCTGTCCTGCAACCCAGCGTTTCAGAGTATTTTCATCCTGAAACGGCAGTTCTACTGCCCGTCCCTTGGACTTGACTGCCTTGTACATCTTTCCTCGCTTGTCTACTTCATCCTCCACAAACAAAAAATAGGCTGTTTCCGGGAGTTCTTTGAGATAATCAGCGAGTTCCGCACCTGCTGCACTCTTAAAAAACCCGGTATTTTCAAAAACAAACACCCGTCGTTCTGCAAAAAAAGGCATTGTCTCTGCAAGATCAATGACTTCCCGTACATCAATCCCCTTTCCTTCATAATGGGCATAGTTCATTGTATCACCTTCCGGCAGCAAAGCCTTTACAAAACGCTCCTTATACTGTTTTTTCAGATAGTTTTCCTCTCCATATAAAAGATAAATCTGACTAAAATTCCCTGTTTTTAAATCTTCATTCAAACTCTTCATAATGTTTTATTATATAAGAAAAACTCCTATTTTGCAAAAGATTTCAGCATATTACTTTGATCTGTTTTCCATCCGTCACAATTGTAATTGCACCTGTATCTTTTGTGCAGTAAATCCGACTCCCCATTTTTTCCAATCGATTCAAAACCTCTTGATGCGGATGTCCATATCGATTCTCTTTTCCGGCTGAAATCATCGTAAATTCCGGCAGAACAAGCTCAAGCATTTTTTCTGAAGTTGAATTTTTAGAACCATGATGTCCTGCTTTTAGCACATCATAATCTTTCAGCAAACCACTCTCTATCAATTGCTGTTCTCCTTTTCCTTCCAAATCTCCGGTAAATAGCATCTGAAATTCTCCATACTCTAATTCCAGAACCATCGATGATGCATTTCCGGTTTCTCCCTTGTAATCTGCGGATGGTGCTAAACAGTTTATCGCCATTTCTTTATCTGTTATCTGCTGTCCACACTCGATTTTCACAACCTGTATTCCCTCTTTTTGAGCAAGTCCCGCCAATTTCCATAGTGGTTCATCCATCACCGATTCTGTCGGGAATACAAGACGTCCGATCCAGATCCCCAGTTTTTGATATTCCAACAGTTCCTCAATTCCATTGATATGGTCTGCATCTCCATGAGACACAAATACATAATCCAGCTTTGCAACTCCCTGAGATTTCAAAAAGGGCTCAATCCGATATTTTCCCACTTGAGATTCACTGGTACTTCCGCCATCGATCAAAAACTGCTTTCCGGACGGACTCCTTACATAAATGCTGTCGCCTTGTCCTACATCAATCACTGTAATCCGCAGTTCTCCCGGTTTTCTATAACTATAGATACAACCAATACAGAACAACAACATCAAACCAAAACAATAACTCCCTTTGAGCAGTTGTTGCCTTACCGTTACCGTTTTTTTCTGCCTCTTTTCACAACACAACATTCCGATACAGCCACCGAATAAAATTATATAATATAACATACACCACCCGATTTTCGGCTGACCTGTTACCACTCTGCCAAAGGGAATTGCTACAATGATTTCTGCACTTTTTTCATATCCCCACAAAATCATTTTGCTGATCAGAAGAACCATCTTCCCTCCTGTTTGAAAGAAAACAGACAGCAGCGAACCAAAAATCCCGGCTCCCATCACGATTGACATCAGAGGAACAACCAGAAGATTCAAAATCATAGAATAAACAGGCAGTTCAAAATAATAATACAGAAGTATAGGCAGCAATACCAGCTGTATGGACGCTCCCGCCCGAAAGACGGATGGTAATATCTCCAGCTTTTCAAAAACAGGATACACAAAAGCGATTCCCACCAGCGCTCCAAAAGAAAGCAGAAATCCGGCATCAAACAAATATAACGGCTGACGGGCTGTAATCACAATTGCAGCTACGGCCAATGAAGTGGGCAGATCATAATCTCTTCCTGCAATATCCGCTCCTACTCGCACCACGAACATACACCATGCTCTCTGTGCAGAAATTCCTCCTCCGATCATGCTTGTATAAAGCAAAAGTATCAGGATCCCCAAACCACCTGCTATTCCAAAAGAACATCCCATTTTTCTCAAAATCCGGTAAAATCCCATTCCGAGAAAAGACATATGTAGACCTGAAATCGCCAGAACATGCCCGATTCCACTTTTTTGGTACAATTCTTTCACTGATTCATCCAGTTCACTTTTGTCCCCAAGCAAAATAGCGCTCATACAATTTCCATAATATTCTCCCAGCGTACTGACAAGCATGTGTTTCCAACGCGTACGAATCTTTGCCAGCCCTTCCCTGACTTTCCATGTTTCGGCATCCGTAACTTCTGCACTTTCGCACCATACCGCTGCATGAATCCCCTGTTTTTGATAGTAAAACTTCTGATCAAAATTGCCAGGATTTGCTGCCGGCTCAAAAAACTTCACCTTTCCTGTCAGCCGCACTTTATTTCCAATCTCTATTAGATTTGATGTTTGATTTTCATGTTGTTTGATATAAACAAGAATTTTTGACTCATAAATGATTTGCTGTTTTAGACAGATTTGATTCTCTGTCAGATAACACATCTGATATTCCGGTCGTTCTTCTCTTCGATACACCGTTCCTTCTACAGTTACCGTTTCTTCGGAAACCGCAGCTTTTTCTATAGGAGAAGGTTTCAGATCTTTTGCTTTCCGAAACCCTCCTGCCCACAATACCTGTATTCCTAAAATCAAGACCGCTATCAGACACAACGGCCGTTTTATCATTGTTTTTCTCCTTCTACTAGCTCCAGATTCTGCTGAAACGCCTGCGATAAATCAACGGCATCTTTGTACAATACATCTGTAACACCATTGACCGCAATCTGCACTTTTCCTGCACTCGTTCCTTCCAACAATGAATTCACAAGTGAATACACTGCAATTTCCGGTTTCACATCGTATGCACTGTTCAGAAACTCACTGTCAAAATTTACATAGCATACGCCGTCTTTGATCGTAACACTCAAAAGTGTAGCCGCCGGATTCAACGTCGGATAACATCCATTTCCTTTAGGTCCCTGCATCAGCTTTTCTACGATAATTTTTTCAATCGGAATATTACTGCTGTAACGTACATTCACATTCTGTTCCACCAGTTTATCGCCTGTTTTATTTGCAAAATACAGTGTCAGTCCGGCTGTCTGATAAGAACTGACAGAAGGGCCTGTATTCTCTACAAAATCGTCCTCATTCAGCACCCCGACTGTGGTTCCATCTTCATTTTTCAGTGCTTCTCCATTTACCGTCAGCCATACTCCCTGGATTTCCGGCAGCTGCAGCAGTGAATAAACCACCGCTGCCCGCACCAGTTTTTCCCGCACACTCGGTATTTCTAAATATGCCTCATTAAAATCTACATTTGCAATCACATTTTTGACACTGGACTGATTTACCTGTACCTCTTCTGTCAAAACTTGTGTATATTCTATATTTTCTGCCGGTTTTGCCAGTTCTGTCAAAACTGCTGCAACTCTCGTTTCCGCATCTCCATCCGGAAATTCATACGCCACCCGGACCAATCCGGTCTGCGTTTGATTCAGACAATAAATGGCTTCCTCTTCCGGTTTCACATCTGTCCGTTTTTCACAGGCAGTCACAAGGAGAAGACATACGAAACAAAGCAGTACTGCTACCTGTTTTTTGATTTTTATCACTTTGCGCTGCCTCCTTTACACCTTGACATACAACAGCGGAATTCTCACGATAAATGTAGTTCCCTCACCATGTTCGCTGTGCACTTTGATAGAACCTCTGTGCATAATAACCGCATTTCTCGTAATTGCCAGTCCCAGCCCGGTTCCGCCAATTTCTCTGGAATGAGATTTGTCAACACGATAAAAACGTTCAAAAATATGCCCCTGGTCTTCTTCCGGTATTCCAATTCCGGAATCTGCAACTTTCACATAGAAAAATTTGTGATCTGCATTTAAGGATACGTGTACCCATCCGCCTTCGTGATTATATTTAATCGCATTTTCTACCAGATTCGAAATTGCAAGTGACAATTTCACTTCATCAATCTCTGCCGTAACCGGACGAAAACTCTCCAGAACCAATTCTACATTTTTCTTCTCCGCAATCGGTTTTAAGCGTTTCAGGATCAATTCCATCAAATCATTGATCTGAACCTGATGAAGATTCAGATTCTGCCCTGTCTTGTCCATTTTCACCAAAGATAACAGATCCGTAATAATATCATTTTCTCTGTCAATCTCCTTGGCAATGTCACCCATAAATTCCTGGTACAGTTCAATTGGAACATTTTCCTGTGTAAGCAATGAATCCGCTAGCACTTTCATAGATGCCAACGGGGTCTTCAGCTCATGAGACACGTTTGATACAAACTCTTCTCTGGACTCATCCAACCGTTTGAACCTTCCCAGCATTTGATTGAACTCTCTGGATATTTTCCCGGTTTCACTAAACCGCTCTACATGCATAACTTCATCTACATATCCTTCACGTACGCCCTCTATTTCAGATGCAATCGTATGCAGCGGCCGCACAATCCGCTCGGCAATCAAAAATGCCGCAGCCAGAACCAGAACGATTGAAGTAGCATATATTGCAGCGCCTCTGGAAGAAAGCACATTTAAACTGTCTGTAATCGTATCTGTAGAGACACTTGCAAGCATGACTCCTTGAATGTCCCCCGTCTCCGGATCCTTGATCGGTGAAGTCACCTCGATATACCGGTTCTTCTTATCATAATAATCTGTACTTTTCCCCTGCATACATCGAATTACATTTTCCGATACATTGATTTTTCCCTCGTCCAACGCATAGGTATCTTTGATCACTTTTAAATTCTGATCAATGATCATAACTCTTCCATTATAAATATTGGTCAATTGATTCAAACTTGCATCGATGACATCGGATGATCCATCCTCAAGATATTGATAACTGTGTAACTGATCACTTAGAATTGTGCATTGATTCTGTATCTCCGCAGTACGCAAAGACACTGCCCGCGCCTCATACGTATGGATGATACTTCCATACACAAAGGCTCCGGGCACAATCCCTGCCGCCAAAATCACCAGAATCACATAGACTCTCAGACTTTTAAATTTCTCATGTATTTTAACAAATAACTTACCCCTGGAAATAATAACCAACTCCCCACTTTGTATGCACATACCGCGGTTCACTCGGATTTGCCTCAACCTTTTCCCTCAGTCTTCTGATATGTACATCTACCGTTCTTGCATCACCTGGATAATCTGCTCCCCAGATCAAATTCAACAGATTCTCTCTGCTATATACCTTATTTGGATTCATGGCGAGAAGTTCCAGAACATCAAACTCTTTTGCCGTCAGATTGATTTCCCGTTCCTCAATAAAAACTCTTCTGCTCTCACAGTCGATTTTCATCGTTCCCTTTACAATTACGCTGCTTGGCTGCGCCTCTTCTTTTTTCGCAGTTCTTCGCATAATTGCCTTGATACGAGCCTTTACTTCCAGAATGTTAAACGGCTTTGTAATATAATCATCTGCTCCATACTCCAGACCCAGAATCTTATCCATATCTTCGCTCTTCGCAGTCAGCATCACCACCGGCATATCCGAAAATTCCCGAATCTGCTGGCATACTTGAAAACCATCCAGTTTCGGCAGCATAACATCCAGAAGAACCAGATCGTATTCACATTGCTTTGCAAATGCCAATGCCTCTTCTCCATCGTAAGCACAATCCACTTCCATGCCATCCTGTTCCAGACTGAACCGAATCCCTTTCACAATTAATTTTTCATCATCCACTACTAAGATCTTTTTCTTGCTCATTCGAATCTTTTCCTAACTCCCTGCATTTACTGTTATTCTGTCTTTTATTTTTTCAAATACGCCTTCTTTGATTCCTTCCACCTTCATCAAATCTTCAATCGACTGAAAGCCCCCATTGGTTTCCCGGTATTCGATAATACTTTTTGCCCTCGTTTCTCCGATTCCGCTTAAAGTTTGTAATTCTTCTTCCGAAGCCGTATTTAGATTCACTTTTCCGTCATTTTCTGCATCTTTTTCATTTCCTGAAAAAAGACCCGCACCTTCTTCTATCGCAAAACTGCCTTCCTGTACCTCTGTTTCTGTAGGAATATAAATTTTTTCTCCGTCACTGATCTTCTCTGCCTGATTCACATACTCTTCTGCACCATCCTCCCGGATTCCACCTGCCAATGCAACTGCCTCATACACGCGCGATCCACGCTCTAATGCATAGACTCCCGGAGAATGAACAGCCCCGCATACATACACATAAATATCTGTATCTTCCTCTTCTTGTTCTTGATCAGTTTCCGCAAAATCCGCCTGTTCTTCTCCCAGATTCTCTTCCTGTTCTTCTTCAGACGACAAACCCTGCAATTCTACCGTTTCTTCCTTTTTTCCACAATACGTACAACATGACAATACAAGAGCAAGCAACAAAAATCCTGTCACCGCTCTTTTCCAATTTTTAATCCTTCGATTCATATTTACAGCGCAATTGCTGCACCCCTTTATGTCAGACATTCATATTGTATCGAATTGTCATTTAAATTACAATAGAAATTTTATTTTTTTGTAACAATTATGTCATTTTTCCCACTGAAATATTGCAATTCCGATTAGCGCCAACACCAATCCACCAATTTTTCTCCATTCAAAAGGGGATTTTTCCACTCCAAACAATCCAAATAATTCGATTAGATATGCCACACTCAACTGTGCTATTACAATCAAAAGCGCAGCCTTTGCCGGACCCAATGCTGCCATACTCTGAATAACTGTCCATGTAATTCCGGCTCCGATCACTCCGCCAAGCAGCATATACCGCGGTTCTACTTTTCCGATTGCCAGAATACTGTCCCGTCCGCTTACCAGCCATGCAGCAAGACAGACAAGAAATGCACTGAACTGCACCCAGCCGTTGGAAACCCACATTCCTGTCGTTTTCGTTACCTGTGTATTAAATACTCCCTGTACACTCATCAGTGCCCCAGATAATAATGCAATTAAAAAACCGGCCATTTTCACATACCTCCTACTGTCTTTTATCATAGTATGCTCTTCTGCCGGTTTTTTATAACATTAATTTATACTTCCAGCGCCCGCTCCAATTTCTCGATCATCTCATCCACATGTACTTTATCAATAATCAGCGGAGGTACAAAACGAATTGTATTTCCCTTTGCTGTAATGATAATAAGTCCTTCTTCTAATGCCTTCTTCACAACACCGGATGGATTTACGGTCAGTTCAATTCCCTGGATCAGACCTTTTCCGCGCCGTTCTTTGATACAGTCATATTTCTCCTTTAAGGCGTCTAATCGCTGTGCCAGATATGGAGCCACCTCTTGAACATGTTTCAAAATCTGATTTTTTTCATATATCTCCAGAACCTTTTTTACCGCCATACACGCCAATGGATTGCCGCCATATGTAGATCCATGATCTCCTGGTTTCATAGAATTTTCTGCTACTTTTTCCGTTACCGCAAATGCCCCCACCGGAATTCCATTTCCGATTGCTTTTGCCATTGTCAGGATATCCGGCCGCACCCCGTACTCCTGCCACGCAAACATGGATCCTGTTCTTCCCATCCCACATTGGATTTCATCACAGATCATCAAGATGTCCTGTTCATCACAAATCTTGCGGATTCCTTCCATAAACTCCTGTGTAGCCGGATAGATACCGCCTTCTCCCTGCAATGGTTCCAATAGAATTGCACATGTCTTATCATTTACCAGCGCTTTTACACTTTCCAGATTGTTATATTCTGCAAAATGTACACCGAAGAGCATCGGTTCAAACGGTTCCCGATATGCTTTGGTTCCTGTTACCGAAACTGCCCCCATAGAACGTCCATGAAATGCATTCTCCATAGCAATGATTTCATACCGTCCGGATTGTTTGAGATACGCATATTTGCGTGCAGTTTTCAGCGCTCCCTCAATCGCCTCTGTCCCACTGTTTGTAAAAAATACCCGATCCATACCGGACGCCCGATTAAGTGCAGCTGCCGCTTCTCCACAATTCTCATGGTAATAGAGATTTGATGTATGACAAAGTTTCTCGATCTGCTCTTTCAATGCATCTTCAAGCTCACGATTATGATATCCCAATCCCATCACAGCAATACCTGCCGCGAAGTCTAAATATTTTTTCCCATCGGTATCATATAGATAAACTCCGTCACCATGATCTAACGTAAGCGGAAACCGATTATAAATATGCAGCAGATTTTCTTCTGCTTTTAAAACATTTTCATTCACCATGATAATACCTGCCTTCTTCGCCTTTCAAAATAGCGGTTCCAATTCCTTTATTTGTAAAAATCTCTAACAACAGACAATGTGGAATACGGCCATCCAAAATATGAACTCTGGACACACCATGTTCAATAGCATCGATACAGTTCTGTAACTTAGGGAGCATTCCGCCGCCAATATTTCCATCCTCCATCAATTTTTCCGCCTCTTCCACATATAACTCAGAAATCAAAGTTCCCGGATCTTTCGGATCCTTATAAACCCCCTCGATATCTGTTAAAAATGCTAATTTTTCCGCCTGTACTGCACGTGCAATTGCACAAGCCGCATCATCTGCATTGATGTTATATGTATGGTATTCATCATCCAGTCCGACCGGACATACAATTGGAAGAAAATCTTTTTCCAGCAGATCATAAAGAATCTGAGCATTTACTTCTTTCACTTCTCCCACATATCCAATATCCTTGCCATCAGAATACTTTTTATCTACTTTTAACAGACCGCCATCTTTTCCACTGATTCCGATCGCGCGTACTCCCAGCTCTTCTACGTGCTGCACCAGACTCTTATTTACTTTTCCAAGCACCATCTCTGCAACTTCCATAGTATCTTCATCCGTCACACGCAGACCATTGATAAATTTTGGCTCCATCCCAACTTTATTGACCCAGCGGCTGATTTCTTTTCCGCCTCCATGCACAATGATTGGTTTAAAACCGACCAGTTTTAACAATGTTACATCTTCAATCACTTGTTTCTTCAGTTCTTCATCAACCATCGCACTTCCGCCATATTTCACTACGATAATCTTGCGGTTAAAACGTTGTATATAAGGAAGTGCCTCAATCAGCACCTGTGCCTTGTCTAAATATTGCTGCATATTCTGATTCATAAGAATGTCCTCCCTGTTCTGCATATTTTGTATCTATATTTCCTGTCTCTCCCTATACTTCTATCAGACTCAGCTGCGGTAATCTGCATTGATATCTATATATCCATGTGTCAGATCACATCCCCATGCAGTCGCATCTTCTGTTCCCTCTTTTATATCTGCTGTTGCTGTCATTTCCGGTTGTGAAAGAATCTCTGTCGCTTTTGTTTCACTATAATCCAAAGCGACTCCATTTTGAATCAGCTGCAGCTTTCCTGCCTTGCTTTCAATATAAAGATCTACTTTTTCCGGATCAAACATCTCCCCGGAGTACCCCATTGCGCACAAAATTCTGCCCCAATTTGCATCATGACCTGCAATAGCAGCTTTCGTTAAATTTGAACAGATTACTGATTTTGCAAGAGTCTTTGCCTGCTTTTTCGTTTTTGCATTCACGACCTTCACTTCAAATAACGCAGTGGCGCCTTCTCCATCTCCTGCCATTTTTTTTGCCAGTGTTTCATTCACATAGTGAAGCGCCTCTACAAACAATTGATATTCTGGTGTACCTATATGAATTTTTTCATTTTTTGCCTTTCCATTTGCCAGCAACAATACCGTATCGTTGGTAGACGTATCTCCATCTACCGAAATCATATTATATGTATCTTCTACATCTTCTCTCAAGGCTTTCTGCAGCGCTTTTTTTGTAATCACCGCATCTGTCGTAATATATGCAAGCATCGTGCACATATTCGGATGAATCATTCCTGACCCCTTTGCCATTCCTCCTATAGTAACCGTTTTTCCGCCGATTTCCAACTGTACAGCCACTTCTTTTTCTACAGTATCCGTAGTCATGATTGCCTTCGCAGCAAGATTCCCCGCCTGACGGCTCTTTTCTTTTGACTGAGCAAGCAGTTCTACGCCCTTTTTAATGCGTTCCATAGGCAGCTGCATTCCGATCACACCCGTAGAGCCAACCAACACACCTGCGCTGTCCACTCCAAGAACTTCTGCCGCCTTTTCTGCTGTTTCTTTACAATACTGCATTCCTTCTTGTCCGGTACACGCATTTGCAATCCCTGAATTCACAATAACAGCCTGTGATTTTACACCTGACTCTACTACCTGTCGATCCCATTTTACCGGCGCTGCCTTCACCACATTGGTAGTAAATGTTCCCGCTGTTTTACATGGCTTTTCACTATAGATCAACGCCATATCCGTACGACCTTTATATTTAATTTCCGCTGCTGCAGCCGCTGCATAAAATCCTTTTGCAGACGTCACTCCACCGTCTATTACCTTCATTTCCAATTCCCTTCTTTCTACATTCTCTCTGATTTTCTCTCACTGTTCATTAAAAGCTGTGATATTTGCTTCATTTAAGACAAAATCGTAATAGTTCAGATCCAGCCGTTCTGTCCAGCCGATCGTATTCCAAAATGCATTTCCAATATCATTTTCTGTAAAAGCAATCAGTGAAACTTTGCTGATCTGCTCTTTCCTTAACTGTTCCATCGCGCAGACAACCATTGCTTTCCCTATGCCATGTCTTCGATATTTCTCATGCACACAGACATGATATAAACAACCTCGTCTGCCGTCATGTCCACACAAAATACTTCCAACAATTTTTCCATCTTCCTCAGCCACAACGCTTGTCGTTGGATTTCTTTTCAGAAATCGTTCCACACCGATTCTGGAATCATCTATGCTGCGAATTCCAAACCCTTTGATTGTCATCCACAATTCATACACGCCATCGTAGTCTTCTATTGTCATTGTTCTAATCTTCATTGTCATACTCCTGCTCTTTTTGTTTCTACGGAAACATCGGGATCAGATCCAGGCCTTCGGATTCTTTTAACCCAAACATCAGATTCATATTCTGAACTGCCTGACCTGCTGCGCCTTTTACAAGATTATCGATTGCCCCCATCATAATAATTCTTCCGGTTCTCTCATCGATTTTAAAATTGATATCCACATAATTGCTGCCTTCTACCCATTTTGTTTCCGGGCAAACATCTTTTTCAAGCACCCGGATGAACTTTTCTTTCGCATAATATGCATCATAAACAGCCTTAATTTCTTCATGAGTTACATCTTTTTTCAGTTTTGCATATTCCGTTGCCAAAATTCCTCTGTTCATTGGCACCAGATGTGGCGTAAAGTTCAGTACCACGTTCTGTCCCGACGCATACCCAAGCTGCTCCTCAATCTCCGGTGTATGTCTGTGTGTTGCCACCCCATAGGCTTTCATATTCTCATTCACCTCACAGAAAAGATTTGCAACCTTTGCACCTCTTCCTGCTCCGGATGTTCCTGATTTTGCATCAATAATCAACGTATTCATGTCAATCAGACCTTCTTTTGCCAGCGGATATGCCGTCAAAATGGAACAAGTTGTATAACATCCCGGATTCGCCAGCAAACGCGCTTGTTTTATCTGTTCACGATTCACTTCACACAGTCCATAAACAGCTTCCTCGATAAACTGTGGACTTTTATGCTCAATTCCATACCATTTTTCATAGACGGAAACATCTTTTATCCGAAAATCAGCACTTAAATCAATGACTTTTGTCTTTGCCAAAATCTCTTCATTTACAAGTGATGCACAATATCCCTGTGGCGTTGCTGTAAAAATCACATCCACCTGGTCTGCCAATTCCTGCATATTATCATCCATACACTTTGCATCTACAATCTGAAAGAAGTTCTGATACACAGACGCATATTTCTGATCTATATAACTTCTGGATCCATACCATACAATTTCAGTTTCTTTATGTGCAGTCAATATTCTGACCAATTCACCGCCGGCATAACCTGTAGCTCCTATAATTCCCACTTTGATCATGATTGATTAACCTTCCCTTCTCATACAATACCAGAGCATACTCTGTAATAATATTTTGCATAATTATACATCTATAATGCATATTATGCAACCCCTTCTTTTTATTTTTTGTAAAAAAATACCGTTGCAAGCATCTCATTTACAAAATGAAACACTTCAACGGTACCCTTTTATTTACGAATCTGTCCATTTCCAAAAATAATATACTTCGTTGTTGTCAGAGCAAGCAGCCCCATTGGTCCTCTTGCATGAAGTTTCTGCGTACTAATCCCAATTTCTGCTCCAAATCCAAACTCAAAACCATCTGTAAATCTTGTAGAGGCATTTACATAAACCGCCGCTGCATCGACTTCATCCTGAAACTTTAATGCATGATCATAATCATTGGTAATAATAGATTCCGAATGTCCGGTATTATATTGATTGATATGATGGATTGCATCCTCGATCGAATCTACAATTTTCAAAGAAATGATCGCATCGAGATACTCTGTTCCCCAATCTTCTTCTGTCGCCGGAACAATCTCGCTCATAAGTTCCTGCGCTCTCTCGTCTCCTCTGATTTCCACCTGATGCAGTTTCAGTCTTTTCACAATCTCAGGTACGGCTTTTTTAGCAATCCCTTCATGTACAACTAAAGACTCACAGGCATTGCATACACCCATACGCTGTGTTTTCGCATTTTCAATAATATCCACTGCCATTTCAATATCGGCGCTCTCATCCACAAAAATGTGACAATTTCCGGTTCCGGTTTCAATTACCGGAACTGTACTGTTCTCAACTACAGTCGAAATCAGCCCTGCGCCTCCCCGCGGAATCAACACATCGATATAATCATGTAATTTCATCATCTGCTGCACAGTCTCGCGACTGGTATCTTCTACCAATAAGATTAAATCCTGCGGCAATTTTACCTTCCGAAGTGCTTCTTTTATCGTATGCACAATTGCAAGATTGGAGTGAATCGCATCGCTCCCTCCGCGAAGAATCACAGCATTTCCTGTTTTAAAACAAAGTCCAAATGCATCTGCTGTTACATTCGGTCTGGATTCATAAATAATCCCAATTACCCCTAACGGAACTCTCTTTTTCCCGATGCGCAGCCCATTTGGACGATTTTTCATTTCCAGCACTTCTCCAATTGGATCTTCCAAACCTGCAATCTGTCTCAAGCCTTCCGCCATATCCTCAATTCTCTGTTCCGTCAAACGCAGACGATCGATCAGTGATTTCTTAACGCCTTTCGATTCCGCCTCCTGCACATCCTTTTCATTTTCACTCAACAAATATGCACTCTGTTTACAAAGTTCATCCGCTACCGCAAAAAGCCCTTTATTTTTTTCATCGGTTCCAAGCTTTGCACTTTCCCGGGATGCATCCTTCGCACGTTTACCAAGTATTTCCATATAATTCTCCATATCGACTTTCCTCCATCTTATATGAATGTGCTGTAGTCGTCTCCTTTGTTCCGTATCCACTGCCACTATTCAACTGTACCTTGTCACCGTTTTCCGCATGTCCCTTTTCTTCTGCTTTTTTCAGACGTTTTACCTGACGCCGAAATTTCGCACGTTCCGGTGCAAGTTCATTTTCCAGTTCCTTCCCATGCTGTCTGGACAAAAATAAAGTGCCCACTTTCTTTCCTGCCATAATATCATTGATTGTATAAATATTATCTCCATTTGCAATAATCATATCTGCACCGGCATCCGTAACTACCTTTGCCGCATTTACTTTTGTTGCCATCCCGCCGGTACCGAAATCACTGCCTGAACCACCTGCCATTCGCTCCAGTGACTCATCAATTTCTACAACTGTATGGATAAAACGCGCATTCGGATTCGTTTTCGGATCCGCTGTATACATGCCTTCAATATCAGAAAGCAACACCAGCAGATCAGCGCCTACTAACTCTGCCACATTTGCCGCCAGAGTATCATTATCCCCAAAATTTCCGTATGCCAGCTCATCTACGGAAATTGCATCATTCTCATTTACAATAGGAACTACGTTCATCTTTAATAATGCATCAAATGTCTGACGGGCATTTTTTCGACATTCAACATTGGTAATTGATTCTTTTGTCAATAATACCTGTGCCGTCAACTGACTATATTCATTAAACAGCTTCTCATAAATCATCATCAGTCTGCCTTGTCCAACTGCAGCGCACGCTTGCTTTTCTGCCTCTGTTTCCGGTCTATGCTCCATACCAAGAGCCATTCTGCCAACGCCTACCGCCCCGGAAGAAACTACAATTACCTGTTTTCCCTGATTCCGGAGATTAATCAAAATACGCACAAACTTTTCCAATTTATCTAAATTAATATTCCCTGTTTCTTCATATGTAATGGTTGTAGTTCCGACCTTAACTACAATTTTTTCTTTCTTACTGAGTATTTCTTTTCTATCCATGATTTATCCACCCTAGTCTGTCTGCTTTTATACACTCTCATTGGTATATTTACTCAGTTTTTATCATTTGTCAAGGTCTAATCCAATTTTATTCTCGTCAAAATAACGAAATTAATTTTTCTTTTATTTTTTGTACATATTCCACAAAAAAAGTAAATTAAATTCATTTTTTTATTAATTATCACTAATTTTTATTGACTTTTTTTATTGTGGCGGTATAATATTCCATAGTTACAAAAGGATTTACAGCGGAATATATGGTTATTTTTCCATATATCATTCAAAAAGAGCTCCACAAACCGAGTTCTTTTCTTCGTTTTGAATAAAATCTGCTGTAAAAACAAACTATACAAAGCCATCTCGTTTGGCTTACAAAGGAGGATTGATACACCATTTGATATCTGAATAAAATATTCAAATTAATATTCAAATTTTATTGAACTACGGAGGAAAAAGCATGAAAACACGATTCAAAAAGTTTGTAGGCATATCTATGGCCACTGTAATGAGTGTCTCTCTATTGTCTACAACAGCATTGGCAGAACAACCTGCTGCAGAACCCACACCACTTGCAAATGACAATTTACTGAGGCTTTGGTATGATGAACCTGCTAATCAGAATGACTATTACGCATGGGAAACCGAAGCCCTCGCCATTGGAAATGGATATATGGGTGGGTTATTATATGGCGGAGTCCAAAAAGACAAAATCCATATTAATGAAAAAACAGTATGGAAAGGAGGTCCTGCTGATTCTTATAATTACAAGTACGGAAATACCAATCCTACCGAAACCGACGAAGACTTGCAGACTATCAAAGATAATTTAACTGCAATTCGTGAAAAATTAGATGACAAATCTGAATACGTTTTCGGTTTCTCTGAAGATTCCTATGAATCCAGCGGTACTTCTACCTATGGAGAGCCTATGAACTGGCTGAACAAACTGATGGGAGATTTAACAGGTTATGATGCGCCACAAGATTTTGCTAATCTCTATATCTCCAACGATGCGATTGACGAGAGTAAAGTAGAAAACTATGTACGTGATCTGGATATGCGTACAGCACTTTCTACCATAAACTATGACTATGAGGGAGTTCACTACACACGCGAATACTTCAATAGTCATCCTGACAACATACTTGTCGTACGGTTGACTGCAGATCAAGCTGGTAAAATCACCTTCAAAACCAACTTATCTGATTGTACTGGGTCCGGAGTCTTATCTACCAATGAAGATACTATCACCATGACCAGTACATTAAGACGCAATAACTTAAATACAGAAGCGCAGTTGAAAGTCCTAAATGACAGTGGAGAGCTTACCTCCGATGGTACTTCCATTACCGTTAACGGCGCTGATTCCGCCACCTTAATTTTAGCTTGTGGCACAGATTATAAAATGGAACTGCCTTCTTTCCGAGGTGAACATCCACACGAAGCAATTACTTCACGTATTGCATCTGCCTCTAATATCATTTCCGAAGAAGGATATGATGTGCTGAAAAAGAGACACGTTGACGATCATTCTGCTCTTTTCTCACGTATGGAACTTGGATTTAACGAAGAAATTCCTCAGATTCCAACAGATGAGCTAATTAAAAAATATCGAAACATGGTAGATAACACTGGTGGCGAAATTCCTACAGAAGCGGAACAACGCGCATTGGAAATTATGTGCTACCAGTTTGGTCGTTACTTGACCATCGCTGGTTCCCGCGAAGGTTCACTGCCAACCAACCTGCAAGGTGTCTGGGGTGAAGGTGGCTTTGCATGGGGCGGTGACTACCACTTCAACATCAACATACAGATGAACTACTGGCCTACAATGGCAAGTAACTTAGGTGAATGCCATATTCCTTACAATGATTACCTCGCAGTCCTGCGCGAAGCCGGACGTGGTGCAGCCGCAGCTGCTTTTGGTATCAAGAGTAATGAAGGGGAAGAAAATGGTTGGTTAGTCGGATGTTTCAGTACACCTTATATGTTCGCAACAATGGGACAAAAAAATAATGCCGCCGGCTGGAATCCGATTGGTTCTGCCTGGGCACTGCTTAACTGTTATGAATATTATCTCTATACGGGAGATCAGGAATATTTAAGAAACGAACTGTATCCTTCCATGAAAGAAGTTGCAAACTTCTGGAACGAAGCATTATACTGGAGTGAATACCAACAACGTTATGTTTCATCTCCATCTTATTCTCCTGAGAACGGTCCAATTGTCAGTGGAGCGTCCTATGACCAGCAATTTATTTGGCAGCACTTTGAAAATACTATCCAGGCGGCCAGAACACTCGGCGTTGATGAAGATTTAATTACTGTGTGGGAAGATAAACAATCCAAATTAGATCCGGTCATCGTAGGAGATGACGGACAGGTCAAAGAATGGTTTGAAGAAACTTCATTTGGAAAAGCTCAGGCCGGTGACTTAGAAGAAATCGATATTCCACAGTGGAGAGAAAGTCTTGGTGCTCAGTCTGGTGGTCAGCAGCCACCGCACAGACATCTTTCACATTTGATGGCTCTGTATCCTGGAAATCTGATCAACAAAGATAATGCAGAATTTATGAATGCTGCTATGGTTTCATTAAATGAACGTGGTCTGGATGCAACCGGCTGGTCCAAAGCTCATAAATTAAACCTCTGGGCACGTACCGGACATTCTGATGAAGCATTCCAAATTGTACAATCTGCTGTAGGCGGAGGCAACTCTGGATTCTTAACCAATATGTTTTCTTCACATGGCGGCGGAGCTAATTACAAACAACGCCCAATCTTCCAGATCGATGGAAACTATGGTTATACTGCAGGCGTAAATGAAATGCTGCTGCAAAGCCAGTTAGGATATGTACAGTTCCTTCCAGCTTTACCGGAACAATGGAATACCGGATATGTAAACGGAATTGTTGCACGTGGAAACTTTGTGGTTGATATGAAATGGACAGACGGTGTTGCAGAATCCTTCAAGATTACATCCCGCAATGGTGGAGACTTTATTGGCGAATATCCAAACTTATCCGAGTATGTAGTGAAAGATTCCGCTGGAAACTTTGTAGCAACTTCTGTTCCTTCTGATGATGTAAACAAACTTTCCTTCCCTACAACTGCTGGAGAATCTTACACCATCAGTAAAGCTACCACATACAATATCAGCATCGCAGAAACAGAAAACGGTACTGTATCAGTTCCAACAACTGCAAACGAAGGAAGTATTGTCGCTTTATCTGCTTCACCAGAAAAGGGATATATTCTGAATATGATTACCGTAACAGATGCATCTGGAAACCTTGTTGAGACAACAGCTCAGGAAGATGGTTCTTATACATTTGTAATGCCATCTAGCGATGTAACTGTAACTGCTGCTTTTAAAGAAGACACTCCGGTTGAAGTTTCTTACGCAATTCATGTTCCGGAAATGAAAAACGGAACAATCGAAATACCAGAAACAGCTGTAGAAAACAGCACTGTTCAATTGATTGTCAAACCAGTTAAAGGTTATGTTGTAGCCAATGTTGTGATTCACACACTGGATGGACAAGCAGTTTCAATTGCGGATCAGGGAAATGGTGTCTATACATTTACTATGCCTGCAAGCGATATCACTGTAAATGCAACTTTCAGGCCTGAAAGCGGAACAGAAACAACTTATAAAGTAACAATTCAGGACAGCAAAAACGGTAAGGTTACAGTTCCTCAAACCTCTTATACTGTCGGAAGCAAGGTTATTTTAACCGCTGTTCCTGATAAAGGATATAAACTAGATAAAATAACTGCAGTTGATTCTAAAAATCAGACAATCAAACTGAAAAAGCAAAAAGATGGTACATATACATTTGAAATGCCGGCCAATGATGTCACAATTAAAGCATCCTTTAAAACTACCGGCAAACCTGCTGTTCCAGACAGCAAACCAAACAAACCTGGCACCCCGCCAAAAACCGGTGACAACAGTCATCTGACATTATGGAGTTCATTGGTTCTGCTCTCTCTCGGAAGCGTCATTACTTTTACCTTCTATCGAAAGAGAAAGCATAAATAACGATTCATTTCAAAAGAGGTTGTGCATAGTCACAACCTCTTTCTTGTCTCTTATTCATGTTCTTTTTTTCCGAGCCGTACTTCCTCCATTTGTTCTGCCGTCTCTTCATCAAGATAATGGAAAAGATAATTTTTCGTACTCTCCGCCTTACCCATATGCTCTTCCCGTAATTCTTTTTGTACCAGATCTACCTCTTCTTTTAATTCTTTTGCTGACAATAATCTACATCCCTGGCCACGAATAATCACCTGCTCCGTTCCATCCGATGTAGCAACTGTCACTTCATATTTCCGCCCAATCTCATGAGCAACCTTTTCGATATATTGATCCGCTGTTTCTGCTTCTTTTGTATACACCACATAAATATTATGATATCGCTGTACCTCTCCCGGAAATCCCTTTAATTTATATGCATCGAAGACCAGAATCAAAGAACATTTTCGAACACCTTGATAATTGCACAGAATATCCATTAATTTTCCACGTGCTCCATCCATATTTACTTCTGCCAATTCCCGCAATTCATCCCATGCAAAAATAATATTATAGCCATCTACCAGAAGATATTCCTTTAACCGCTCTTTTGGTTTTCCTGAAATACTGCCTCGAACTTCACTGCTAAACTCTTTTCGATAAGAATACTTTTTTCGTGCCTGCTCTCGTTTTCTTCGTGATTCTTCCGCCATCCGATCCAATTCGGCTTCTTCCTCCGGCGACAATGCCGATAGTACACTCGCTCTTCGCACTGCTGCCGATGTATAGACGACTTCTTCCGTTTTCTCTTCCGGTTCAGCTTTTTTTAAAACAGATTCCAAATGCATATATTCAGGTACTTCGTCCCATTTTACTACAAAACCTGCACCATGCGCACAAAAAACAGAACTTGTCGGATTCTCCAGATCACGTTCTGAATCATATCCTGCTGCCGTCACTACTTCTTCTGTATTATGACAAGGAAAATATCCTTTCATTTGACAGAGTAATCGGCCCCGCCCTTTTGTATAAGCGATTACTTCCGTCTGATAATCTCGCATTGTTATAACCGGAACCTCCCCCGTCAACACAGACATTTCACCTTCTTGTTCCGGCACACCAAATGTTCCATGCATCCTCTGCATATCTGACATCGCCCGTCCAATCAAATCAGCGGGCACCTCAAGACGATATTCATAATACGGCTCCAGCAGCACACTCTCCGCCTGTTTCAGCCCTTGCCGCACTGCTCGATATGTTGCCTGTCGGAAATCTCCACCTTCCGTATGTTTCTGATGAGCTTTTCCAGATACAAGCGTAATACGCAGATCTGTAATCGGCGCTCCCAGCAAAATTCCAAGATGTTCCTTTTCCTCTAAATGTGTCAAAATCAAACGCTGCCAGTTTCGATCCAGAAGATCCTCGCTGCAATCGGCAAAAATCTGAATACCACTCCCTCTTTCTCCCGGTTCTAACAGCAAATGAACCTCTGCATAATGACGGAGTGGTTCAAAATGTCCGACTCCCTCTACAACATCTGAAATAGTTTCCTTATATACAATATTTCCGGAATCAAACTGTACACCCACGCCAAAACGTTCTTCTATCAGGCTTTGCAACACTTCAATCTGTACTGCCCCCATCAATTGTACATGAATTTCCGCCAAAGTCTCATTCCAGACTACATGCAATAATGGCTCTTCCTCTTCCAACTGTCTGAGATTTTGAAGCATCTGATGAACATCACATCCTTCCGGCAACAAAATCTGATAATTCAAAACAGGTTCCAACACCGGCATATCTGATTCTTCTTCACTCCCCAGACCTTCTCCGGGATAAGTTTCCGTTAATCCGGTTACTGCACAGACCATTCCGGCTTTCGCCTCGTTTACCGTTTCATATTTTGCTCCGGAATAAATACGGATCTGATTGACTTTTTCCTGCCAGAGCTCCTCGTCTTGTCCCTTCCCCTGTTTTACATATCCGGAAAGCATCTCTTTGACAGACAGATGTCCTCCTGTTATCTTCATATAAGTCAATCGATTTCCCTGTTCATCTCTTGTAATTTTATATACCTTTGCACCAAACCCATCCGGGTATTCCGGACATTTCATGTAATCACTCATCCCCTGAATAAACAGATCGATTCCTGTCATTTTGAGCGCCGATCCAAAAAAGCAGGGAAACATCTTCCTCTGTCGGATGCTTTCAGAAATGGCTTCTAAACTCAAATTTCCGTTTTCTAAATACATTTCTAACAACTTCTCATCGCACACTGCTGCACTTTCCAAAAATTCATCATTCCTATGACGAATTTTTGCGTCCGCTCCCCCTGCACTAAAATCAACGCAACAATCACTCAACCGATTCTTTAATTCCGCCATGAGAGCAATTTCATCGGTTCCTGCCTGATCCATCTTATTAATAAATAGAAATGTCGGCACTTGATATTTTGACAAAAGACGCCACAAGGTTTCTGTATGTCCCTGTACACCATCCGCTCCGCTGATAACCAGTATTGCATAATCCAACACCTGTAGTGTTCGTTCCATTTCCGCAGAAAAATCCACATGCCCCGGCGTATCTAACAACGTAACCATCTTTTCATCATCCAGCTGCATCACAGCCTGTTTGGAAAAAATCGTAATTCCTCTTTCTCGTTCCAGCTTATAGGTATCTAAAAATGCATTCTGGTTATCCACACGTCCCAGCTTACGAATGCTGCCGCTGGAATATAAAAGCGCTTCTGAAAGTGTCGTTTTTCCTGCATCAACATGGGCCAGCAAACCCGTACATATATGTTTTTTCACTTTTTCAGGCTTCTGTTCGCCCATAAAAGACGCCTCCCTTCGCAATTGCATAATATCGAATTATACCACAAAAAGAAAAAAGAATCGAGAACAACCATATTAAAAAAACGCCTTTCCCTCCCTTTATCCGAATGTATATTTCTTCACATTTTATGCATAAAACAATGGTTTTTATGTATATTTTTATTTTTTTACATTTTCTATTGCATAATTATAAAATATGGTGTATAGTAATGCATAGTTTCAAAAGAATACCAATTTAAAAATCATTCAAGTATCATAAATTATTTCAGGAGGGATTTATCATGAGTAAAGAAAAAGTAGTATTGGCATATTCAGGTGGATTGGACACAACAGCTATCATTCCATGGCTGAAAGAAAATTTTGACTATGAGGTAATCTGCTGCTGCATCGACTGCGGTCAGGGAGAAGAATTAGATGGATTGGAAGAACGTGCAAAATTATCAGGCGCTTCCAAACTATATATCGAAAACATCATCGACGAATTCTGTGACGATTACATCATGCCTTGTGTAAAAGCAGGAGCTGTTTATGAAAACAAATATCTGCTCGGAACATCCATGGCTCGTCCTGTTATTGCAAAACGTCTTGTAGAAATTGCACGTAAAGAAGGCGCTACAGCAATCTGTCACGGAGCTACCGGAAAAGGAAATGATCAGATTCGTTTTGAACTTGGAATCAAAGCACTTGCTCCGGATTTGAAGATTATTGCACCATGGCGTATGACAGATATCTGGACAATGCAGTCTCGTGAAGAAGAAATTGAATACTGTCAGGCACATGGCATCAATCTTCCTTTTGACACAAAACACAGCTACAGCCGCGACCGCAACTTGTGGCACATCAGTCATGAAGGTCTGGAACTGGAAGATCCTGCATGCGAGCCAAATTATGACGATCTGCTTGTACTCGGTGTATCTCCGGAAAAAGCGCCGGACGAGGCAGAATATGTTACCATGACATTTGAAGCCGGTGTACCAAAAACTTTAAATGGAAAAGCAATGAAAGTTTCTGAGATTATCACTGAATTAAATGCTCTAGGCGGAAAACATGGCATTGGCATTGTAGATATTGTAGAAAATCGTGTAGTAGGAATGAAATCCCGCGGCGTATATGAAACACCGGGCGGAACAATCTTAATGGCTGCTCATGAACAATTAGAAGAACTCGTTCTGGATCGAGCTACATATGAAGTGAAAAAAGATATGGGAAATAAATTTGCACAGATTGTTTATGAAGGAAAATGGTTCACACCACTCCGCGAAGCAATTCAGGCTTTCATCGATGTTACACAGCAATATGTAACCGGTGAAGTGAAATTCAAACTGTACAAAGGCAACATCATCAAAGCCGGAGAAACTTCTCCATACTCTCTGTACAGTGAATCACTTGCAAGTTTCACTACCGGAGATTTGTATGATCACCACGATGCAGATGGATTCATTACCCTGTTCGGACTTCCATTAAAAGTTCGCGCAATGAAAATGCAGGGAATGTTAGACGAATAAGAGTCATTAAAAACGAGGAACAGCGACTGCTGTTCCTCGTTTTTTAAGTAAAATCATAATGAGCGAAGTTCATCTGCAAGATCTGACTGAATCTCACTTTCAATATAACTTGCCATAAATGCTTTCATACAATTTCTGCTATAGCGATTGCCATGAATTATCTGTCCCATTCTGCGTACAGTATCTTCTACAGTATCATTAATTAAAATATAGTCATACTGTTCTGCACACAAAATCTGCTCCTGTGCAGCGAGAAGATGTTCTTCAATCACATCTTCCTTTCCATCATGTCTTTCACGCACACGTTTCTCCAGTTCTTCCCATGTTTGCGGCAAAATAAAAATCAAAGTTGCATCCGGACACATTGCACGAATCTTCATCGCACCCATAACATCTGCGATCATGATGACATTTTTCCCACGTCCCCGTTCCTCTTCTACTGCTCTGCGTGGGGTACCATATCCATTCAGATTATAGTAACTGTACTCCAATAGCTGCTGAGAACGAACCATCCGGTCAAATTCTGTATTAGACAGGAAATAATGTTCTCTTCCCTCTTCTTCCTCAGGACGCGGCTGTCTGGTTGTTACTGTCGTACATTTAACTGCATTGGGATGCAGTTCCATGTATGATTGAATGATCGTCCTTTTTCCCACCTCACTTGGTCCTGATATCACGATTAATTGACCATGCTCCGCTATTTTATCAAAATACTGTTTCTCTGTACTCATATATTCAACTCCTTTCTCATTTCATTCTTTTCATACAAAGATATGCTGTATTTTTATCCTATTAATATGATTATACAAATATCTCCCTTAGAACACAACAAAAGATATTTTATTAACACGAACGATTTTTTATTAACACACTTGATTTTTTCTTCACAAATTATCTATGTATAAGTTTCCATTTTCTTACATAACCTATCTTAGAATCATCCCCCATTATTTATAAACATTTATATATTTTAAAGAAAGGAATCGTATATGAAACCCAAAATCGGCATTATTGTCTGCGGCTTTATCGAACAGAATCAATTCGTTGCAAATCCTTACATCCAATCCGTCCGCTATTCCGGCGGAATCCCTCTGATTCTGCCTCTGATTCGCTCAGATCGGATCCTGGAAGAATACATTTCCCTTTGTGATGGTTTTCTTTTTTGTGGTGGAAACGATATCACGCCTCTGCTCTTTGGACAAGAGCCACAAAATGGAAATGGAAAAACCAACATCACACTGGATTTATTTCAAATTCGAATTATGAAACAAATATTAGAAACGGAAAAACCTGTTTTTGCCATCTGTCGGGGAATGCAAGTATTAAATGTAGCCTGCGGCGGTACTATATATCAGGATTTTCCCCTACAGCCCGGAAAGCACCTGGATCACATGCAGCAATCTTATTCCCGCCAGGAAGTCAGTCACAAAATATTTGTCACAGCCAAATCTCAACTACGCGACTATATCGGCAACTGTTTATTCGTAAACAGTTATCACCACCAGTCTTTAGACGAAGTCGGAAAAAATCTTTCCGTAAGCGCCACTGCATCAGACCATACCATCGAAGCAATTGAAATGCCCTCTCATCCATTTGTAATCGGTGTGCAATGGCATCCAGAAAGTATGTATCGCTCCTCATCCGAGATGCGCGAATTATTTGGAAATTTTATTCTGAAATCAAGCATGGCTCATAATTCTTCAATTTACGGACATACTACTCCTGTAGCAAATTAATCTTTTACACATTTTTAGGAGGTAATGATATGTCTGAAATATCAATACTTGATTTACAAAATCTCCGTCATTTAATTGGCGGCTATGACACCACACACGCAAAAATGACTGACTACGCTTCACAGACAGAAGATGCCGAAATCAAGAAACTCTTCCAGGACGCCGCAGATTCTGCAATGAAAAACAAACAAGAACTTATGAAATTCCTATAACAAAATCCCATGATAAGGAGTGTTGAAAATGAACGAGAAAACAATGGTTTCTGACGCTTTGGTCGGAGTAAACGGTGAACTGAAAATGTTTGGTGATATGATTCCCCAAACAGAAAACAAAGAACTCAAACAATGCCTGAAACAGATTCGAAATGAATGTGAAATGTCACAGGAGAAATTGTATCAGGTTGCCCGCGAAAAGAGTTATTATGTACCTGCAGCGAAAGCTACCAGAGAAGAAGTCGAGCATGTGAAAAATATTCTGACACAGCCAAAAATGTTTTAAAAAAGAAAACCTCAAGCCGAGAAATTACTTTCTCTCTTGAGGTTTTTAGCTATTTCTTTGAATCCTACAGATTTCCCAACAGTTTATCAATGCTCACCAGTTTAACGCTCAGCACAAAGATTTCTGTTGCAACTTTCAACTCTTCCGGTGTCGGATAAGATGGTGCAATACGGATATTGCTATCCTTCGGATCCTTTCCATACGGGAATGTAGCGCCTGCTGCTGTCATCACAAGTCCTGCTTCTTTTGCTTTCGCTACAATCGCTTTCGCGCATCCTTCCATAGAATCGAAAGAAATAAAATATCCTCCGTATGGTTTCAGCCAGGAACCGATTTCCAATCCACCCAGTTCTCTCTCCAGCGTATCTGTTACTGCATCAAATTTTGGACGCAGAATATCTGCGTGTTTTTTCATGTGTTCTACCATACCATGAATATCTTTAAAATATCTCGCGTGGCGGAGCTGATTCACCTTATCATGTCCGATTGTCTGCACCTGCATCATTCTGCGGATATCTTTCAGATTGTTATCTGATGCTGCAATTGCAGCAATTCCGGAACCTGGAAAACTAATCTTGGAAGTTGATGCGAACTTATACACCATATCCGGATTGCCTTCTTTTTTACATTCCATTAAAATTTCAATCAGATAATCCTGCTTATCTTCATATAAATGATGGATTCCATATGCATTATCCCAGAAAATACGGAAATCCTTTGCTGCCGGTTTCAAACAAGCAAAACGATGTACAGTTTCATCAGAATATGTGATCCCCTGTGGGTTTGAATACTTCGGAACACACCAGATTCCCTTGATAGACTCATCTTCTGCCACCAGTTTTTCCACCAGATCCATATCCGGTCCTGTTGGAGTCATTGGTATATTGATCATCTCAATACCAAAATGTTCTGTAATCGCAAAATGTCTGTCATATCCCGGTACAGGACAGAGAAATTTCACTTTATCTAACTTTGCCCATGGAGTATTGCCCATAATACCGCAGATCATTGCACGAGCAACTGTATCATACATGACATTCAGACTGGAATTACCAAAAATTACAATATTATCTTTTGGGACTTCCATCATATCCGCAAGAAGCTGTTTTGCTTCTGTAATCCCATCCAGTACTCCGTAATTTCGACAGTCAACTCCATCTACTCCAACCAAATCTGAATCTGCTTTCAATACATCCAGCATACCCATGGACAGATTCAACTGCTCAGTAGACGGCTTTCCACGAGACATATCCAGCTTCAATCCCTTAGCTTTTATATCATCATACTGCTTTTCCAGCTCTTGTTTCAGTTCTTCCAACTCTTCTACACTTAAATCTTTATACGGTGTCATAGCCATTCCTCCACTTTTTTACTCACTGATTAGTATTCTATACAATTTTTGACATTTCGTCAATCATTTCTTGCAAAAAAGTCTAATTTCAAAATGATTTTTAGCGTTTCGCCATTTTTCTATGAAATATTTTTTGTTTTCATATTCATTTTTCATTTTCAAACCTTAGGCCGATATCGCATATCCGATACAGTATAGACTGTGATAAATGCATCCGGATCCTCATGATTGATATAATCCATCAACTTTTGATATTCCCCTTTATCTACAATTGTAATAATTTCATTGTGTTTCTCCATATTATAAGCACCAATCGCCTCATATACGGTTGCCCCGCTATGAAGTTCATGCAGAATAAACTCCCGCAGTTCTTTCTCTTTCTTTGTAATAATACAAACCCTTCGTTTCAGATTCTGCCCAAAAATAAAATGATCCAATACCATTCCATTAAAATAAGTTCCAAGAATACTCAGCACAACCGCTTTTTTATCGTATACAAGTGCGGAAGAAAGAGCCACACACATTCCGGACAGCGACATCGCTTTTCCCAGTTCCATATGCAGATATTTATTCATAATTTTCGCTACAATATCCAAACCACCGGAAGATGCATTTCGATTAAATAAAATACTAAGCCCAAAACTCACAACTAAAATGTAACAAAGCACATCTAATTCCGCACTTCCTGTCATGGACTCAAAATTTGGAAATAATTTTTCAAATAATGCCAAAAACACCGGCAGTACAACGCTGGTATAAACAGTCTTAACACCAAATTCCTTCCCGCAGGTCATAAACCCGATGATCAAAAGTACCACATTCAAAATCATAGTAATCGCAGACAAAGGCAGCGAAATAAAATTCGACAATACAATTCCCAATCCTGAAATACTGCTGACAGATGTCTGACTCGGTACAAGGAAGAAATATACAGCCGCTGCAATTACGGCAACCGCTCCTGTCAATATTATAGTTTCTTTTATAATTCCCGTATAATTAAGTTGTTTCGTTTTCATCCTCTGATCCTTTTCTTTATCTTTTTCACATCATAATTCACATTCACACCCAATATTGTTTTGATCAGCCAAATAAAGAACACAAGCACTAAGATTGGAATAACACATGCAGTTACCAGCATAACAGCCAGTGATTCAATAAAATTGATCAAAACGGTTTCCATCTTCTCAATAATTCCGGATACACCGCCTTTTACAGTATCTACAAGATTCTCAAAAAAGCCTTTTTCATCTTCCGCCTCTGCACTTTCCTCTAAAACCTCTGTTGCTTCTTTTGCAGATTCCATCGTACTTTCTATAGATACACGATATGTATCCTCTATAATGTTGGAAACTTGCACACTTGCCGGAATAACCAAAACAATCGCCGCAGCAAACAACACAATTCTGGCAATCAGATTCTTTAGCAGCTCATTTTTTCTGTAAATATATACACAGAACAGGATACAGGCAACCGGGATCAAAATCTTAAATGTCACATACCCGGTTATGGTCAGCAAATATTTTTCCAAAAACAGCGCACACAACACAATTAAAAAGTATGCGCTCAAATCTGTCAGCTTTTCTGCTATCGGAAGTCCTGCATCCCCCGGGATCAATGTAATTGCTGCCGACGCCGCAGTTGACGTAGCTGTCATTTCCAATACTGTTTCCTGCTTCTCATTCAAAGAAGCAATGGTTTTCTCATGAAATTCCGGAGAAGAAACCATTTTCGCAACAACAAAAAATGATACGCAGGCAATCACCACTGCTGCCACTGTCATAATAATTTTCTTTGTTTTTTCGTTCATTTTACTCTCACTCCTATGTTCTCTATTTTTAATAATGCAATCTTTTTCTCAATCCCGCCGGCATAGCCTGTCAGACTTCCATCCGCCCCAAGCACGCGATGACAAGGTACAATAATAGAAATGGGATTGTGTCCGACTGCGCCGCCTACTGCCTGTGCTGACATACGCGAAATTCCTCTCTGTTTCGCAATAATCGCTGCAATTTCACCGTATGTCATGCTCTCTCCATACGGAATCGTCAATAATATTTTCCACACAGCTTTTCTAAATTCAGTTCCTTCCAGTTTCAATTCCGGTATAAAGTCCGGAACTTCTCCTTGAAAATACAATTCCAGCCATCGAATTGTATCTCGGAATACAGGCAGGTCTTTGTCTTCCGACTCCTCTTTCCATGTATTTGCAATATATTTCTGCTTATCAAACCACAGCCCCGTAAGCGCTTTTCCATCGGAACCCATTATCATACCGCCAATAGGGGATTTGTAATGATGTGCGTATTCCATACTTACCTCTTTTCCCAAATCAAATTACAGGCTTTCTCATCCGTTCATTTTAATTGGGCCTCCTTCCATCAATGCAGCCGGACTACTGCGATTGCCTCTAAACAACCTCCATACTATTCTATCATTTTATAAAAACAATTGCATCATAAAAAAGGAAAGCAGGTATTTACAAAAGTTAATAGCTATTTAGATAAATTTCTAAATAGCTATTAACTCATTGCACTTCATTCCATATAACATTTTTATTAAAATTTTCACTAAAATGTAATTCACCGTCTTCTGTAATAAAAACCGCCTGTACATCCTCCAGCGAATCAACCAATTCCATTCCTTTCTCCAAACCTAATGCAAAACACGTCGTACTCAAGGCATCTCCATCCACTGACTTCTCTGAGAAAATTGTTACACTTGTCAAATCATTTTCATACGGATACCCGCTTTTCGGATCTAAAATGTGATGATAAAAAACTCCGTCTTTTTCAAAGCAACGCTCATAGATTCCCGATGATACAACAGATCGATTTCTGATTTCTGCTGTAGCGATTGTTTCACTCCTCTTGGCAAATGGCTTTTGGATTCCCACTCGAAATGCATCTCCATCCGGTTTCTCTCCTACGCACAATATGTTGCCGCCCAGGTCAATGATCGCACTTTCTACTCCCTCCTCGATCAAAAATTCCTTCATGCGATCAGCAATATACCCTTTTGCAATCGCTCCCAACTCAATTCCCATACCTTCCTCAGCAAATCGAATCCGATTGCCATTTAACTCTACTTTTCTATAATCAACTAATCGGCTCGCCTCGTTGATCTGCTCTGCATCCGGCACTTCCGGCTCTTCTGCTGTAAAATCCCACAGAGAAGAAACCGGCTCAATTGTAATGTCAAATGCGCCATCAGATTGCTCGCTGTAATACAATCCTAATCTGATAAGCTCTGCACATTCCTCTGACAACACATACTCTCCATTTTCTTTTGGGAGAGTCCCCTGATTTAACTGATACAATTCACTATCTGTTCTTGTCCTGCTGAAAATCTGCTCGTAACGGTCACAAAGTTCCATAGCGTTATTTAATACTGTTTCATCTTCTAATTCATAGGCAGTGATTTGAATTGCTGTATTCAGCTTAAATCCACTGACACTTACAGCCTCTTCTGTGGATTGCTTCCGCATATAGAAAACAAGAAAACCTAGCAGCACAACCAGAAAGGCTGCTCCGATATATTTCATATTTTTCTTTTTCGCCATCTCACACGCCCTCTTGCACCTGTTCTGCTTCCTGCTCCTGCGCCTCAATCTCTTCTTTCACTTCTTCCATATCTACTTCAATCTCCGGAAGTAATTCAAAATAAAAATCGGTATACTTTTCTGCCAGCGCAGCAATACAACGAGTCTGCAACATTTTAAACCTTCTCACAGACAGCTCATCTTTATTTAAAGTTATGTATGCACTAATCCACAGTTTTCTTCCTGTTCTTACAATGTCATAGTAAATATCGGTACATTTACTTTCCAAAATAATCGGTTCTACAATTTCTTTGATTTCGGTAACAGTCTCTTCCTCCGGAGAGATCAATAACAAATCCCGTATTCCGGTATACACTGTTTGAATCGGAATCGGCAGCATAATTATAGATAACACAACGGTAAACAAGGGATCCAGATAGGGCTGCAGTTTTCCCATCCACGCAAACGGAACCAGCTCAGGTAATAAAAAGGCGAGTGTCATTCCAAGTGATATGGTACAATCCATCTGCCACCCCTGCATCTCCACAGTCACAAGCGGAGAATTCATCGCTTTATTCTTTTGTTTTAAGTAAATAGTCACGACAATTCCAAGTACGCAGGCAAATAATTCAAACCATGCGATAATCCCAAAATCAACCTTGCGTCCACCATGAAACAAGATATTGATACTGTTTGTAATCAGCCCAACCGTTACTGATATCATGGTAATTCCCTTTATTACAAGAAAAACCGTTTCCATCTGCATATGTCCAAAAGGATACTTTTCATTACTCGGCTTATATAAAAACGGAATTAAAAAAACAGATGGTAAAAGCATCACAAACTCTACTCCATCATAAACCCCATCCAAAAGCACTGCCTGTGACCCGGTATAAACCGCCATAACCAGCTCAATCACCACAAAAAGCAAATTGGCATAAAGAGAAACCGTCATCGCTTTCTTTTCTTTCTTTGATTTTGAATTTCGCTTCCCAATTCTCATGTATATCACCTTACATCTTTTTATTTTATGCATAATTTGATTCTTTACACTTAAATGCATCTTAAAAATTAATATGTAAGAGTGTAACACCTTTTTCCTTTTTTCACAATCCTTCCTATGCCACTTTTTCTATGAAATACCTATTTTCCTGCCTTTCCTATATACTCTATATCTTTCCGGAAATCCGAAAAAGCAGAACAAATACACTTTACCAATCCGTCATGGATATTATCATGAGAGCAAGTAAGCATCAATTTGAGGAGGCAAAAACATGTGCGAAGCAATGAGAGAATGAATAAGAGAAGAATACGCAGATGAGATAGCTGCAGCTGAAAAGAAAGCAAATAAAAATGGAAATAATCTTATTCAAATCCGGAATAGATGAAGAACTCTCCCATTTCGAAACCGCCTGACGTGAAACTCCAAGCTGATTTGCAAGCTCTTCTTGTGACATCCATTCTTTTTCCGTAAATCTGTAATTTTGTCTGCTAAAATCATACTCATTCCTCCTGTTAGTCATAAACCTTATCCCTGCTTAACTCACATCTAACATAACAATTTTAGCAGTTGCTGACAACCATTTATACTTGGAAATGTGTCAACTGATGGTTGCGCAATTTCTTTTATTAATGTAATCTGTTTATAAACCCTGTAATGTCTTGGCTTACCAGTGATAAGGACCTAATTTACTTATCAGCTATTTGAAAACTGTTGCGGTTTTCCATTTTCTTAATGGTTGAAGAAATATTCATAGATCGTCTTCTCAAAATCGGTCAACGGAATTATAACAATACTACCTTTCGGAGATGGTACAACGAGGCGATGTGAATATTAATCAAATGGAAAAAGACTTTACACAATTGATGGCATTTTGGAAAAACATCTACACGCGAAAGGAGTGATGGTTTATGGATGCGATTAAGATTACGAAATTAACAAAATATTATGGCAAAAACAGAGGTATTGTCGATCTCAATCTTGTGGTAAACAAAGGTGAGTTCTTTGGCTTTATCGGCCCAAACGGTGCCGGAAAATCAACAACAATACGAACTTTGCTTGGACTCATTTCTCTTACAGAAGGCAATGCGCAGATATTTGGTATGGATATCACCAAAGAGAAACAGGCTGTTTTGAAAAAAGTCGGTTATCTTCCTTCCGAAACGGCATTTTATCCCAGTATGAAAGTGAAGGACGTTTTGAAGCTTTCTGCAAATCTGCGTAAAGAAGATTGCAGCGCCGAAGCGAATTTGCTCTGCGAGAGACTGCAGCTTAATATGTCACGAAGGATGGAAGAACTTTCCTTCGGCAACAAAAAGAAAGTTGCCATCGTCTGCGCCCTGCAACACTGTCCGGAGCTTCTGATTCTGGATGAACCCACCGGAGGTTTGGATCCACTGATGCAGAAGGAATTCTTTGATATCCTACAGGAGCGAAATAAACAAGGAACCACAATTTTCCTATCCAGCCATGTGCTTTCGGAAATTCAGCGTAATTGCACCCGTGCGGCAATCATTCGTGATGGTAGAATCATTGCCTGCGACAGTGTGGAAGCCCTTTCCAAAACCAGCGCAAAACGCATTTCTATTCATGGACAGATAAACTTGGGTAAACTGGACGGCGTTCGTGACAGGAAAGAATCCGGGGATTCCGTCAGTTTCCTTTTCGGCGGCAACATCAATGATTTGATTCAGATATTATCCACCTGCAAAATATCCGATCTCACTATAACAGAGCCGGATCTGGAGGAAATCTTTCTTCATTATTATGAAAAGGAGGGGGATATCATATGACGCTTGTAAGACACGAATTAAAACAAGGAAAAATGTCATTTCTGATATGGACGATCTCTATCAGTTTTTTGCTGGTAGTCTGCGTTTTCCTCTTTCCAGAAATGAAGGGGCAGATGGACGGAATCAGTGAGACATTCGCTTCCATGGGATCTTTCACGGCAGCATTCGGTATGGATCGCCTAAATTTCGGCACATTGATAGGTTTCTATGCCATTGAATGCGGCAATGTCTTGGGACTTGGCGGTGCGTTTTACGCTTCACTTTGTGCTGTTAATATTCTCAGCAAAGAGGAAAAAGACAAAACAGCCGAGTTTCTTCTTTCTCATCCAGTCAGCCGCACAAGAATTGTCACTAAAAAACTGCTTGCTGTTCTGCTTCAAATTACAGCGTTGAATCTAATTATTTATGCCTTTTCCATCGGCTCCATGACCATGATTGGTGAGGAGATTCCATGGAAAGAAGTGAATCTTCTGCATCTTGCCTATTATCTGCTTCAAATTGAATTGGCTGGAATTTGCTTTGGTATTTCCGCTTTTCTGCGCAAAGGCAGTGCCGGTGTCGGACTTGGTATTGCTGCAATGATGTATTTTCTGAATTTAATCGCAAATATTGCCGAGGTTGCGGAATTCTTAAAATACATAACACCTTTCGGATATTGTGAAGGTGCAGACATTGTGAGTAATGGAAACTTGGATAGTACAATGGTTGCCATTGGTATGGCAATAGGTATTGTAGGTATCGCCGTTGCCTATCTGCATTACACTAAAAAGGATATTTACTAAGGATATAATCAAGAAACCGCTGTATTTTTCATACTCGTGTAGTATGTAAGTTGCAGCGGTTTTTCTGTTTTATGGATTTTGTTGTTTATGCTTTAACATTTCATGGATCTATTCGTATTACGTTTGATTATGGAACAAAGAGACTATGAAGAAAAGTCTGTAAATAAGATCTTCTATGATAAGAATGGACGAGAGACTTGAACAAAATCAGCTTTTCGCCCTTGCTTTATATATAACATAACAGTTACAAAATTGCATGCCAACAGCTCTTTAAGGAATTTGGCTTATAATTGAATTACTATTCACTCGTAGAGTAGAGGACTCGAAATAAACCACCCGAGTCCTCTACTCTATTATGATACTGTTAGATCTTGCAATCTGATTCCGGATAATCATTATTTCATCATCTCTGCCAACTTCAAATCTTTCGAATAACAGAACTAATCCCAATAACTGCCCCATAAAATACTCCTGCGACCGGCCAGATGATCCATGTCTTTTCCCATTCCATCGTTATAAAACTCCAGCCCAGATAAATTGCCGTCACTGAGCACCAATATATTTTATCAATAACATTATTTCTCTTATTTTCAAGTTTCTTACGCCTTGTGTAATCTCCCTCTTCTAAAAGTTTCTGGAAACCGCCATATATGATTCCTGTAGAAACAAGTAAAAATACCCCAATCGCCACTAAAATGAGGCACAAATCCACACCCAATATTGCTAACATACCATTTTCATCCGATACTGCCAATACCATAATCGGCACTGCACTCAAAATGCAAAGCACTACGCCAAGTACGAGCTTTCGACTATGAGTCGATTCATATGCATGCTTTTCTTTTTCAACTAAGCCCTTCACCCCATAAGCCAACTCTATCGGTTCTTGCTCCAGAAAATCATAGACTTCTATTTTTCTTCCATACATCAGAAAAACCCCGACTGCAGTTGCAACCAGGAGCAAAAGTGCCGTCATTCCAACTCCGACTGCTGCCGCCTCTGAAATAACGTAACCACCCTCCTCATCAGACAATCCTGCGAGCCCAATCAAAATTACCGGTGACAAAATACAAAGTGATACTCCTAATGCAATCTTGGAAGAAACATTTTGCAAAAGATTCAGATAAACATTTGCTGTTTCCATCGAAACCTGCAATATATTTTCTTCGTTCGCTCCATAAGCTACTACTCTATTTTCCAGAGTTTCTCTATCATCACTTTGCTCTTCCAGAGAATCCTTTAGAAGATAATCGGTGCTAACCTCAAAAAGATTACTCATCCGAATGATCTTATCCAAATCCGGAATAGAGGAAGAACTTTCCCATTTCGAAACCGCCTGACGTGAAACTCCAAGCTGATTTGCAAGCTCTTCTTGTGACATCCATTCTTTTTCCGTAAATCTGTAATTTTGTCTGCTAAAATCATACTCATTCCTCCTGTTAGTCATAAACCTTATCCCTGCTTAACTCACATCTAACATAACAATTTTAGCAGTTGCTGACAACCATTTATACTTGGAAATGTGTCAACTGATGGTTGCCTCTGACAATTTCTTTTATTAATTATTGATATAATCTGCTTATAATGATTCTTTCTCCCCTATCTATTAATTTCCTCAATCCCCGACTCATTTAAAAATTCTACAACTTCCTGAATAAGTACATCTGAATTTTTTATTCTGTAATTTTTGCTATCAATGGAAATTTTTCCTTGTGAAGAAATAAAAATAATACCGACATCCTCTGTATTTTCATATAAAAAAAGATTCAGCAACTGATTTCCTCCGTTTGGCATAGAACCATCTGAAAAAGGGGTTAAAATTGTTCTTCGATAAGGGTATTTTCTTAGTATTGCTAAAAATTCCTGATTCTGTTCTGAAGATAAAGGAGCATACTGCGTAGAATTAATACCTGGATTACCACCTTTATATACAAATTCAGTCATTACTATCCTTATCTGATTACTTTCATTTACTTTCTCTAATAATGATAACGGTCTAAAATATATCATCGAGAAAATCAACAACACAATAATCAATAAAATAATACGTATCTTCTTTCCTTTTATATTCATAAGCCATTCATCCTCATCAAATATAACCATTCATCCGTATATTTACAATTCCACTACATTTCTCTTATTTTTTTAGAAATCAACAAATTAATTACAATCAATGGAATTACTATACAAAAAAAACCAATGGTAAGCCATAATGGGATATCCTTTTCTAAGTGAATACGAAAAAGCAGAATAATCGCCATAAATATGGAACCTAAAATCTCCATAATGCTCAATATTTTTTTGCGAAGTTCTTGCAAGCGTAACCGATTTTGTATTCTCTCTGATTTCCATACTCCATAATTTATTTGAGTGTCATTTACATCTTTATCAGATATAAGTTCGTCCATACTTAGGATACAATTACAAATCCTTATTTTTCTATTTCCCTCTCAGCTAAACAAACTGAAAGTTATATCATATTCCAAAAGCCTTGTCGTACTCAATAACTCCATTTAATTTGTTTTGACTTCCGTTAAGATTAAGTGCCATAAAATTTTCATCGTCAACTTCAAATGGTGCTTTTATTCCATACTCACTTGCCGGAATATATCCTGCCTTTGGATAGTATTTAGAATGTCCCAAAACAACTGAATATTCATATCCCAATTTATGCGCTATGCTGTGTCCTTCTTTCATCAAAGATAATCCGATTCCCCTGTTCTGATAATCGGGTAATACAGAAAGAGGGGCAAGCGCAAGAACCTCACCCCCTTGAACAACTGCTTTTGTAAAAAGAATATGTCCTACAATTTTTTCGTCCTCGACAGCAACAAGAGAAAGTTCTGGAATAAACGATTTACTTTTTCTTAACGCAACAACTAAGTTCTGTTCATTTCCATCTGTATATTCAGCATTTTCAAATGCTTCTTTTACAACATGATATACTGCATCATAATCTTCTGGTCTTTCTTGTCTTATAATCAAAGTGTTTACCTCCATCAAATTCCGATTTTTCTATATCTTTATTTTTCTTTAAACTGAGTTTTTCTTTTTTTACACTTGACCACATGCTATAAAGTACCCAAGACCGCGCGGATTTCTAGAGCCTTTTACAATTTCCGCCTGATAAAGTTCACGGATAATTTTTCCCTTTCTTTTTACGTTCAAGTAAAAAAGAATAGGTGTGTCAGTATTGATAAATTCAATTTCTTCCTTCATTTCTTCACTATATTTAACTAGTGCGTCGATAACAGCTTCTTTTGGTGGTTTTGGATAATTCTTCGAACCTGGATAATTCCCCGGAAATGCATATTTATCCGGCAATTCAACACGAAACCCTTTTTTTGAATTTTCTTTAAAAAACATCCTTGCAATAATCCCCTTTCTCAATGGCAACAAATGCGTTCTCTGCTTAAGTACATCTCCCCCTCGGCTCCGTCTACGGCAGTGCTGCTCAAGCTCGATTCCGTTTCTCTCCATCTCGCTTGACGGGCATATGCCCTATGAATAACAAAAGAGATGGTCTTACTCCTGCAAGCAGGGTGATCCCATCTCTTTCATTATTCGCACTGCCTATTTCTGCACAATATTTATAATTTTTTTCGGTACGTAAATTTCTTTGATAATCGTACCTGTTAATTTATCTGCTATTGCTTCTTTTCCTGCGGCGATTGCTTCTTCTTTTGTTGCCTCTGCTGCAATGCTGATAACTGCTCTTGTTTTTCCGTTGATCTGTACCGGAACTTCGATTTCATCATCTTTCATTGCGCTTTCATCATAGGTCGGCCATCCTGCTTTGAAAACAGTTTCGTTATGTCCTAACTGCTCCCACATTTCTTCTGCGAAGTGTGGTGCAAATGGTGAAAGGAGAACTGCGATCGTCTCTAATGTCTCTTTATCAATTCCACCTGTCTTCTTTGCAAGATCTATGAATTTATTGTTATATTCCATAAAACCAGAGATAACGGTATTCAGACTGAAACTCTCCAAACGTGTTGTTATATCGTATACCAATTTATGACGCAGCTTGATCATTTCTTTTGTCGGCTGCACATCTGCTTCTTTACTGTCCATCATCAGATTCCAGAGACGTTTTAAGAAACGGTTTACTCCGTCGATTCCTCTGTCATCCCACTCTGCATCCAGCTCCGGTGGTCCTACAAAGAGTTCATACATTCTCAGAGAGTCACAACCATAATCATTTACCAGTGCATCCGGTGAAACTACATTTCCTTTGGACTTACTCATCTTGATTCCGTTCTTACCGGTGATCATTCCTTGATTGAATAACTTACGGAATGGCTCGTCAAAATCTACTACTCCGATATCGTACAGGAACTTTGTATAGAAACGAGAATACAGAAGATGCAGTACCGCATGTTCTACTCCTCCGATATACATATCTACCGGGAGCATCTCGTCAGCTTTTTCTCTGGATACAAGTTCTTTGTCATTCTTGCTGTCTACATAACGCAGGAAATACCAGGATGAACCCGCCCACTGCGGCATCGTATTCGTCTCACGTTTTGCTGGCTTTCCACAAACCGGACAGGTACAATTTACCCACTCTTCAATTCCTGCCAATGGTGATTCTCCGGTTCCTGTCGGCTCATAAGATTCTACATCCGGCAGACGCAGCGGAAGTTCTTCTTCCGGTACCGGAACATTTCCGCACTCCGGACAGTGAATGATCGGAATCGGTTCTCCCCAATAACGCTGACGAGAAAATACCCAGTCACGCAGTTTGAAGTTTACAGTTGCTTTTCCAAGTCCGCGCTCTTCAATGATATGCGGAGCCTCTTTTTTCAAAACTGCTGACTCCATACCATTCCATTCTCCGGAATTGATCATGGTGCCTACTGCTTCTGTATAAGCCTCTGTCATGTTTTCAATTTCTTTTCCATCTTTTGCAATAACCTGAACAATCGGAATATTGAATTTTGTAGCAAATTCAAAGTCACGATCATCGTGAGCCGGTACACACATGATTGCACCTGTACCATAATCTGCCAATACATAATCTGACAGCCAGATTGGTGTCTTTGCACCACTTAACGGATTAATCGCATAACTTCCGGTAAATACACCTGTCTTTTCCTTATCCTGAAGACGATCTACATTGGACTTCATAGAGGCATCGTAAATATATTTTTCTACTGCTTCTCTTGTCTCATCTGTTGCCAAAGATGCCGCCATCTCATGTTCCGGAGCCAGTACCATAAAGGTCGCCCCATATAAAGTATCCGGTCTGGTTGTATATACTGTAATCTTTTCATCTCTTCCGTCTACCGGGAAATTCACTTCTGCACCGTAAGATTTTCCAATCCAGTCAGCCTGCATCTTCTTTACCTTCTCCGGCCAGTCCAGCTTGTCCAGATCATTTAACAGACGGTCTGCATACGCAGTAATCTTGAGCATCCACTGACGCAGATTTTTCTTGGTTACCTCTGCTCCGCATCGTTCGCATTTTCCATTAACAACCTCTTCATTCGCCAGTCCGGTCTTACAAGATGGACACCAGTTAATCGGAAATTCCTTCTCATAAGCCAGACCTTCTTTAAACATTTTCACAAAGATCCACTGTGTCCACTTATAGAAATTCGGATCTGTTGTATTTACTTCCATATCCCAATCATAGAGCGCTGCAATTTCATTGATCTGTCTCTTGATATTCTTTACATTCTCTGCTGTGGAAATTGCCGGATGCACTCCCATCTTGATCGCATAATTTTCTGCCGGAAGACCAAATGCATCCCAGCCCATTGGATGTACGATATAATAACCTTGCTGCAATTTATAACGACTCCATACATCAGAGATTACATATCCTCTCCAGTGTCCTACATGCAGACCATTTCCTGACGGATACGGGAACATATCCAGACAGTAATATTTCTGTTTTTTATTTCCGTTATCATCAAACTGCGGGTTCACCGGATTCTTTTCCCAGTTCTCACGCCACTTTTTCTCAACGGCCTTGTGATTATAGACAATTTTCTGTGCCATTTGTATTTCCTACCTTTCTCATTCTTCTCAATTATGTCACTATAGAAACTCTCTGTTCATATATCTTTATACCATACCTATCTATTATAAAAAGATTCCCTTAAGAAATCAAGGTAATTTCGCCTTACTTTTTGTGTCTCCGTCCTCTTCTCCTGCGTTTTCTCTGCTGTTTCCGATGATATACATCCCAAACCCCTTGCTTCACCACAAAAACAGCATCAAAAATATTCCTTATCCAAGCGCTACATCCAACACCATCATTAATACGAATCCAATTGCTACACCAATGGTTCCGATATTGGTATGCTTTCCTGACTGCGACTCCGGAATCAATTCCTCCACCACTACGTAAATCATCGCCCCGGCTGCAAAAGCCAGCAAATACGGCAAAACCGGTACAACGAGCTTTGTCAGCAGTATGGTCAAAAGCGCTGCAATCGGCTCTACCACGCCGGATGCTGTTCCATACATAAATGCCTTTCCTTTAGACTGCCCCTCGCTTCGAAGCGGCATCGAAATAATCGCACCTTCCGGGAAGTTTTGAATTGCAATTCCAATCGATAAAGCAAAAGCGCCAGCTAAGGAAATCATCGTGTTTCCGGTCAACATTCCTGCAAATGTAACACCGACTGCCATTCCTTCCGGAATATTATGAAGCGTTACTGCAAGGACAAGCATTGTCGTTTTTTTTAAATTTGAAGGAATCCCTTCCGGAGTATCTTCATGCAAATGCAGATGCGGGGTCAATGTATCCAACAGCAACAAAAATCCCATTCCGAGTAAAAATCCGACTGCTGCCGGGATCCATGGAATACCGCCCTGCTCTTTACTCATATCAATTGCCGGAATCAAAAGAGACCATACCGACGCTGCAATCATTACACCTGATGCAAATCCTAATAAGGCTTTTTGTATCTTTCCTCCCATTTCTTTCCTCATAAAAAATACCATAGCAGAACCCAGTGTTGTTCCTATAAATGGGATTAAAATTCCAATCCAGACATTTCCATTCATCTCTTTTTCCTCCATCTTCAGACTTTATGTTCCATCTCTAATTCCGTTATCTTATCTTATGCATTTCTCCTTACTTTTGTCAATCAACCTTTTTTATATTTCTTTACATTTTATCCTTTTTTTAGTTGTTCCCACTCCGGCTTTAGTGTATAATGAATTTAAGAAATTTGAGCAGCGAGATTACTCAAAAATACATCTACATAAAGGAGAGGTTCGCTATGGTATATTTATTAACTGGTCCAAAGGGCAGCGGAAAAACACAACAAATGATCACACTCGCAAATGAGAAGGTCAAGACATCTAACGGAAATGTCGTATTGATCAAAAAAAGTCACAGAGATACAACAAGTGTTGACTTCAGCATTCGTGCTATTTGCATGGATGATTATCATGACATTACAACTTTAGAAGAACTGGTTGGATTTTTATACGGAATGGTAGCCGGCAACCACGATATCGATACAATCTTTATCGACGGTATTTTAAAACAGGCAGATATCACACTTGATAACCTTCCGGATTTTCTTCAGAAGGTTTGCAAGATTTCGAAGAACGACAACATCGAATTCTATATCAGTGTAAGTGCTGAAAAAGAAAAAATCCAGGGAATTGACGGTCCGGACTTTGAAGTACTTCACTAACTGATATTTATATAATTGAACAAATCATTTTTTACATATCACAAGAGCTGAAGTTTTAATGCTTCAGCTCTTGTGATTTTTGGTTGTATTTATTTTTTATTATATTTTGTGTTATTCTTCGGTCACTTTTACTGCCCGACTTTTTCCGTTCAACGCCATAACTGTATTGCAGTCTTCACCCTGTTTATACTCTACAGTCACTTCATCGCCTACATTGTATTTGATAATATCGATAAAATCTACAACAGACACATCAAAGATTTCTTCCGAACCTTCCAGCATCACGTAATAGTGAGAATTTCCTCCGATTACCCCTTGTGCAATCTTCGTGATCTTAGCTGTAATCGTCTGAATCTCCCTGGTATCCTCTGCCACAACCTTGATACCATTTTCATACATCAGTTCCGTATAAACATCTTCACATTCACTGACCGTATCGCCAATTGCAACAATCTGATATTTCTGTACATTTACCATCGCATATTTTTTAACCAGCCCCGCATCATCTTTCAGAGCGATAAAATATGTCGGCTCACCGGAAATATTTAACAGCAACGGGAATGTTGCCTTATACTTCAAATTCTGTACCTGTCCTTCTGCTGAAGACATTGCAGAATCTTCAGTTGCTCCTTCAATTGCATAGAACTTTGTTTCCATTGTACGCTGATTCATCAACACAAATCCAACATTGGACTGGTCACCGCTTACAGAAGTTACACCAGTATATACCCACACATCATCATCAATTGCAAGATAATTGTATCCGGTTGTTGTTTTCAAACAATCTCTCTGTCCTAACACGCTGTTGAAATATCCATGTTTCAGACTTCCGTAGTAATCATACAATTCTACAAGCATATCTGCAGAATAAGCTCTGTCAATCCATTCCGGCACATCCTGAATCGCATAGTCTTCTGTTTCTCCGGTAATCGCATTACACAATACAACGCGGCCAATAGTCACTCCTCCGAACAGCCCGATATTATACTTTTTAACCGGACAAATCCAATACGGAACACCATCGTCGTTTACTTCAAAACTCAATTCATTAAAAATATACGTTGGATATTTGAATCTCAAATGACGATAAATATTCCGGTTAAAATGATCGCTGGTCGTATATTTCATTCCTTCTTTTAACTTGACCAGTTCTGTATTCTGCGTTGCCATATCTATTTTGATATAAGCTGGAATCCCTTCCTTCTGATTGGTAAACCATTTGATCAGACTCGCATAACGCAACGGAGAAACTCTTACCGGTCTGTCCTGATAATTGATCTGGCTATACCAGTCATCTACTTCAAACTGAGATACCATATCCACCATACTTCCCATTTTTCTGTTTCCGAGAATCATCGCCGACTCTTTATCCAGCAATGGAATCTGATCAAAGGAAAGTTCTTCGATATCCTTTGTAAACTCCCCGTCCTCCACATTTAAAAGCTGCTGATACTTCTTCGCATTGACAATCGGAGAAGAAAGCAGAGAACCGATCAAATATGCGCCTACAACGACAACAAATACTGCCGCAATAACTTTTACGCCTTTTAATTCTTTGATTTCATATCGGCTTGGTTTCTTCTTGCTGATATACATTGCTGCAATAAGAATCACAAGAACAATCATAAACATCCACAAATCCGATGAATGAATATTAAGCGCCGGCAGGGATACATAATAATAAACAGCCGCAAGTGCAATAACCGCCAGCAATACCCCCAGTTTCACCTTTAAATTCTTCATAAATAATTTCCTTTCTTAATTCGTAACACTGCCATCCTCCGGCAATCGGCTCCTTAAAATCTTCTCTTCCAAAGTCCCGGAGAAAGCAACAATAAATACGGGAATATTTCCAATCTTCCAACCAGCATATCAAAACAAAATACCAATTTTGAAAGTCCGGAAAACGCATGAAAATTCTCCACCGGTCCAACCTGTGAAATACCCGGTCCTACATTGTTCAACGTAGTAAGTACTGAACTGAATGTTGTTGCAAAATCAAAATTATTGATGGACACAAGCAGGATTGAACCAATCATAATAAATATATAACAAATAAAGTAAATATATACGCCCCGCATTGTATCATTTCCAACTTTTTTCCCATTTACCTTTACAATGGTAACAGCTTTTGGATGAAGCATACGCTTCACTTCCTGTTTTACACTTTTTAAAAGAATCAACACACGAGAGATTTTCATACCGCCACCGGTAGACCCTGCACAAGCACCCACGACCATAAGCGACAAAAGAATCGCTTTCGAAAATTCCGGCCACAAATTAAAATCTGCCGTACAAAAACCAGTTGTCGTAATCACACTCGCCACCTGGAAAGATGCATACCGGAATGCATGCATTATATTTCCATAAATTCCAAACACATTAATACTGATCAATACTGTTGCGGCAGCAATCACACCTAAATATGTATGAAGTTCTTCGTTTTTCAGCGCATCCTTCCAATTCTTTAAACGCAGGAAGAAATACAAATTAAAGTTGATTCCAAATAAAATCATAAATACGGTAATCACACCGTCTATATACGCACTGTCATAATATGCGATACTTGCGTTTCGATTGGAGAAACCTCCTGTTCCAGCCGTACTGAAGGAATGCAGCAATGCATCATAAAAATTCATTCCGCCAAACATTAAAAAAACAACTTCGGCCGCTGTCAGAATAAAATACATTGTATACAAAATCCGGGCTGTATCTCTTGCTTTCGGTACTAATTTATCCGCCTCCGGCCCCGGAACTTCTGCACGCATCAAATGCATTGAATTTTCATCATCCAGTGACGTTAACATCATAACAAATACAAGCACTCCCATACCGCCAATCCAATGGGTCAGGCTTCGCCAAAAAGCAACACCTTTGGAAAGCGCTTCAATATCTGTCAGAATCGTAGATCCCGTTGTCGTAAATCCGGATACTGTCTCAAAAAACGCATCCAGATAGTTTGGAATATCTCCTGTCAGGAAAAAAGGAAGGGCGCCAAACAAAGACCACAAAACCCATGCCGAACCAACAATGACAAGACCTTCTTTTGCATAAATCGTCTTCCCCGCCGGAACTTTACGTCCAAACAAAAGATAAATCCCTATCAGCAGTACACTGACTGCCAAAAAAATCATTCCATTTTTTTCTCCGTATATCCATGATACAAGTGCCGGAAGTAAAAGTACAACACCTTCTACTCCTAACATCTTTGCAACGATATACACTATCATCCTTTTATTCATCTCTACACCTACAACAAAATTTCCTCTATATCCTGCATCTGTTTTTTCATCGTTACTATAATGATATTATCGCCTACCTTCATACAATCATCTCCGTTTGGGATGATAATCTTACGATTTCGTACGATACATGCAATTAGATTATTTGGCTTTGTAGATATATTTTTCAATGGAATATCTGTATATTTTGTCTTCTTTGTAATGTTAAACTCAAGTGCCTCAACTTTGCCGTCAATCAACTGATACATTGTCTCCACATTGGCACTTCTCTGAGAATTCTTTCTCGCACGTACATAGCTCAAAATAGCATCTGCTGTTGCAGTCTTCGCTGAAACAGTACAGTCCAGACCGATTTTTTCAACCATGCGTGCTCTCTGATCTTCATTTACCTTTGCGATCACTTTGCATACATTCCGACTCTGTGCAAACAGCCCCATCAGGATATTTTCTTCGTCCATTCCGGTAAGAGCGATCACTGCATCTGCCTCATCAATTCCTTCTTCAATCAAAAGATCATGCTCTGTTGCATCTCCCTGTATGATTGTCGCCTTTGGCAGTAACTCACAGAGTTCTTCACAACGTTCAAATTTCTTTTCGATGATCTTCACCTGCATACCCAGTTCGCACAGACGATGTCCCAGATAATAACTTACCCGGCCGCCTCCACAGATCAGAACTCGACGAATCTTCATCTTCCTCTGTCCCAGCATTTCAAAGAAACGTCCCACATCATTGTGTGAGGCTGCAATATGTAACCGATCTCCGACCTTCATCACATATTCGCCATCCGGGATATAGACATTTTCCCCGCTCTCTACAGCACATACAAGAATCTTGATCTTAAAATTCTTATAGAACTCTGCCAGAGTCATCCCATTTAATCGACTTTCTTCTAAAACAGGGAACTCCACCAGTTCAACCCGGCCTTTGGCAAAAACTTCTACTTTACTTGCATTTGGAATCAACAGCAACCGACTGATCTCACCTGCCACTGTCAACTCCGGATTAACTGCCATGCTAAGACGCAGATCCTCTTTTAAAATATCGATCTGTTTAAAATAAATTGGATTACGCACACGCGCGATCGTATGTCTTGCTCCGATTCGACGTGCAAACAGACAGCTTAACATATTACACTCATCCGTAGATGTACATGCAATTACCAGATCTGCTTCTGAAACCCCTGCTTCTCTTTGTACTTCAACACTGCAGCCATCTCCATGAACGCAAAAAATATCCAGACGGTTAATCGCATCCTGTAACTTTGCTTCATTGTTGTCAATGAGAGTAACATCATAATCTCCTCCTGAGAGAGTCTTGGCAAGTTTATAGCCTACCTTTCCATCTCCGATAATGACTATCTTCATTTTCTTTTCCTCTACTTTTCTTTTCCTCTTCTTTTCACTCATTTTTCAATATCTTCCCTGATAAAATCTATTTTATCAAGGCAGAGGAAATTATACCACCTTTATTTGTAAAGTACAATAGCGATTCAAAAAGAGGATGCGCTGTCCACATCCTCTTTTCAAACCCTTTATTCTTCTGCTGCACGTGCCGCAATTTCTTTTTCCTGTACGTCTGACGGAGCCTGCTCATATCTGGCAAACTGATACTCGTAAGTACCTCTTCCTCCTGTCATAGAACGAAGTACCGTACAATATCCAAACAGGCCGGTCATCGGAATATCTGCCTCGATTACCTGTTTTCCTCCCATAATCGGATTCATACCGAGCACACGACCGCGTCTCTTATTCAGATCACCCATAACATCACCGGTATAGCTGTCCGGAACGGTCACTTTCAAAGAAGCGATAGGCTCTAAAAGAACCGGACTTGCTTCCATAAATCCCTTCTTGAATGCCTGACTGGTTGCTGTCTTAAACGCCATCTCAGAAGAGTCTACCGGATGATAAGAACCATCATACAATGTTGCTTTAACACCAACTACCGGATATCCTGCCAATGGTCCTTTTACAACAGATTCCTGCAATCCCTTTTCCACTGCCGGGAAATAGTTCTTCGGAACAGCGCCACCAACCACTTCTTCTTCAAAGATATATGGAGTTTCCAAATCGCCGGATGGTTCAAATCTCATCTTGACATGTCCATATTGTCCATGTCCTCCTGACTGTTTCTTATACTTTGTATCCACATCTGATTTCTTACGGATTGTTTCGCGGAAAGCAACCTTTGGTGTTTCCAAAGCAATCTCTACTTTATATCTTGTTTCCAGCTTGCTTGCCACGATTTCCAAATGCTGGTCTCCCATACCATACAACAGGGACTGATGATTCTCACTGTCATTTGCCGCCCGAAGTGTTACATCTTCTGCCATCATCTTCGCAAGTGCCTGTGAAACTTTATCTTCCTCCCCTTTCTTCTTAACCGTATACTTCATATATGTATAAGGTACGGAATAATCTGTCTTAGGATAAATTACCTGAGTCGCTTTTGTAGATAATGTATCGCCGGTATTGGTATTGGCAAGTTTTGCAATCGCTCCAATATCGCCGGCAAACAATTCGCTAACCTCTGTCGGCTTATTTCCGCACATGGTATAGAGCTTACCAGGTTTTTCTTCTGCATCTGATGTTGTATTGTAGAGCAGATCATCTCCCTTCAATACACCGGAACATACCTTAATAAAGGAATATTTACCAATAAAAGGATCTACCATCGTCTTAAATACATAAGCGGATTTTGCCTTTGCGAAATCATAATCGCCTTCAAACATAGCATTTGTAGTACGATTCATTCCCAGACATTTTCTCTTATCCGGACTCGGGAAGAAACGAACAATATCAGACAGAAGATTGGCAACGCCCTGTGCCTGAATATTGGATCCCATAGCAACCGGTACAATATCGCCGTCCATAACTTCTGTACGCATTGCTGCACGAATCTCTTCTACAGAGAATTCTTCACCGTTAAAATACCGTTCCATAAATTCTTCACTTGTCTCAGCAACCGCTTCCATCAAAGAATCTCTCAGAATCTGCAGGTTCGGCAGACAGTAATCCGGAATCTCACATTCCTCTCGTTCTGCAATACCTGTATATCTTCTTCCTGCATTCTTGATTACGTTAATATATCCGACCAGTTTCTCATTCTCGCGGATCGGCTGGAAGTGCGGAGCAATTTTCTTTCCATATCTTGCAGTCAGATCTTCAACAACCTGACGGAAACTTGCATCATCCACATCCATCTCTGTAACATAGACCATACGTGGTAAATTATATTTATCACATAATTCCCAAGCCTTCTCCGTACCAACCTGTACGCCTGCTTTTCCGGATACAACGATCACTGCTGCATCGGCCGCACTTACCGCTTCTTCTACTTCTCCAACAAAATCAAAATACCCCGGCGTATCCAGAATATTAATCTTTGCCTTTTCCCACTCAATCGGTACGATACTTGTGCTGATTGAGAACCCGCGTTTCTGTTCTTCCTTATCAAAATCACTGACCGTATTGGACTCTGAAATTTTACCGATACGATTGGATGCACCGGATACATAAAGCATAGCCTCTGCTAAACTTGTCTTTCCACTGCCCCCATGACCAAGCAATACCACGTTTCTGATTTCATCTGTTCTGTAAACCTTCATGCTGCTGCCTCCTTGTATGTCATATCTATGCTGGTTATCGTTCAAACCGCACGAACATATTATGTTGATATTGTACTAAATTTTTATCTGTTTTACAACTATTTTATGTATTTTATACAACTTTTTTCAATGCTTTGATTTCCTTTACTTTTGCAGTTTAAAGTGATAGAATATTTTTATATATGTAAAGAGAGGATTTCATTTATGACTACGACAAATACTCAAAATCCATCCGTACAAAAAGTAGGTTTTATCGGGCTCGGTCTCATCGGCGGTTCCATTGCCAAAGCAATCCGTCTCTACTATCCGGACTGCTGCCTGATTGCCTTTGATAAGAATAAAGAAGCACTTGCACTTGCATTGCAGGATGGTACGATCGATACCATCTGTTCTTCCATCGATCATCATTTTCAGGACTGTGCTTACATTTTTCTATGCGCACCGATTGCATATAATGCAGCATATCTGCATCAATTAAAGGGATTTATTTCTTCGGACTGTATCATTACAGATGTAGGAAGTGTCAAAACTTCCATTCACGAAGAAGTGGCTGCCCTGAATCTGGAGGCTCAGTTTATTGGCGGGCATCCTATGGCCGGTTCCGAAAAAAGCGGCTATACCAATGCAAAAGCGCAACTGATTGAAAACGCATATTATATTTTGACACCTACGACTGCAGTCTCTCCCCAACAGCTTGCGACATTCCGGCTTTTTGTGGAGTCCCTGCGCGCTCTGCCACTGGTATTAGATTATACAGAACACGACTATGTGACCGGCACGATCAGTCACTTGCCGCACATTCTTGCTTCCTGCCTTGTAAATTATGTTCATAAGACAGACGATTCGCAGGAACTCATGAAACGACTTGCTGCCGGAGGATTCAAGGACATCACGCGGATTGCCTCTTCTTCTCCTATTATGTGGCAGCAGATCTGCCTGAAAAACCGGGCAAATATTGTACAAATATTAGAAGATTATATAGACACTCTAAAAGAAGCAAAAAAAGCAATTGAAAAAGAGGACGAAACAGCGCTTTATTCTATGTTTGAAGAATCCAGAGATTATCGTAATTCTATGTCAAATCTCTCTCTGGGACCAATCAAAAAACAATTTGCGCTTTACTGTGATATCATTGACGAAGCCGGAGGAATTGCAACGATTGCAACCATCCTTGCAAGCAATCACATCAGCATTAAAAATATCGGCATCATTCATAACCGCGAATTTGAAGAAGGTGTTCTTCGCATTGAATTTTATGAAGAAAGCGCTGCTTGTCAGGCTTCAGAATTACTCAAAAAATATCGTTATGTTGTATACGAAATCTGATTATTTTCTATTGCATACAACTTAAATCAGACTGGATAAAAAAGGAGTTCTTACATTATGATAGAATTAACAGCCATAACCGGACTGAAGGGCAGGGTCACAATTCCCGGAGACAAATCCATCTCCCATCGCTGCATTATGTTCGGCTCTATTGCAAAAGGTACAACTGAAATTAATAATTTTTTACAAGGTGCAGACTGTCGTGCCACAATGAACTGTTTTCGAAATCTGGGCATTGAGATTGAAGAGACCGAATCTGCAATTTTGGTTCATGGAAACGGTCTGCATGGATTAAAAACGCCAAAAACAATTCTGGACGTAGGAAACAGCGGAACAACCACCCGACTTATTTCAGGCATTCTGGCCGGCCAGCCTTTTGAATCCCGACTATCCGGAGATGATTCCCTCAATTCTCGTCCTATGAAACGAATCATGGAACCATTGACCCTGATGGGAGCGCATATTACAAGTCTGTATGGGAATCAATGCGCGCCGCTTTCTATTACACCGGGACACCTGCATGGAATCCACTACAACTCACCCGTTGCTTCTGCACAGGTAAAATCCTGTCTTTTACTTGCGGGATTATATGCCGATGGAGAGACATCTGTTACCGAACCAAGTCTTTCCAGGAACCATACCGAACTGATGCTGCGTGAGTTTGGTGCCAACCTTCATTCTACTTATGCATTGGACAGCACACAGGCAACTGCAACCATCCGTCCATCCGAAGAATTATTCGGACAAAAGATTACTGTCCCCGGAGATATTTCATCTGCTGCATACTTTATTGCAGCCGGACTGATTGTGCCTGACTCAGAAATATTAATTCAAAATGTCGGCACCAATCCTACTCGCTCCGGAATTCTAAAAGTCTGTGAGGACATGGGCGGAGACATCACGCTGGTTCATCAACGCATGGAAGGCGGCGAACCAATCGCAGATATTCTAGTGCGTACGAGTCAGCTCCATGGCATTACAATTGAAGGCGATATCATCCCAACTCTTATCGATGAAATTCCTGTAATTGCAGTAATGGCTGCTGTTGCCGAAGGCACAACCATCATCAAAGATGCTGCTGAACTGAAAGTCAAAGAAACTGACCGGATTGAGACGGTTACTGACAACTTAAAAGCGATGGGATGCAATGTCACCCCCACAGAAGATGGGATGATTATTACCGGCGGCAATCCACTGCAAGGTGCCAATATTCACACATTGCTGGACCACCGCATCGCAATGGCTTTCAGCATTGCCGCTTTGGTTGCCGAAGGAACCACCAAGATTCTGGACAGCCAATGTGTTGATGTGTCCTATCCGGACTTTTACGATACCTTTGAAAATCTCTTATAAGATTTAAGTTTCATTTCTAAAAGAAACATACAAATAAGAAAACGGTATGGAAATTTCTTTTTTTCAAAATTTTTCAAAATTTCCCATACCGTTTTCTTATTTCTTTTTGCTTAATTATCCGTCTAACTCCTGAAGCATCTCACGTACTGTTTTTCCATACACCGGATGTCTTTTATACGGAGCGATCTCGTGCAGTGGTTCCAACACAAATTTACGTTTGTGCATTTCTACATGTGGAATACATAAATCTTCTTTTTCCAACACAAGGTCATCATAAAAAATAATATCCAGATCCAATGTTCTGGGTCCCCAGTGAATCACCCGCTCTCTTCCTGCGCTCTGCTCTATTCTGTGCATTTCTTCCAGAAGTTCATCCGGAGTCATCAATGTTCGTAATTTCAGACACGCATTTAAGAAGTCGTCCTGTTCCAACATTCCATACGGGGGAGTCACATAATATTTGGAACATATTTCTACTTCTGTATTTGGAAGTTCATTTAACTGTGCCACTGCATCATTCAGATATTTTTCAGAATCTCCGATATTGGATCCCAATGCAATGTATACCGTATGCCATTGACGCACAATCTCCACTGATACCGTTTCCAGTGGCAGACCAACCGGAGCCCATGGTTTTTTCACTTCTAACTGTACCTTTTGCAAAAGAGGAACCTTTACCAGCAATTCCTCCGCCAGTTCTTCCGCCACTCGCTCAATCAATTGAAACGTATGTGTTCTCATAAAGGAATCAATCCACTGACTAACCTCTCCATAATGAATCGATGCCGTCAGGTCATCCGTCTTTCCAGCCTTTCTGGTATCGGTATACATTGTAAGAGATACCAAAAACTTTTGTCCCAATGTATTTTCTTCCGGAAACACCCCATGATTTGCGAATACTTCCAGATTTTTAATCTTGATTTGATCCAACATCCTTACACCTCATGTTCACGCAAAATCGCCTCAGTCATTTTAATTGCCCGGAAATTTGTTTTGACATCATGTACCCGAACAAAACCACAGCCACTCATTACACCCATTACTGTTGTTGCCAGAGTTCCCTCTTCTCTCTGATCTGCCGACAGATCCAAAGTCAAACCGATCATCGACTTTCGGGATGTACCAAGCAAAATAGGATACTCCAATTCATGCATCAAAGGAAGATACTTCATCATTTCCAGATTCATTTCATAAGTCTTTCCAAACCCAATTCCCGGATCCAGACAGATTCCATCTTCTCGGATTCCCGCCGCCTTTGCCAGTCTGACGCTTTCCTGCAGATCATTTAATACATCTGATATAAAATCCTGATATTCTGCCTTTTCTCTATTATGCATCAAACAGCAAGCCGCCCCACTCTTTGCGATCACCTCTGCCATTCTTGCATCATACTTCAGTCCCCAGATATCATTGACCAAATCTGCTCCAACAGAAAGCGCCACCTCTGCGACCTTACTTTTATATGTATCAACAGACACCGGCACATCAAACCGTTTCTTCAATGCTTCAATCACCGGAGTCACTCTTGCAATTTCCTCTTCCTCTGTAATCTGAATATGACCCGGTCTTGTCGATTCTCCGCCCACATCCAGAATATCCGCACCTTCTTCCACCATTTCTTCTGCATGACGCAAAGCCGCATCCATAGAATGATACTTTCCGCCATCCGAAAAAGAATCCGGTGTGACATTCAAAATTCCCATGATATAACAATGTCTCTTTGTGTCAAATTCTCTTCCACCGATTTTCATATCTCAATCTCCATATTCTTCTTTTCTATACTCCAGTTACATTCTGCCTCCGCCGGACAGACAAAACACTGTCGGGACTTCTTGTCACTGAGATACAATAACTTCCCAAAAGAAGACATCTCTTCCCGATATCTCCGGTGTTCAAGAATTGCCTGCAGAATCTCTTTTTGTTCCTGTGCTCCGATTTTGTCGGAAACATCCCGCAAAATTATTTTTGCAATATCTGCGGATGCTGTTTCATGCGGAATCCCTTCTTCATACTGCCGTACTTTTCCAATGTCATGGAGCAGCGCTGCCGCATAGATCATTGTTTTGGAAAATCCCAGGTTCTGCTCCAGATTTTGTATGTAAGCAATCCGCGCCACATCCAGCAGATGATTCATCTGATGACAGCAAAAATGTCGGTCCTGTTCCGCCTGTTCCAGACGTTTATAATACGATTGGAACAGCGGATGTCTGCGAATCAGTTCAATAACATTCTCCTCACACTGCATTACTCGTTCTGTCATTTTTCATCCATCCCTATTCTTATGCCCGTATCATTCTGAAAAAGGTCTCTTCTAATGCCGGATTCTCCAAAAAGGCTCCTCGTTTCACAACCGTCACTGTCTGACTGCCGGGCTTTTTGATCCCCCGCATCGTCATACACATATGTTCCGCCTCGATCATTACCATAACCCCTTTCGGCTGCAAATGTTCCATCAATGCATCTGCAATCTGCCCGGTCAACTGTTCCTGCAGCTGCAAGCGTTTCGCATATACCTCAACCATCCGAGCTAATTTACTCAGGCCTACTACTTTTCCATCCGGAATATAAGCAATGTGAGCCTTCCCATAAAATGGAAGTAAATGATGTTCGCAAGTAGAATAAAAAGTAATCTCCTTCTCCACCACCATCTCGTTATTGTCCACATGAAAAATTTTACTGAGGTGTTGTCCTGCATCTTCCTCATAACCACCGTAAATTTCCTCGTACATTCTGGCAATCCGATCCGGTGTCTCTACCAGTCCTTCCCGGGTTACATCTTCTCCGATTCCTTCCAATAACATCTGAACTGCCTGTCTGATTTTTTTCTGATCAATCATACTTCTTTCCTCATTTAACAATTTCTATTACTTTTCCCAAATAGGAAAGCGAGCCAAACGCTAAAATCACGTCGTCTTTCTCTGCCTGTGCCATCGCCTGATGCACTGCCTCTCCGATTCCCCCGACTGCACTGACTTCTATGCGCTGCTCTGTTTCATTTCCCAAACTCTTCCGCCTTTTTTCTTCACATTTTATAATGGTATCTGCCAGGTTCTGCGCATCCAGTGAGCGTACTTCATCCGGCAGAGTAACCGTATAGATTCGTTTTGCGCAGGGCAGCATATTCTCCACAATTTTCTCATATTCCTTATCCCGAAATACTCCCATAATATAGGTTAGTTTTTTCCCCGGAAAATATGCCTCTACAGACTCTCTTAGCCGTTTTGATGCGTCCTCATTATGCGCGCCGTCTATAATAAAAATCGGATTCTCTGAAATGCAGGTAAACCTTCCCGGCCAGACCGTTTTCTCAAATCCCCTTCTAATCTCTGTTTCTGAAATCTTCTGCTGCGGACAATTGTGACAGATCTGATTCCATGCATCCAGAACTTCGTAGGCAGTAACAGCATTGAGCAGCTGATATCTTCCTGACAGATGAATTTTTACTTCTTGAAGTTCTTTATAGGAAAAAACCTGTTCCCGATAATTTTCTTTCAGTTTTCGAATCTGTCTTTCCTCAGCATATACGATCCGGCATCCCAATTCCGCCGCTTTTTCTTCCAGCACAGCTCTGACTTCCGATACCTGTGGGGCAGATACAACAACACTGCCCGGCTTTATGATCCCCGCTTTTTCACCGGCTATTTCAGAAAGTGTATTTCCCAAAAAGCCCATATGATCCCGACTGATTGTTGTAAATACTGCAATCACCGTATTTTTCACGATATTCGTTGCGTCCAATGCCCCGCCCAATCCGGTTTCCAGAACAACAACGTCGCATTTCAATTTACGGAAATATAAAAAAGCTATCGCGGTCTCTATCTCAAATACAGTCGGACTTGCTTTTCCGTCTGCCTCCATACGCGCAACAGCTTTCTGAACTTCTTCAACTAATTCTGCAAATACTTCCTCGGAAATCCACTGACCATCTACCTGAATCCGCTCCAGATAGGACTGAACAGTCGGCGAAACATATCTCCCGGTCTTAAGCCCTGCTTCACTTAGAATTGTCGAAGTATACGCAAGCACAGACCCTTTGCCGTTGGTTCCCGCAATATGTATGAACTTCAGCTCATCCTGTGGATTGCCCAGTTCACACAACAAATCACGAATCGTATCCAAGCCAAGTACACTTCCGTATTTCGACACTTCGTCCAAATATACCCTTGCTTCTTTATAGGTCACGTTATTCGTTTCCTTTCTATCTGTTTTTACTTGTTCTCCTTGTATGAAACTTCTCTCACTTAGAAAATGTCTCATCACCTTGTCAATCATATCACTTCCCGTTTCTTCACACAAGTAAAATTTCAATATCTATTGACTTTTCCCTCTGTCTCATTCTATAATTACTGTATTAGTACACGTAGTACACTTATCGTAAAAAGGAAGAAAGGAGGGTTCTATGATATCTATTGACTATCAAAGCCGTACACCTCTCTATGAACAGATTGTAGAGCGTTTTCAGCGTTTGATTCTAAAGGGAGTTCTGGAACCGGGTTCACAGATGCCGTCGGTACGCTCTCTTGCCATCAAGCTATCCATCAATCCAAACACGATTCAGAAGGCTTATACCTTATTGGAACAGCAGGGCTATATTTTCCCGGTAAAGGGACGAGGCAATTTTATCGCAGATGCCTCACGCTTACTTGAACAGCAACAAGAACATTATTTAAACGAATTGGAACAGTCGCTCCTTCGTGCAAAAGATTTCGGCATTACCGCAGACGACTGCCATACTCTGATTCGCAAGATTTACCATGAGGAGGTGCTCCATGCTTGAGTTAAAACATATTACAAAATCTTTCGGTGAAACCAATGCGGTCAATGATGTGTCTGCTGTCATTCAGGATGGAATGATCTTTGGCCTTGTCGGAAGCAATGGCGCCGGAAAAAGCACGCTTTTAAGATTGATTTCCGGCATCTACAGACCGGAAAATGGAAGTATTACATTAGACGGATTTTCCATATTTGAAACACCTGCCAGCAAACAGCAGATCTGTTTTTTATCTGACACTGCAAACTTCTTTCCAAATGCAACGGCTGAAAGCATGTGTCATTATTATCAATTGAACTATCCGGATTTTAACAGAGACTATTTCTTTAAATTGATTCAAAAGTTCAACATTCCGGCAAGAAAAAAGCTCCAGACTTTTTCGAAAGGACAAAAAAAGCAAATCACTCTGCTTCTCGGTCTGTGTACAGGAACCAGATATCTGCTCTGTGATGAAACTTTTGACGGACTGGATCCGGTGATGCGCCAGACAATTAAGAGCTTGTTTGCAGCGGAACTGATGAAACGAGACTTTACCCCCATCATATCCTCCCATAATCTACGGGAATTGGAGGATATCTGTGATACCGTAGGTTTGATTCATAACGGAAAACTTCTCTTCACAAGAGATCTGGATACGATGAAATGCAATATCAACAAGATTCAATGTGTAATTTCTGACCATGCCAAAGAAGAAGAACTTCTTTCTGAATTATCCATTCTGCAATATGAAAAGAATGGTTCTCTTCTAACGATCACAGCACGCGGATCCAGAGATGAGATTTTAAAACATACCATGGACAAAGAACCGGTTTTTGCCGAAGTTCTTCCTTTATCTCTTGAAGAAATCTTTATCAGCGAAACGGAGGTGGCAGGATATGACTTCAAAGACTTCTTGCAATAATTCAACTTCACATAAGTTTTCCATTTTTTATGGAAACTATATCAAGGAAAATATCAGACAGAGAGGCTGGCTTGCCGCAGTGTCTTTGATCGTTTTTTTCCTTCTGCATACAGTTTATATCACACTGGATATTGAAAACTATTTAAATACTGTCGGTATGGAATATATCTCCTCTTATCAGGAACTGCTGCCGTTTCTGTTGTCCGGCGTAAACAATCCATTTTCCACACTGGCGCTGATTCTTCTTGCAATCACCTGTGCTGTAAGCGGCTACGCCTTTCTGCATCAGCCGAAAAGTGTAGACTTTTACCATGGATTTCCATTAAAGAGAACGCAATGGTTTACGATTTCCTATATCAGTGGATTATTGATTTATCTAATTCCATATTTACTTGCCAGCCTATGCACGCTTCTTACTGCAAGTTTTAAAGGAATTCTTGTTTCCACTAACTTTGTGCCTTCTATTTTGGCAATTTTAGGCAACATTTTAGGATTTCTGATTTTGTATCACACTGCTATCCTCGCTATGATGCTGACCGGTCAACTGGTTGCAGGCGCTCTTGCCGCATGTGTTCTGATCGTATATGGTTTCATGTTGGAAACTTTGTTCTCCGGATTAATCAGTACGTTTTTACACACCCACTTTTCACCGGTATATTCACAGTATTATACTACAGCAAGTACCCTGATGACTGAAGAATCTTTATCGAACCTACTGTCTCCTTTGGGAATTTTTACTTTGCTGACTCGTATTTCTGTACCCGGAATACCGATGCTTATTCTGTTTCTATACGCTATTATCATTGCCGCGGCGCTCTGGTTTGCAGCCCGAACCCTCTACCAGAAGCGTGCATTGGAATGTGCAGGGAACGCACTGGCTTATCCGAAAACAGCGTCCTTTATCAAAGTATTGATCGTAATACCAACTGCATTATTTATCGGGTTATATGCCGGAAGTTTTTATTATGGAACCGGAACAAAATGGATCATTTTTATCAGTATTCTGACCGCCATTTTATTATGTGGGATCATTGAATTCATATACTCGCGGGATCTATCACAGCTATTCCGAAGAAAATGGTCTTCCTTGATTTCTATATTAGCAGTCATCGGTATTTTGGCAGTTATGCGATTTGACCTCTTTCATTATGATACCTGGCTTCCGGACAAGGAAAAACTGGAAAGTATGTCCCTCTACAGCGACTCCTATTCCAAATATTTCCAGTATCCGGCAGTTAAACCGGATATGGATAATTCCACATTTGTAAATACGCAATACTATACATTATACGCCGATGATGCACAACAGACAGATTTTTCTGCGATTTATGCTCTTGCAAAAGAAGGAATCCACAATCATGATCTCGGATTTACTTCTGACCGGCTTTATCAAGAAGGCATGGAAGATTTTATCAGTATCGTAATTCGATATAATCAGACAAATGGGAAAACCGCATACCGTTCTTACCTGGTAGAGAAAAACAGTCTGCTGAAGTGTTTGGAATCCCTTTCCAAGTCAGAACAATATCGAAAAGATCTGTTTCCGGCTTTCCATATAAAAAGCAGCGAAATCGAAAGCATAAATGTCAGTGACCTGTTAACCCATACACCACTGCGGCTTACAGAAGAACAAAAGGATTCCCTTTTAAAGGCATATCAGAAAGATCTTCTGCAAGTAGATATTTCCGATATGAATAACACCGGTTCTATTGGAAGCTTTTCATTTCAAATGAAATCAACCCAAAATAATGCTTCTGATACAGAGCTGTATACAAATCAAATATCCAATTTGTATATTTATAGAACTTATAAAAATACACTCAACTTACTTCATGAATATGGATATCCAATTTGTACCGGAATTCAAGCAGAGGATGTTGTCCAAATGACCTCTTTAACCTCATCTGATGCAAAAGAAACTACTACCCTAAACGCATTAGATTATTCCACTGATATAGAAGAAACCCGTACTCCAATCACTGATTCTGTGGAAATGCAAAAACTATTAGATCATATCACATATGCTCCTATAGGGATTACCGGTTATAAGGACAGCACAGATGCTGTTGAAGTTTTATTAAAAGATGAAGCAGCCGCCAGACGTTATCAACTGTTTTCTGAATAAACTCTAAACCGTCTACCGGACTTGTTTTATCGCATGCATAACAATAAAAAATACTGTGGTATCATTGCAAACCGATACCACAGTATTTTTTTACTTATCTCTTCCTGTAAAAATCGCAACCGAACGGGGACGCATAATAAATTCTCCATCGATTCTTTGTTCCTTCCCTTCCGGATAACAATACTGTCCGTTTCCGTCTCCATACGTATTTACACTCAAATACCATGCACCTTGATTATTCAGATTCGGCAAAGTTATCCGAACATCCTCCCAGTATGTATTTACCGCCATGTACACAAGATCATCGCAGCCTCGTTCTTTGTCATATCCTGCAAAACTGATTGCCTGCGTCCTTACATCCTTATCCAAAACCGTCCGTTCCGCCATTGCATTGTGTGCGCTCATCGGACTCATACCACAAACTGCATCCGGCAGTCTTTTTCGAATGATTGGATGGCGATGGCGATATGCTATCATAAATTTGAAAAATTCAAACAAATCTCTGTTTTTTTCCAACAAACTCCAATCCAGCCAAGAAACCTCATTATCTTGACAATAAGAATTGTTATTTCCATATTGTGTATTTCCAAATTCATCTCCTGCAAAAAACATCGGAGTTCCTCTGCTGCACATCAAAACCGCACAGGCATTTCGGATCATCCGGTGACGCAGTTTCAAAACTTCCGGATGATCTGTTTCACCTTCCCAGCCACAGTTCCAGCTGCGGTTATCATTTGCACCGTCTGTATTATTCCAGCCATTCGCTTCATTGTGTTTCTCGTTATATGAATATAGATCATATAACGTAAATCCATCATGACAGGTCAAAAAATTCACACAGGAATTATATCCTGCATAGCGTTCATTTCCTTCCTGCGTATAACCACCATACAAATCTCCGGATCCCGCAAAACTCCATGCGGCAGTCCAGGCCTCCCAGTTATCGCCTTTCAGATAACCACGCACTGAATCCCTGTATCTTCCATTCCACTCTGCCCAACGCTTGCTGGCAGGGAATCTTCCTACCTGATACATCCCGCCGGCATCCCATGCCTCTGCAATCAATTTCACATTACTTAGAACCGGATTATACGCAAGACTTTCCAACAGCGGTGGCTTATTCATCGGAGAACCGTCTTCATTTCTTCCCAAAATACTGGCAAGATCAAATCGAAATCCGTCGATCCGGTAATTAATCGTCCAATATTGCAGGCACTCCAAAATCATCTGTCGTACAACCGGATGATTACAGTTCAGGGTGTTCCCACATCCACTAAAATTATAATAATTTCCGTCCGGTGTCAGCATATAATACATACGATTGTCAAATCCTTTAAAACAGAATGTCGGTCCCTTTTCATTTCCTTCCGCTGTATGGTTAAACACAACGTCCAAAATCACTTCGATTCCATTTTCATGGAGTTCTTTGATCAATGTTTTTAATTCTGTGCCCTCATGATTATATTCTTCTGTTGCATTATAACTGGTATTCGGTGCGAAAAAACTGACACTGTTATATCCCCAGTATTCCAATAATTTTTTCCCATCGATTTCCCGCTGATTCATATTTTCATCAAACTCAAAAATCGGCATCAGTTCTACTGCATTGACTCCCAGCTCTTTTAGATACGGTATCTTCTCCCGCAATCCATCAAAAGTTCCTTTATTCTGCACTCCGGAAGAAGGGTGTTTCGTAAAGCCGCGCACATGCAATTCATAAATAATCAAATCGCTCAATTCACGATTCGACTGTGGCATATCTCCCCAGTCAAATACATCTTTTACGACACGGGCATGATAGGCGCCTTTCTTTTTTCTCCCCAAATCCTCTGCCCTGCAACCGCCTTCGCATAAGGATCCAATAAAATATTCTTTTTGTCAAATAAAAATCCTTTCTCCGGATTATACGGACCATCTACCCGATATGCATACTCAAACTCTTCTATATTAAGTCCGAAAACAATCATAGAATAAACATCACCTATCTTATATTCTTCCGGGAACGGAAGAATAGCATAAGGTTCTTCTTCCCCTCGATGAAACAGTAATAGTTCACAGGAGGTACCACGATGTGTGTGCACTGTAAAATTCACTCCAATTGGAAGTGCCATTGCCCCATTCACATCAAACAACCCCGGTCGTACCGGAAATCCATTCACTTCCCCCAATGGATTAACAGATAATTGCGCAGCCATTGTATACTCATGTTTAAAATGTTTCATATGTTCTCTTTTAACTCCTCTTTTATATTATTCCAACACTTCATCCATCACGCGCCATGCATTCTTCCAGCATATCTTATCCAGTTGACGTTCTGTAATTCCTGCCGCTTTGCACGCATCCCATACCAGTTCCATCTGTCCCACATGGGAAATATATCCCTCTTGGATATCAGTTTCAAATCCATCAAAATCCGTTCCAATGGCAACCACGTCTTCCCCTGCTGTTTCTATCATATATTTGGCATGCCGGGCTATGTCCGCAACAATCACCTGACCATCTGTCTTTAAAAAAAACGGATAAAAGTTCAGCCCGGCAACACCGCCCTTTTCTGACAATGCCCGGAGCATCTCATCAGATAAATTTCTCGAATGCTGACACAACACCCTGGCATTGGAATGAGATGCTATCACCGGAGTCTTGCTATGATGAATACAATCCCAGAAACCGCCGTCCGATAAATGAGAGACATCGATCAGCATTTTCCGTTCATTCATCTGCTCAATTACATCGATTCCAAAAGGTTTCAAACCACGTTCCATCACCGCTCGTTCCCTGCTGTTCGGAAATCCGATGCAATTCTCATAATTCCATGTCAAAGTAATTAAACGAACATCCCTTTCGTATAATTGTTCCAACCGCTCCATCTTTCCATTCAGCACACCGCCTTCTTCCACCGTTGCCAGACCATACACCATACGCTTGCACTGTTCTGCTTCCTTTCGGGTATGGAAAACCTGAAACTGTTCCGATTCTTCCCCTTTCAAAGAATCTAACAACATTATAACTTCTGTCCACGCTTTTTCCCACACTTCAGGCGAAAACTTCTCCCCATATCCCCCACCGGAAGAATATTTTCCCGCATCTGTAAAACATGCAAAATACTGTATCCATGTTCCGCTTTCCCGTAACCGCTCCAAATCCACACATAGTTCATTCTTATTAAGATTCTGATGCATTCCAGCATTCTGAAGTTCACTTATAGTATCGCAGTGCATATCGATTACTTTCATATAGATTCTCCTCAACTGTATAATATCATTTCTATTTTATCACGAAATTTATCATTTATCACACTTAAAACTGTCCACTGGACTGTTTTATCGCATGCATGACAATAAAAAACAGGTCAAAAAAGTTCCTCTCCTTTTTGACCTGCATCATTGCTATTCAATAAACATCGCATCCCCAAATGAGAAAAACCGATATCTTTCTTTTACAGCCTCTTCATAAGCTGCCAAAACATGTTCTCGACCTGCCAGTGCAGATATCAGCATAATCAACGTGGACTCCGGCAAATGAAAATTCGTAATCAGACAATCCAATACTTTGAATTGATATCCCGGATAAATAAAAATCTCTGTCCAGCCACTGCATGCTTTCAAATGACCATTTTCATCGGCTGCTGATTCAATCGTACGACAACTTGTCGTTCCAACACAGATTACTCGTCCTCCGTTTTCCTTCGCACGATTAATCTTCTCTGCCGCCTCTTCTTCAATCTGATAAAATTCAGAATGCATATGATGCTCTGTCACATCTTCCACCTTCACCGGTCGGAATGTCCCCAAGCCCACATGCAAAGTTACTCTGGCAATCTCTACCCCTTTTTTCTGAATCTCTTCCAACAGTTCCGGTGTGAAATGCAATCCGGCTGTTGGCGCTGCTGCTGATCCTTCATGCGTCGCATATACTGTATTATACCGATTTCGATCCTGCAGCTGGTGTGTAATATACGGTGGCAGCGGCATCTGCCCCAATTGATCCAGTACCTCTTCAAAGATTCCCTCATAATGGAACTGAATCAAACGGTTTCCTTCTTCAACCACATCGATTACTTCCCCGATCAATAAGCCATTCCCAAAACTCACCCGTGCACCGACTTTCATTTTCCTTCCCGGTTTCACAAGCGTTTCCCAGACGTCATTCTCTTTTCGTTTCAGCAAAAGTACTTCAATCTTAGCACCGGTCCCCACACGTTCTCCGATCAAACGAGCCGGAATCACCTTGGTATCATTGATCACAAGACAATCTCCCGGTTTCAAATACTCGATAATATCTTTAAATACACGATGTTCCCTTTCTCCTGTTTTCTTATTCAGAACAAGCAGGCGTGAAGAGGAACGGTCTTCCAGAGGATCCTGTGCGATTAACTCCTCCGGAAGATCATAATAAAAATCACTTGTTTTCAATGTTTTCGTCCTCTCTTATTTACGCAGCTCGATTCCCATACCTTCCAATGCATTCAGGATACGTTCCATTGCTGCAGTTACCTCTGCATCTTCCAGTGTTTTGTCCATTGCCCGGAACACGATAGAATATGCAACTGACTTAAATCCCTCTTTGATCTGTGCACCTTCATACAAGTCAAACAATGCATAACTTTCCAGATGTTTTCCACCTTTTGCAGCAATGACTTCTTCAATCTGTCCAACCAGAATCTCCTTTGGAACTACCATACTGATGTCACGAGTTACAGCCGGATATTTTGCAATTCCAGTATATTTTCTATCGAAAGTTGCGTATTCCATAATTGCAGGCATATCAATCACCGCAATATATGCTTGTTCTCCGATTCCATAAGTATCTGCAACTTCAGGATGTACCTCACCCAGATATCCGACTACATTTCCATCATAAAGAATATTTGCCTGACGTCCCGGATGCAGATATGGCTTACCGGCATTCGGATCATACTTTTCTTTTCCGCTCATTCCGATTTTTTCAAAGAATTCTTCAATTACACCCTTCATAGTGAAGAAGTCTCCTTCTCCATACATTCCAAGTGTAAACTGCATACGCTCTTCCGGAAGTTCTGTTAATGGGAGCTGTTTTGGCAAATAAATATTTCCCAATTCATACAATCTAACATCTTTATTTCTTCGATTATAGTTTGTCGCAAGAGAAGTCAGCATTCCATGAAGGGATGTCGTTCTCATCACACTATAATCCTCACCCAGTGGATTCATAATGTCTACTGTACGACGCAGTTCCGAATCAACTGGGAGCAAAAGCTTATCAAATACTTTTGGACTTTCAAACGAATAGGTCATTCCCTGGCTAAATCCACAAAATTCTGCGATATCTCTTGCAATCTGTTCAATTCTCAACTTAAATGTCATCTTTCCGGCAGTTGCCTCTCCACTCGGAAGTGTAGTCGGAATATTATCATATCCGTAAAATCTGGCTACTTCCTCAGCCAAATCAGAAAGACGGAATAAATCATGACGGAATGTCGGTGCAATTACTTCCTTTGTTTCTGCATCGTAATCCAGTTCAATTTTCTTGAAATAAGCAAGCATCTGCTCTTCAGAAATCTCTGTTCCAAGCATTGCATTGATCTTCCCTGCATCAAACGGTACACGAACTGGTTCTTTTACCTTGCTATACACATCTACTGTTCCGCCAACAACTTCACCGGCTCCCAATTCCTCTATCAGCTGACAAGCACGATCAATTGCAGCTTTTGCATTGTTCGGATCCAGTCCCTTCTCAAATTTACCGGATGCATCTGTTCGAAGTCCAACACGCTTGCTGGACTTTCGGATATTTACCCCATCAAAACATGCGGCTTCAAACAACATTGTTTTCACATCATCTGTAATCATGGAATTTTCTCCGCCCATAATTCCGGCAATTCCAATCGCTTTTTCTCCGTCACAGATCATCAGCACATCTTGATCCAGTTTTCGCTCCTGTCCGTCTAATGTAACAAACGTATCTCCGTCTTTTGCATTTTTTACAATAATCTCATGTCCTGAAACAAGATCTAAATCATAGGCATGCATCGGCTGACCATACTCTTCCATGACATAATTTGTAATATCGACCAGATTGTTAATTGGACGAATACCAACAGATGCCAGTCTTCTCTGCATCCAGACCGGAGATGGTCCAATCTTAATATTTTTTACAACCCTTGCACAATAACGTGAACACAAATCTGTATTTTCAACTGAAACTTTTACATAATCATTTACATCTTCATCATTTCCTGTTTCAGTCACAACCGGAGGTACAAACTCCTTATCAAATGTTGCCGCTGCTTCGCGGGCAATTCCGATCACGCTGTAGCAATCTACTCTATTTGATGTAACTTCATATTCAAAGACAACATCATCTCTTCCCAATGCTTTGATGGCATCTCCGCCTACTTCTGCATCTTCCGGGAAGATATAGATTCCATTTTCCGGCGCCTCCGGATACATATTTGTATCAGAACCAAGCTCCTCAATGGAACACATCATTCCATAACTTTCCACTCCGCGAAGTTTTCCTTTTTTAATCTTGATTCCTCCCGGAACCCGCTGCCCCGGCTCATGTCCGCCTGCTACACGTCCACCGTCTAACACAACCGGAACTTTAGCGCCTTCAAATACATTCTTTGCACCGGTTACAATCTGCACGCTCTCTGTTCCAACATTGACCTGACAAACAACCAGCTTATCCGCATCCGGATGTTTTTCAATCTTATCAATCTGTCCAATGACGATTTTTTCCAAGTCTGCATCCAGCTCTTCAAAGCCTTCTACCTTTGTTCCTGACAATGTCATTGCATCTGTATATTCCTGCGCTGTCACATCCAAATCAGGGACATACGCTTTTACCCATGATAATGAAGTATTCATTTTCCTTTTCCTCGCTTTTTATATAATATTTCCAAATACTCAAGAATCTCGCTGCATACGCAGCAGCCGCATCACTTTGTGATGCTCTCCAATTCTTTCGTGCCGCTCGCACTAACAAGTAAATGCTCACTGTGTTCGCGCTTCCTTGTTTATTGTGCTCGCTAGAACTGTTTTAAGAATCTGATGTCATTTTCATACAACAGACGCATATCATCAATTTCATATTTCAAAAGTGCAATTCGCTCCAGACCTACTCCGAAGGCAAAACCTGTATATTCTTCCGGATCAATTCCACACATTTCCAATACATGAGGATGAACCATTCCACATCCAAGAATCTCAATCCAGCCAGAACCTTTACAGAAACGACATCCTTTTCCGCCACACTTAAAGCAGCTTACATCTACCTCTGCACTTGGCTCTGTAAATGGGAAATGATGCGGACGGAACTTCGTTTTTGTTTCTGGTCCGAACAATTCTTTTGCAAACACTTCCAAAGTACCTTTCAAATCTGCAAAAGAAACATTTTTATCAATCACAAGACCTTCAATCTGATGGAAAGAAGGAGAATGTGTTGCATCCACTTCGTCTGAACGGAACACTCTTCCCGGCGCAATCATACGGATCGGGAGCTTGCCCTGCTCCATCACACGAGCCTGTACCGGTGAAGTCTGTGTACGAAGAACGATGTCTTTGTTAATATAGAATGTATCCTGCTCATCCTTTGCCGGATGGTCTGCCGGAATATTCAGCTTTTCAAAATTATAGAGATCGTATTCTACTTCCGGTCCCTCTACTACTTCATATCCCATTCCTATAAAGATTCTCTCTACTTCTTCCAGCGCAATTGTATTCGGATGTCTGTGGCCTACATTATTTTTCTTTGATGGCAAGGTAACATCAATGACTTCTTTTTTCAGCTTTTCTTCACGAATCGCTTTTTCCATCTTTGTTTTAGACTCTTCCAATGCAGCTTCTATAACCGCTCTTGTCTCATTCACAAGCTGTCCAACCTTCGGACGTTCTTCCGCAGCCACATCTTTCATTCCTTTTAAAACAGCTGTCAGTTCACCTTTTTTTCCAAGATATTTTACACGCACATCATTCAATTTTTCAGGCACATCAGAAGCCTGAATCAATGCAAGCGCATCCTTTTTGATTTGTTCCAGTTTTTCTTTCATTCTGCTTCTCCTCTCATTTTTAAATAAAAAAACTCCATCCCAACAAGGGACGAAGTCATATTCGCGGTACCACCCTAGTTCCCACAGCATTCACTATGGACACTCCAGTCTTGCGTAACGTGCAATCTACGGCATTCTCTACTCTACATAACTATCCTTCAAAAATGCAGCTAACGTGGGAAATTCGCTTATCATCTGAACTAAAGAGAACTTTCAGCCGGTGATTCTCTCTCTCTGCTAGAAAATGATTCGCTACTGAACACGATCATCGCTTTTCTTCTTAATTCTATCTATTGAGATTATGTATCTCAGATATACTTCTTTATTCTATCACACGAAAAAAGAATGTCAAGATTTATTTAAAATAATACTTATCCAACAATGCATTAATTTCCCCACCAAGCAAAATTACATACATGCACATATACAGCCACAGCATAATCAGGATCAGCGTCGTCATGCTCCCATACATACTGGAAAACCCTCTAAAAATATCCAGATAAATGGAAAACAAAAAAGAAATCAACTGCCAGCCGCAAGCTGTAAAAACCGCTCCCGGAAGTTGATGACGCCAGGTCGTCTTTGCTCCATTTCTTCGGTTTGGTAAAAAACGATAGACAACATCCCAAAAAGCTGTCAATACAAAGAAGGTTACCACCGTCCGAATCTGGATGACAATATCCATCACTTGGCGCATCAATGGAATATACTCATTGACAATTGCACTGATACTATTTCCAAATACTGATAAAAGTAGGGACAGCATAATAGCCAAAATAAAAATTACAGTATAAAAGGTTGCCCGAATACGCAGATACAAATAGTTACGCGTTTCTTTATTCTCATATGCACAGTTCAACCCCGATGTCACAGAAAGCACGCCCTTTCCCGCTGACCACAATACTACCAGGATAGAAATAGAAATCATAGAGCCCGACTGTGCATACGCCTGTGCCACCAACGAACGAACCAACGCTTCCACAGAAGACGGAAAAACCTGCATCACCGCTTCCTGTACATCCAACATTGTAACAGGTGTATACTGCACCAATGCCATAAGAAGTAATAGAATCGGGATCAATGACAACACAAAAAAGTATGCCGCCTGTGCTGCATACGCTCCTGTATGATGGGAACTTACAATCCGCATCAATTTATCCACTTTTCGCTTTAACTGCTTTCCAGATTCCATATTCCCACTCCGTTTTGTCACAATATTTATCCACTTTATTTTGTTTTCCTATCATAGCATATCCGTTATAATTCTTCAACAAGACTTGATAAAAGGCAGCTGCATAAGCAACTGCCTCTTTTCTTTCGTATAGCCCAAAATGCCGTTCCCTGTATTTTGACTCCTAGCAACCGCTAGGTGGGTAACCGCATCTGCTTTTCTGCCTTCCGCTGCATAAATGACGGCTTGACATATTACAGAGATATAAGAATCCCGTTTAAAGTAATGTAGGTTCAAAATAACAGGGGTATCGAACATCTCAGGTTATTTCCTGTAAGTATTATAACCTATTAACATGAATTTTACAACTGTTAAACTTTAGAAATTTTCCTCTTTCTAACCACTCTTGTATAGCCAGCTCTGCAACTGGAGATTCATCGCAAATTCCTATCCACACTTTTATATTTTTTTCTCATCTCTGAAACATTTCATTGTATATACAACTATAAACTATACAAAAAATTCTGCTTCTTTATCACTCTTACAAACCTTTTCTAATTTTTTCTGAATTGCATTCATCTTCATCTTGCTGACATAGCGCGCCTTCTGTTTACAAGAATATACACACTTCATACAAGAAATACATTTTTTCTTATCGGTCTTCTTCGGGTCTTCCAAAGAAATTGCACCGGCAGGACATGCCTTTGCACATGCTTTACACTCTGTACACAAACTTACATCTGCCTTCGGCACAAGTGGCGCTGTTCTATACTTTTTATATGGTGTATTTCCCGGAACTTGAATCTGTATTTCACTGAAATCCTCTGTATTCTTCAGTTTTCGATTCAATTGAATTCCAAAATCTGCGATTATTTTCAAATCCGCCTTATTCGGACGGCTCATTCCTATCTGGCGCACAATGGAATGCTGTACCGGAAATGCACCGGCACCAATCACATGAAACCCTCTGCTTTCCACCTCATTTTTCAACTCTAAAAGAGCATCTTCATACTCCCGACATCCATATGTAGCAATCAACGCTGCTGGAGTATTATCTCCCCGCAAATTTTCAAAATACTCCAAAAAAGTCGCCGGGACACGGCCACCATATACCGGGATTCCAAAAAGTACAAAATCATTCTTTTTAAATTGCATGGATGGTTTCTTTTCTTTATGAATAGAAAGGTCATAAGAAATGGATTTCAAATCAATATTTCTTGCAGCCTCCATAATCACCTTTCTTGTTGTTCCAGTTGGACTGAAATAAACCAGTCCCAGTTCATTCATTTTCATAAAATAAGACTCCTTTTGTAAAAATCTATCTGTTGATCCCCCCATAGTTTCGACAAAGTATAACTGTAACTATATCATATCTAATGCAAAATTGCACGATATTTTCATAGAAATACTTGCGCTTTTTAGAAAAAATGATATACTGTTTTAAGCAAGGGAAAAACAGGTTTCATACCTGTTTTTCTTGCGTTTTAAAGGATTTCATCCAATTAAAGTATCACACTTATGATGTCATAAAATACAAAAGAGAGGTATACTATATGGCTGCTGATTTAAAAAAGGAATTTAAAAATATCTTTAATTTTAAAAAACTTTTTTTCGTATTATTGGGAAATACCATCTATTGCTGTGGTATTGTTGCCTTTGTCCTGCCAACCGGATTGATTACCGGAGGTACAACCGGATTGGGCTTGATTATGAATCATTACTTTGGCGTTCCCATCGAATTATTCGCCGCTATCTTTAACACGATTATGTTTATTTTAGCAATTTTGATTCTTGGAAAATCATTTGCCCTGACTTCTTTAATCAGTACCTTTTATTTTCCAATCATTCTGGGAATCCTGCAAAAAATCGAATGGATTCAAACATTAACTGATGATCCCATGCTTTGCACTATATTTGCAGCAGTATCCATTGGAGTTGGTGTCGGCATGGTAATCAGAGCCGGAGCTTCTACCGGTGGTATGGATATTCCGCCATTGATTTTAAATAAGAAATTCGGACTTCCGGTATCTGTTGGATTATATGCTTTCGATTTCTTAATCTTAATCGGCCAGATGTTTTTCAGAGATACAGAAAAGAGTTTATATGGCATTTTACTTATTATGATTTATACTGTCCTCGTGGACAAGGTTCTATTACTTGGTAAAAACCAGATGCAGGTCAAAATCATGAGTGATAAATATGAAGAAATCAATTCCATGATTCATCAGAAATTGGATCGCGGAACTACGCTGTACCGAACAGAATCCGGCTACCTTCATAAAAAGGGATTTCTTGTAATGACAGTTATTTCTAATCGTGAATTGCCGAAATTAAATCAACTAATTATGGATATCGACCCAAAAGCCTTTATGGTCATCAGTCAAGTCAGCGAGGTAAAAGGACGAGGATTCACCTTGCACAAACATATGATATAAACACTTTGTTAAAAACCAGAGCGAACCCAAAATAGGAATTACTCCATTGATTTCAGCCACATATCCGCTAGTAATGGCCAAACCGAAACTTCTTCCGACGGCTCGCCAATACGCGGAGTATCCTGTGGCTTTTTTTTAATGTTTTCACTTATTCCAAATATCCTTTTAATCTGCTCTGTTGCCTCCTTCGGAAGTGGAAGTCTTCTTTTTTCAGCAGCTTCTAGTAGACATTTAATTTGTTCCATTGTATACTGTCCTCTAAAATTTCCACTTGCCCAATCTTCATTTGCCAGAGATAACCCATGCTTTCCTTTTGAAAAAACATGATGTGCATACGGAACCTTGTTCGCTTTGCAAGCTTCCGCAAACAGGTAACTGTTTTCTACAGGAACTGTCTCGTCTGTCACCGTCTGCCACAAAAAACAAGGAGGAGTATCCGGTGTTACATGCTTTTCTAATGACATATAGCATAGCTGCTCCTCTGTGGCTTCAGTCCCAAACAAAGCTTCAAAAGAACCACGATGTGCACTTTCTCCGGAAGTGATCACCGGATAAGAAAGAATTGCAGAATCCGGTCTGTTGGAAACATCTGCATACTTTGGATTTTCATCTTTCACATCTTTATAGTGTACACAAACACTTCCACACAAATGCCCTCCTGCTGAGAATCCACAGACAGTCAATTGGTCTTTTTTAACATGAAATCCCTCACTGTTGGCACGAATATAACGGATTGCTCTGGACAAATCCCGCATCGGCTGTTCCTTGAGCGGTTCAATTCCGCATAAGTCCACTGTATAAGTGCATACAAATGCATTATACCCTTTGTTGTAAAATTCCAGAGCTACAAGTTCCCCTTCTGTCGGTGATACCACACGATATCCACCACCCGGTACCACTACCATACATGGTCTTTTTTCAGCATCCTCGTGCAGATAGCTGACAATATTGGGAATGAATCCAAATGCCGCCGGATAGTTATATTCGGATGTTTCCCATAAAAGATGTTTTTCTGATATCATTGTTTCATCTCCTAATCTTTCTTTAATTTATTTCTCTTGCCTCTGTCTTCTCTGCCTCGTTCAGCGCTTTTACCACCGCCTCATACAACGGTCTTGCCTCCGGAGCCGCACCAAGCATCTCTGACAATGTCATCTGCTTCGCCATAGCAAGCATTGGATTATCCAATATGCCCGGAACCATCTGGTTGAACAATTCCACCGCTAACGGCTGCGCTAAAATATCTCCTAATGTACTGTCCATACTGAACCGTTCATATGCCAGATTCGTTGTGGTTTCGTATTCATATTTATATATACCAGAGCCAACGGTAATTACCTTTTCTTTCTCCGGGAAATAAATCTCTGCTGTTGTATTTGCAGGAACTCTCACAAAGCCCCGGATTCTTCCGTCTTTGCAACTCCATTTACTTTCAATTCTCCCATAAACTGACTCAAATTCAACCTCGGCTTCTTCAATTCCTTTCACAAACATCGGCTGTACTTTAAACTTTTTATATCCTGGTATTAACTGACTTACCCCCGCAACTTTTCGATACATCCAATCCCCAATGGAACCATACGCGTAATGATTCAACGAATTCATTCCCGAAACATCAAAACTACCATCCGGCATAATAGAATTCCATCTCTCCCAAATGGTTGTTGCACCCATGTTCACCGCATAGAGCCATGACGGATAATCTTCCTTCATAAAGATAGTTCCAGCCAGTTCATGTTCTCCGTTTTCGGATAACGCATGACACAAATATGGTGTTCCTACAAATCCAGTTGCAAGATGATTTTTATGATTTTCAATATTTGTTTTCAAAGTCTGCAAAATGCGATCTCTATCTTTTTCTCTCGCCAAGTTGAAATATAAAGATAAAATCGCTCCCGTTTGCGTCTCACTGACAATTCGTCCGGTATTTGTATAGTATTCCTGACGAAATGCTTCCAGTGTTGTATCATATAACATCTGATACTTCTTCTCTTCTTCTAATTTCTCAAGCACCCCTGCGGTCTTTTTTACCAAGTCTGTCACATATAAATAATACGCATTTGCAATCATATATTTATCTGTAGCGCCAGTTCTGTCTGCACTTTCCTCTTTATCCAATGCCAACCAGTCACCATATTGAAATCCGGTCTGCCAGAGCCCATTTGCCCCACATTGACTTTGAATATAATCCACCCATTCATGCATACATTTCCAGTTTTCTTTCAAAATTCCTTTATCGCCATAAGTCTGATATACAACCCAAGGCACGATAACAGCCACATCACTCCATGCAGAAGAACTGTACTGTCCGAGAATATCTGGCACAACATGAGGCACTCCCTTTTCCAACGAGGATTCTGCTGACACATCCCTCATCCATTTCCGAAAGAACAATGCTGTATTCCGGTTGAAAGCAGCCGTCCATGAGAAAATCTGTGCATCTCCTGTCCACCCCAGCCGCTCATCTCGCTGCGGACAATCCGTCGGAATATCGAGGAAATTGCCCCGCTGTCCCCACGCAATATTGTTTTGTAATTGATTTACTTTTGGATTAGAGCAATGAAAATCTCCTGACTTTTCCATATCCGAATGCATCACACATGCAGTAAACTGTTCCAATGACAAATCATCCAGGCCCTCCACACAAATATATCGGAAGCCATGGAATGTAAAATGTGGCAGGAATGTTTGTTCCTCACCATTACAAATATAAGTATCTTCTGATTTTGCCTGACGCAATGTTTCCGGATAAAAGTTTCCATCCTTATCCAACACTTCTGCATGACGAATGACAATCTTCTGCCCTTTTCTTCCATGCACTTTCACTTCTACAACTCCGGTCAGATTCTGTCCGAAATCCACCAGTTTTTCACCTTTTGCAGTCACGACAAGTTCCTTTGCCGGAATCCTTTCAGTAATACGCACCGGTTCGTTTTCCTGCGCAGTCAAAGTTTTTTTATCAAATTCCACACAGAAAACCTTTCCCTGTCTGATTACAGAATCCCCACTGTTCCCATTCTCACCTACAGTCGTATCAATCGTTTCCCCCATGTAAATCTCACTGTAACGAACATCGCTTGTCCTAACTTTCCATGACTCATCCGTACAGATAACCTCTCTGCTTCCATCTTCATATTCAATATGTATCTCTGCAAATGTCCCAACTCTGTCACCATAAATATTCGGTGTTAGCATAAATCCGAAAATACCTTTGTACCAGCCATTTCCTATTATCATTTCAATTTCATTTTCTTCTTGGAGCATTTGAGTAATATCATAAATCTGGTACTGCAAACGATGATGATAACTTGTCCAGCCCGGTGTCATTCGATCTTCTCCAATTCGATTTCCATTCAAATATGCCTCATAGACGCCTCTGGATGTAGCATAAATTCTTGCTTTTTTTACTTTACCTTTTACTGAAAATATCTTTGAAAAAACTGGACATGCTGTCTCTTTCTCCGGGAAATCATGTGTGATCATTTTTGCTTGAAATGTCTCCACTTCAAGAATCCCTGTCTCAAAAGACATTTCTCCAACTGCTGTATTCCCATGATTATCTGTCACTTCTACTATCACGCCATAAGAAGTCTCATCTTCCAATGCTTTTCCCGCATAAGGAATCAATACAGACTCTTCACTCTCTGCTTTTGTTTCCCATACTATATCCGCACCATTCTTTACCACAATATGATAGGATTGCTGTACTGTATCCTTTTCTTCTGATTCTAGCTTCCATGAAAAACGTGGATGTTTCTCTGCGATTCCAATTGGATTTACTCTGTATTCTGTTCTCAAATCATAAAGTTTCATGTTATATCTCCTCCTGTTGTTATTTATTTTTTATTGTAGATTTGTTCGATTTCTTATATAATTTAACTGTAACTTAATACAATGCACTAAATTTACATTTACTATCAAGATGGAGAGAAAAATGATTTCCTTACAAGATATCAAAGACTTTTGTCATTTAAACAATCTAGATTCCGGTATCCCAATTTACATATATCAAGGGAACTCCTTGATACAGGCATTCCCGGAACAATCCTCCTACACCTGTCCACCAAAACATTACATTGAAAAGTTCGGGAATATGACTGACTCTATTACACATATTTCCACTCCTTATGGTGCTTATTTTGTTGCCGTAAAATCGAACGATTTACCGGAATTTCGCATTGTCTTAGGTCCTGCAAATTATATTCCGTTTACCGACACTGATTTTCATGCCATGTATGCAGACTATGTAGTTGTACCAGAAAAACGCACAGAATTCAAAAACTTTTTCCACCTCATCCCGCCGATTGCTTTAAGTGGGCTTTTATCAAAAGCTTCCATTTTTAACTATTTTCTGAACCACGAAGTGCGTTCTCATTTTGACCTTTGGGAATCCGACAAAATTTCAGACTCTTCTGAACAAATTGAAAAACATACGGAATCCATCTATCAACAAAAAGAAAATTTTCAGCACAACAATTCTTTGGAAATCGAATCGATGATACTTCATTTAGTCGAGTCAGGAGATGTGAACGGATTAAAAAATCTGACGTTACAATCCTCTGTTACGCATCCCGGTACAATTGCGCCAAACCAGCTTCGTCAAATTAAAAATCTGCATATTATCATGACTGCACTGGCAACACGCTGTGCAATTTCCAGTGGTGTAGATGCTGACAACGCATTTCAAATGTCCGACTTATACATTCAGACAGCAGAAAACCTCAATACACCTTCTGCTGTTCAAAATTTGAATTTCCAAATGCTTCTTGCTTTTGCACAAAAAGTAAAAGAAAAATTGATTCCCAGTACCTCTGACGAAGCTCTACAGCAGGCAATCCACTATGTTCTTCAACATATCAACTGTCCGATTACAGTCGCAGATGTTGCCAACCATGTAGGCTTCAGCCGTTCCTATTTTTCCACATATTTTAAAGAACAGCTAGGCTTCACAATTAGTGCGTTTATCCTGCGTTGTAAACTGGAAGAGGGGAAACACCTGCTGCAATTTACAGATAAGCCACTTAGCGTTATCAGCAATTATCTGTGTTTTTCCAGCCAGAGCCATTTCCAGACAGCATTTAAAAAACAATATCATATCACTCCCCTTCAATTCCGTAAACAACCGGAACTGTATGGACGAGGATTGCTAGAGAACGAACGCTAGTTCACAGATGCTTGATATATTTTACGGCAGAGCCGGATTTCCCTTTTCCCGCTCTGCCGTTTTTATGTAATAACTATTCAGTAGCTCTATGCTTCTAATACATTCGACTAAACTGTATTATTCCTTTATGCTTTTTTCTGTGCTTTACGCTTTGCGATTTCTTCTCTCAATTGAGGCAGTCTCTTCTCCAGATCAAATTTCATACTCATCACAAACAAAATTGCAAACATTACTGCCGGAATATAAATGGAAAATGCAAAAATCGCCTGTTTTGTAGCCTCTGTTGCAACCGTCATAGTTGCATCATATGCTGCCAATGACAAACACCATCCAATAACAGATGCTCCGATACCACTTCCCACTTTACATCCAAAACTAGATGCGGCCTGCGCTGAGGCAACCATCTTTTTGCCATATTTATATTCATTATAATCAATAGACATCGCCGTCAAAACTCCCATTAAACACATCATAGGAATATTTGCAAATGTACCAATACAGCCCATCCCTAAGTTAAATACAAAATTGTATGGATTAATAATTCTTGCGATAGTCGAAACAGTTCCAAGTGCAAATGAAACTGTAAGAGTTTTTGTAACACCCAAATGCTTGATCATAGGACCTACACTTATAAATCCTATTAGAGTAGGAATTAATCCAACTGCCCCCATAATTCCCATCAAATTATCATTTCCATAGATCCATTTTGCATAATATGCCCCAGAAGCTCCATTGATTCCATACAGAACATTTGTTACAAAACTCATAACCAGAATCATAACCCAATATTTATTATGAAATAATTTTGTAATAGCCTCTTTAAAAGGAACTGCTTCTTCCTCTTCCGTTTCCTGTACTTCTGTTTCCCCTTGTATTGTTTCTTTACTTGTCAAATAGCAAATCAAAAATGCTAAAATTACAAGAGCTCCTGCAATTGCTCCAAATTTGATCCATGCGCTCTGTGTTCCACCCAGCATATTCGTAATCGGGATGATTGCAACTGCAATGATCATACCGGATACATATCCCGCCGCTGCACGCCATGTACCCATTCTTCCTCGCTCTTCCTGGCTGTTTGTCCGTACAATCATAAAGAAGAGTAAGGTATGCATACTGCTGTGTAAGCAACTGCTGTAAATAACAGGTTTGTGATCAACAAGTATCCAACCTGTAATCCAGAACTTCCCTTCGGCACTGTAAACATCAATAAGGTAAGAATACCTGCCGGAATACCTGCTTTCAAAAGCCATGGTCTGTATTTTTCTTTTCCAGGTTTTGTATGATCTACGATATTCCCCATGATCAAATCTGTAAAGGCATCGACAATCTTACAGATCATCAGAACTGTAGCTACTGCGCCTGCTGCCATACCTACCTTATCGGTATAAAAATAGGTCATCTGTCCGATCAATCCACTCATTGCGTTCAATGCGAATTGTCCCAGTGAGTCTCCCAAAAAATCTCTTCTGCGCATCGTCCTCTGTACACCAAACTTATCTTTTCCCAATGCTTTTGCCATCTCTTTTTCTCTCTTTCTTCTTTCTTCTTTCTTATACTTATCTTGATTATATCGATAACTATTGATTTACCGCGGTCAGAATCTGTTCCAGTACTTCTATTGTCATTCCCGGTACAAAACTCAACAACTGACGCAGAGGCATATCATTCATCATTGCTGCCATCATTTCAGAATTCACAGCGCCTGATGGATCTTCTTTATTTGCCTCTGCCATCTCCATCGCCTGTTGGTTGCCACCCATCATCTGACTGAGTACTGCCTGCGCTTTTTCATCCCTCATCAATTCACCCATACAGGTATTCAACGTGTAAGTTTTCTTAATCTTTTTTGTACCTTCTACTTGAACGGATGCATGTAATAATACTTCGTCTGCATTCTTGCCGACTTGGACATCATAGCTGCCACTTTCTACAAACCAGTCATGAATTTCCGTATTCCAATATGCAAACGCCCTCGCATCCAATTCAAAGGTTACCGTCTTCTTTTCTCCCGGAGCAAGCTCGATTTTATCGAAAGCTCTTAATTCTTTTACCGGACGGGACACCTCTGTCTCACTCGGAGCCACATAAATCTGAACAACTTCTTTACCGGCATAGTTCCCAGTATTTTCAACATCTACAGAAACCGTGAGAGCCTCCGCATCTGTCATTTGTGTTCTGTCAAGCTTCAGATTACTGTATGCAAATTTTGTATAGGAAAGGCCGTAACCAAATGGGAATAACACATCCTGTTTCTTACTTGTATAGTAACGATAACCTACAAAAACACCTTCACTGTAAATAGCTTCATCCACACCTTTTCCGTAAGTCAGATAACATGGAGTATCTTCCAGTCGAAGTGGGAATGTCTCCGCAAGTCTTCCGCTTGGATTTGCCTTTCCATAAAGAATATTGACTACAGCTTTGCCGACTGCCTGACCGCCTAAGTATGCCTCCACAATTCCCTTTACCTGATCCTTCCACGGCATAACTACCGGTGATCCATTGTGAAGGACAACAATGGTGTTCTTCTGTACTTTACAGATCTTTTCAATCAACTCATTCTGACAGTTCGGAAGATTCAAATGCTTTCTGTCATATCCCTCTGATTCAAATGCATCCGGAAGTCCTGCGAAAATAACTGCCACCTCGGCTTCCTCTGCGATACGCACTGCTTCTTTTTGTAATTCCTCATTGACTTCATCGACAGTATCATCAAATCCATTTGCATAAGCTACTTCCGCCATATCCTTAACCGCCTCAAGTGCAGACTCGACTTTCCAGCTATTAATATGTGAACTGCCGCCGCCCTGATATCTCGGGGTCTCTGCATATTTTCCAATAAAAGCAACCTTCTTATCCTTTGCCAGAGGAAGAACTTCATCCTCATTTTTCAAAAGAACGATACATTCGCTTTCTGCCTCTGCGGCCAATTCGTGATCTTTCTCATAATCAAAGCTCACATCCTGCCGACGGTTTTCCGTAAATCTGTAAATAATATTCAAGATTCTCTCACATGCCCGATCTACAACTGCCTCATCCAGACTACCGTCCCGAACGGCCTTCACAATCAATGCATCATTAATTCCTCCGGAGGAAGGCATTTCCAGTTCCATACCGGCTTTTAACGCCTCTACACGGTCATTGACTGCGCCCCAGTCAGACATGACATATCCATCAAATTTCCACTCATCACGAAGAATATCTGTCAGATATTCTTTGCTTTCTCCAACATAAGTTCCATTGATACGGTTATAAGAATTCATAACTGTCCACGGTTTTGCCTGCTTTACAGCTCCCTCAAACGCCGCCAGATAGATTTCCCGAAGTGTACGCTCATCTACCTGTGATGAGTTCGTCATACGGCGTTTTTCCTGATTATTCGCCAGAAAATGCTTCATGCTGACCCCTACATTCTGACTCTGGACTCCTTCTGTCAAAGCCGCTGCCATCTCCGATGCTACAAGAGGATCCTCCGAATAATATTCAAAGTTACGCCCACACAATGGAGAACGCTTAATGTTCATTGCAGGACCGAGAATCGTACTCACATTTTCTGCCTGACATTCCTGTCCGATTGTTTCTCCAATCTTTCTCAATAAGTTTCTGTCGAAACTAGACGCAGTCGCACATCCTGTCGGAAAGCAGACTGCTTTGATACTTTCATTGATTCCCAAGTGATCTGCCTGATCACTTTGTTTTCGAAGTCCGTGAGGTCCATCTGTTACCATAACAGATGGGATTCCCAGACGTTCCACGCCTTTCAGATGCCAAAAATCAGCGCCGGAACACATTCCGGCCTTTTCTTCCAATGTCATCTGTGAAATCAGATTTTTAATATCTTCTTTCTTCATTCCCTGTTTCTTCTCCTTCCGTCTTGTAGAAATACTTCATTTGTTAATCGTATTTTACTCATTCCACAAAGCAATTAATTTCATTTTTGTTCTTTATATTATACATTTATTCTCATTTTCCATTTCTGTTCTCTCAGAAATTATTTGCAAGGGAAATTATTTGCAATGCTATTATCTGCTAAACTACAGATCTTTGTTAAAATCCTTTCTACCAAATCCTACTTTCAACAATTCTATTGTTCGACTTCCTTCATATACAAACTACAACGGTCATGTACTTTCCAGCCGAATGATTGTGCTGTATTCTGTCCATTTTTTGATAGTTGTACTGCTCTCTTTCCCATAACACGCTTTTCACCCGTCAAAATGTATAGGATTCCTTTTTCTGCTCCGCGAATAGAAACAGTCACTCTGGTTCTTCCACTCATTGCAAAATATTTATACCCATCCGGTATATGAGTTTCTACAGGAAGTATTGGATTCCGTTTGTTTTATTATGGGTTTGTTTTATTTCAGGCCTATAATTTAAAACATTTCCATACAAACTTACTCGAATATATAAGGTATAATACAAAAATCAAGCTAACTTTTCCTATCATAAATCGTTTTGGAAATCTATAGTCAAAAAACGGATGCGCTTGTCACACATCCGTTTTTTCATCTTCATTCTGAAGTTCTCTTTATTTAATTCTTACAGCTGAGGACCTGCAGAAACAAGTGCCTTACCTGCCTCATTGCTCTCGTATTTAGCAAAGTTTTTAATGAATCTTCCTGCCAGATCTTTTGCTTTCTCTTCCCACTCTGCAGCATCTGCATAAGTATCGCGTGGGTCAAGAATTCCTGTATCAACTCCCGGAAGTTCTGTCGGCACTTCAATGTTAAAGTATGGAATCTTCTTAGTCGGAGCATTCAAGATATCTCCATTCAGGATTGCATCAATGATACCACGAGTATCTTTGATAGAAATACGTTTTCCTGTTCCATTCCATCCTGTATTTACAAGGTAAGCCTTAGCGCCATTTGCCTGCATTTTCTTAACAAGCTCTTCTGCATATTTTGTCGGATGCAATTCCAGGAATGCCTGTCCGAAACATGCAGAGAATGTTGGTGTAGGCTCTGTAATTCCACGCTCTGTACCAGCCAGTTTTGCAGTAAATCCAGATAAGAAGTAGTATTCTGTCTGCTCTGGTGTCAGAATAGATACCGGAGGAAGTACTCCAAATGCATCTGCTGATAAGAAGATTACATTCTTAGCTGCCGGAGCTGCAGATACCGGACGTACGATTTTTTCAATGTGGTCGATTGGATAAGATACACGTGTATTCTCTGTCACGCTCTTATCATCAAAGTCAATCTTACCATTCTCATCCAGAGTTACGTTCTCAAGAAGAGCGTTTCTCTTAATTGCATTGTAAATGTCTGGCTCAGACTCTTTGTCAAGGTTGATAACCTTAGCGTAGCATCCACCTTCAAAGTTGAATACTCCGTTATCATCCCAACCATGCTCGTCATCACCGATCAAGAGACGTTTTGGATCTGTAGAAAGTGTTGTCTTACCTGTTCCGGAAAGTCCGAAGAAGATTGCTGTATTCTCACCGTTCAGATCTGTGTTTGCAGAACAGTGCATAGAAGCGATTCCCTTCAGTGGCAGGTAGTAGTTCATCATAGAGAACATACCTTTCTTCATCTCTCCGCCATACCATGTATTCAGGATAACCTGCTCACGACTTGTAATGTTAAAGATTGCTGCTGTCTCTGAGTTCAATCCCAACTCTTTGTAGTTCTCGACTTTAGCCTTGGAAGCATTGTAAACAACGAAATCCGGCTCGAAGTTCTCCAGCTCTTCTGCTGTCGGCTGGATAAACATATTCTTTACAAAATGTGCCTGCCAAGCAACTTCTACGATGAAACGAATTGCCATACGTGTATCTTCGTTAGCTCCGCAGAATGCATCTACTACAAATAATCTCTTATTAGAAAGTTCCTTCAAAGCAATTTCTTTACATGTATCCCAAGCTTCCTGTGATGCAGGTTTGTTATCATTCTTATATTCGTCAGAAGTCCACCATACAGTATCTTTTGAGTTCTCATCCATAACGATGAATTTATCTTTCGGAGAACGTCCTGTGTAGATACCTGTCATAACGTTAACCGCGCCAAGTTCACTTTCCTGTCCCTTTTCAAAACCTTCCAGTTCCGGTTTTGTCTCTTCTTCAAATAACAATTCGTAAGAAGGATTGTAAACAATCTCTGTGGTTCCAGTGATACCATACTTTGTCAAATCAATTTTTGCCATCTTTGTTTAACCTCTTTCCTTAAAATAGTAATTCTATTTTCATTATACATACTTCAACTCCAAAGTCAACACTTTTCTTGAAAGATATCCCATCCCCCAATTCATTTATTTCCTTAATAATCATAAAAATTGTATAAAATATATATAAAAATGCAAGATTCAAAATCGAATCTTGCATTTTGAGCCTTATTTTTTATATTTTCTTTCAAAATTCAAGGTTTTTAGCCTATTTTTTGCAACTCCTTTGTTAATAATTTCACTATTATCTTTATCAGGAATTAAAAATAGATTTTTTTAAGTTTTCCTGTATAGATAAGGAACCAAACCAATACAGCAAAGAATAAAATCATGCAGATTAGATCCACTGTCTTTATTGGCTGAACATAACAATGTATAAAATCAACGACACCATAAAGCAGAGAGGCAAATGCAAATACAAGCACTGCCGGCAATGCTTTCTGCAAAAAAGCATCTTTGTCCTTACAATTATACTCATTATAACTTCTTCCCAGCAAAAGCGCCTCATTGATCGGCCCGCCTTTTTTCATCTGAATGTAAGCGTAAAGACTATATACTCCACATCCGATTACGATTACACTCAAAAATCCAAACATTTCTTCCATGACTTACTCCTCTGCCTTCAAAATTGATTTTACCGTCTCTTTCATTGCATCTGCATCACACTCTAATGTATGAATAATCTCTGCATTCCGAATCTCGTTGATTGCATTCGGAATTTCTGTTCCGGATACACGTTCTAATTCATCGATCAGAGCAAAATCTTCCTGACCTTGATATTTTTCATCAATCGCACTCATTACACTTCCTACAAACTTATACGGACTTGCCGTAGATGCAACAAGCATTTTTCTCTGATCCCCACTCTTCTCCCGGTATACTTTGCTCACATGAGCAGCTACCGCTGTATGAGTATCCATTACATATCCGGTTGATGCATATGTGTCATGAATCGCAGCCTTTGTCTCTTCCTCAGTCGCATAGCCACCTTCAAACTCTTTCAGTTTTTCCATCATTGCATCTGTGATCTCGTAAGAACCTGTTTCTTTCAGCTCCTCCATCAACTGACGGTCTTTCTCTGCATCCTGATCAGAAATCGCATAAATCAACCGTTCCAGGTTGCTGGAAATCAAAATATCCATGGACGGAGAAGAAGTCAGTACAAATTCCCGATTACGGTCATATTTTCCAGACTTGAAAAAGTCATATAAAACTTTATTTTCATTTGAAGCACATATCAGCTTTGCGATCGGCACTCCCATCTGTTTTGCATAATACGCTGCTAAAATATTTCCAAAATTCCCCGTCGGAACAGTTACGTTGATTTCTTCTCCGTCAGTAATTTCTTCATTTTCCACTAATTTCGCATACGCATATACATAATACACAACCTGCGGAACCAGACGTCCGATATTGATTGAGTTTGCGGACGAGAACTGATACCCTACTTCTGCAAGTTCTTTTTCCAGTTCTTTATCTTCGAATAATGCCTTCACACCACTCTGTGCATGGTCAAAATTGCCATGAATTGCCACAACAGAAGTATTTTCACCCTTTTGTGTTACCATCTGCAGTTCCTGTACTTTGCTGACTCCGTTTTTCGGATAAAACACAATGATTCTTGTGCCCGGCACATCTGCAAATCCGGCAAGAGCAGCTTTTCCCGTATCTCCAGAAGTTGCTGTCAAAATTACAATTTCATTTTTTACATGATTTTTCTTCGCTGATGTCGTCAACAAATGCGGTAAAATGGACAGCGCCATATCTTTAAACGCAATTGTTGCTCCATGGAACAACTCCAGATGATATGTATTTCCGACTTTTACAAGAGGCGCTATTACCTCTGTATCGAACTTAGAATCATAGGCACTGTTAATACAATGCTTTAATTCTTCTTCTGTAAAATCTGTAAAAAACTGTTTCATCACTGCATATGCAGTCTCCTGATATGACATCATCTTCAATTCATCCATTGTCACATCTAATTTTGGGATTTCTACCGGAACAAACAATCCACCATCTTCTGCCAAACCTTTTAAAATTGCTTGAGATGCTGTCACTGTATGCTCTGCATTTCGTGTGCTTTTGTACAATAAATTCATTCTGATATCCTCTTCATTTTCTTTTTACTTTTGATCGTTTCGCTTGCTGTTTGTATATTTGACCAATCCGCCTGCTGCGATCAATTTTTGCATAAATTCCGGGAATGGCTGTCCTTGAAATTCCGTTCCCTTGGTACGATTATATATCTTTCCGCTGTCAAAGTCTACCTCAACCTCATCTCCGGCTTCAATTCCTCTTGCCGCCTCCGGACATTCGATGATCGGAAGACCAATATTAATCGCATTTCGATAAAAAATACGTGCAAATGTTTCCGCAATCACACAGCTTACTCCTGCCGTTTTCAGACAAAGCGGCGCATGTTCTCTGGAAGAACCACACCCGAAATTCTTATTTGCAACAATCAAATCTCCCGGTTGTACTCTGTTTACAAACTCCGGATCAATATCTGCCATTGCATGACTGGCAAGTTCCTGTGCATCAAAAGAATTCAGGTATCTTGCCGGAATGATCACATCTGTATCAACATTGTCTCCATATTTAAATACATGTCCTAACGCTTTCATGCTTGTTCACCTACTTTCTCTGGATTTGCAATATAACCTGCAATCGCACTTGCCGCCGCTACTTCCGGTGACGCAAGATAGATCAAAGAATCCACATGCCCCATTCTGCCGACAAAATTACGGTTTGTGGTTGATACACACTTCTCACCCGCTGCCATAACTCCCATATGGCCGCCCATACATGGACCACAGCTCGGAGTATTTACCGCACACCCTGCATCTACAAAAATATCCAGCAAGCCTTCCGCTATACACTGCTTATAGATCTTCTGTGTTGCCGGAATCACCATCACGCGTACATCTTCGTGTACTGTATGACCTTTCAAAATCGCAGCAGCCTTTCTCATATCTTCCATCCGGCCATTTGTACAGGAACCAATTACAACCTGCTGGATCCGAATCGGCTCCATTGACTCGATCTCGTCAATGGTTTTTGCATTGCCCGGAAGATGTGGGAATGCAACCGTAGGACGTACTTTTGACAAATCAATCTCTACGACCTCATCATATTCCGCATCCTCATCTGCCGTATAGATCTGATATTCCTTTTTTGTATGTTCTTTCAAATATTGTTCTGCCTTCTCATCCACCGGGAAGATCCCGTTCTTTGCACCTGCCTCGATCGCCATATTTGCCATCGTAAAGCGGTCATCCATAGATAAGTTGGCAATCCCTTCTCCGGTGAATTCCATTGATTTATACAACGCACCATCTACACCGATTTTACCGATGATATGAATAATAATATCCTTACCGCTTACATACGGACCCGGCTTTCCTGTCAACACAAATCGAATCGCACTTGGAACTTTAAACCAAAGTTCGCCGGTCGCCATTCCGGTGGCAATGTCTGTTGTTCCCACACCTGTAGAAAATGCTCCTAACGCTCCATATGTACATGTATGTGAATCTGCTCCGATAATACACTCTCCTGCTGCAACCACACCTGCTTCCGGAAGAATCGCATGTTCCACACCTGATTTTCCCTGTTCAAAATACCATGTCAGTCCATGCTCTCTGGCAAATTCCCGAATTGCTTTGGAATTTTCTGCGGACTTGATATCCTTATTTGGCGTAAAATGGTCAGGCACCAGAACTACCTTTTCCCGATCAAATACCTGCTCTGCCATTTCTCTAAAAATAGGCAGTGCCATCGGACCGGTAATATCATTTGCCATTACTACATCAAGCTTTGCCTCTATCAACTGACCTGCCACAACAGAATCAAGTCCTGCATGTGCAGCCAATATTTTCTGCGTCATTGTCATTCCCATAGTGACACCCTCCTTGCTTATTCAATCTATGCTTGACATTTTAACACAATAAATCGTGAAAGAAAAGAGATGGATATTATCTTCGGCGGCGTAAATTTACTGTAGGAATTATAGTGGCAGAAACTGCCGGATGTGTTTC
>CAJKWK010000006.1 GCA_905203555.1 uncultured Lachnospiraceae bacterium
TGTGGATATCTGTCTCCGAATCAATATGAGGAACAGTATCTTGCAAATCTTGAAAGGAACATCATGGAAGTTGCGAGTTAGGCAAAGCTATCCACAAACGGGAGAAAATTGGTTACATTTAATTTGTACTTTTTCTTGACATAGGACCACATGACGGATTTAATCTATATAAAAAGATAATTCCCAGTTTATAAAGATGAAAAGCGTTATATAAATGATGCAATTAAGAGGTGCTGCTATGAAAAAGAAAACAAAGAGTATGATTGGGATTTTATCCATTTTTGTAATTTTAATGATGATAATTGGTTATAGGGAATATATAAAAGCACATACATTTACTCTTTCGGGCAATGAGCAAATACAACCAATTACAGGAACTGTAAAAGTAGAAAGTCCAAGAGATACAGAAGTAATTTTTATAGATGTAAAAACGGAGATAGATTATGCAATTCCCTATATTACTTCCGGGACAAGCGAAACTATTAAGCTTGAAAAGGGGAAATGGTATAGTGTTGAAACAGGGAAAGATCTTACAATGAGTTTGGTAAATGTTCGTATAGAATAATAAGCTTGAAGTTGCGGAGAAAATAGCATGAAGAAAAAATTTGCGATGATTATATGTCTTGTGCTTGTTTTATCTTTGGTGGGATGTGGTAACCCAAAAGGTAATGAAATTAAGAAAACAATAGAAGGTAATATGAATACATATTGTGAAATGGAAGACGGAACATGGAGCTGCAATGACATCACTTATAAATATCGCCTTGAGATAAAAGGAAGATTAGCGAATGCTGCTTGTGACTCTGTATATGTATATTTAAGCAATATTCCAGACATTACATTTGAACAAGCATGGAAAGCAAGTGGACTTAGCAGCAGTTTTAAAGATTATTTTCCTGTTGAAGATGCAGTTTTGGTTGAAATGAGTACTGAATAAAAAATTCCCGGCAATATGGAGGAATTTGATTTTTTGGGGGATTAAATATTGAGAAGAACAGATAGAGAAATTAAGGATAACGAAACAATATTTCAGATAATAAAAAAGGCCTATTGTTGCCGGCTTGGTCTGATTGACGAAGGTAAAGTTTATATTGTACCTCTTAATTTTGGAGAGATAATTAATGAGGATCATATTATCTTATATTTTCATAGTGCAAAAGACGGACGGAAGATTGAGTTAATAAAGAAAAATCCAAATGTGGGATTTGAATTAGATACGAATTATCAGATTAAAGAATCGGATGTCGCTTGTAATTATACTGCATATTATCAAAGTGTTATTGGTGAAGGTAAAATTGAAATTGTTGAGGAGCGTAGTGAAAAATCATAGGGCTTAATGCCATCATGAATCATTTAACCGGAAAAGATTGGGAATATAACGAAGTGATGGTAAATACTGGAATTGCCAAAGTATCAAAAGGATTTTTATAGTGACGACGAAGTGTTCGGTAATTTAATTATGAAAGAAATTGAAGAGTGAAATATTATGGAATTAAAAGAATTTAAATGGATAAGGGAACCAAAGAGTTTTAAAATCGATAATGAGAAAATAGAAATTATTACAAAATGTTCTAATGATGGAATTTATTATGAACAAATGAGAGTGTGTCATTTGCATGAAGGAAAAGACAAAATTCAATTTGGTATTTATGTTTACTCTCCGGAAAATTCATCTTTTAAAGCAGTTTTCAGTAATATGCAATTACTAGAATGTCAGTGGAAAGCACATGATGGCCAACAACCAGATGAAAATTAACAACTTTTAATTTAGTTAATTGATAGGAGATGAGAGTATGTCAATAACTGCAAGAATAAAACAAAAATCAATTTTCAAGAAAAAAATGACTATGGAGGATATCATAAAATTTACTGGATTGTCATATGGGGTTTGTGATGAGAATTATCGATTAGATAGAGATGAAATATCGGAACATACGCTTATTTATGATGAAACAAGATTGGCACGAGGCTTGGAATTATGGCTTGAAGGCACAGATATTTTACTTTCATTAAGTTTACCCACTGCACCATCTGAAATTAGACTGTTTTATGATATCATAAAGCAACTTTGTAATGAATTAAATACAACAAAATATTTAAGAGAAGATGTTGAAGTACATATAAATGAAAATGAAGAATATATAAAGTGGGACGAAGAAGCCAGTGTTGCTGCGTTAGAGGATATTACTAATAAAACAGGTGATCAATATCAAAGATTTGAGATATTTGGTGTGTATAATCCTATTTCAATAGGACAGGTTGAACTAAGAAGAATCAATAATAACTTAATTAATCTTGAAGAATTTTTGAACGACATTCAATCTCAAGATGTCTATTATGCAACACCAAAAGTTTATAGAAAAAAAGATACAGATGAGTTATTGGGGATTTATTCTGTCGCTGCTGATGTACCTTGTGTTGTTCCTAATAAGCCCTACATTATTCTTAATCAAATAGAAGGTGTAGAAAAATGGTATGTAATGGTTAGAAAAGGAATAACAGTTGGTTATGAGAATTTTATAAATAGTGTAGCCTCAAAGCAATATTACGATGCGAACCATGTAATTGCTTTATTAAATGAGAGCGAAATAGATGTTTTGATTAATCAATACTCTGTTGAAATATGATGAAATCTAAATTTGATTTAAAAAAGTTAAATATGGAAATAAATAATCAACTCTAATTTGAGGTGATCTACTTGGAATGTTTATTTGCTTATTCATATCTTTGGGCGTGGGGATTTTGCTCTATGCAGGAATATAATGTGTATTTAGACAGAATGTTTTCTGAAACACCTGACAAAAATATAAAAGGAAGTTGATGCAAACATATTAAGATAAGACAGTTTTTGTACAAAATCCTAGCAATTATCAGTAATAAACCTCATCAACCTGTTACTTGCTTAAAACGGCGTGTCACCGGAAAGCTATTTACAAAATGCGCCATATATGTAAAATGAAAATAACAGGAGGAAGAATATGAGAGTAGAGATAAAGTTTATTGAAGATGATCAGACTGAAAAGGCGCAGCTTTATGTGAAACAGAATCATAAATCTTTAGACGAGCTGGTATCGTTGATTGACAAAGAAACGTATAGAGAGTGTCCGTTATCTGTATATGACGGAAAGGAAAAATATCAAATTAGTTGTATTCACATTTTCTACATAGAAAGTCAAAATGATAAGGTCTTCGTTTATACGGCTAATCGAAAATTTCAATGCAGAAAGAAATTGTATGAATTAGAAAATGAACTTCCGGATTATTTTTGCAGAGTCTCAAAATCAGTGATTATGAATCTGAGAAAAGTAGAACATTATACTCCCCAGTTAAATGGAGTAATGAAGGCGGTTTTAAATAATCAGCAGGTAGTGTGTATATATCAAGGGAATACTTACGTGAGATTCGGCTTAAGAATGGGAGGGGAGTTATATGAGAAGGGAAGATTGGATAGAGGAAATTTTAAAAAGTGTGAAGATAGGCTTTGTTTTATTTTTTACTGCTGTATTATCGTTGATGTTGAATCGGGATATGGTTCATTTGGAACTGTTTTCGGAGAAGATATTTTTGGTAATGGGGTGTTATATTGGCAGCGTTATCATAATACGACTTATTCTATCCTCAAAGTTTATTCAGAAAACCAGGTTTTTATTTTCCGGTGCAGCAATTGTTTGGTGGTCCTTTCTGGTTTATTTTATCATCTCTATAATCAGTTCGTTTTTGGTTGATTATGTGCGGAATATTGTGATTATGCATTTAGCGATTGCGCTTTTTGCAGCAGTAGGAAATTATTTATATATGCGGTATGTTTCTAAAGAACTGAATGGCAGTGAATGGAAAAAAAGTTTGTTCTTCTGGAGGATTTGGAGCGGAAACCGAGAAATGAAGACGAGTTTATGGAGTGCATTGCTGCATATTGCAAGAAAAATGCGTTGGATCTGGAAGTGCTTCAATATGGAATCCCTGCGAAAGTGAAGATGGGGGCTGAGATATATGAAGTTAAACTGGAAGAATATTGCAGTTTGTCCAGTGGTATTGTTTCTGCACTGGAGTTCCGGTTGACAGAAGAGTAATGAAAAAGACGGTATGGAGAAGTTCTTAATAAAAGAGTAAGCAGGAAAAACCCCGGAACCATATGGTTACCGGGGAGAATTCTCTAGCTGATTATATTTAGTTTCTGACATGAACATATCCGCGGTTTGCGCTGGATTCCGGAGAGGAATGTCCGTCGTTTGGAACCTGTTCACGTTCTTTATCACTGAGACGTCCTGCTGTCATTGCGTCAGCGTAGTTGATCGGATGATTTCTCATATGTACTTTCATCAATTCAAACAGACGAAGTACCGGACGTTTTGATTCCAAAGCACCTGTTGCATCAATATAATGACATCCGGTCTGGGCAGCAAGTTTTTTCAAAAGTGCATTGAGTTTGATTGCTTCCGGGCGATTGGAGACAATAGAAACAATGTAAATTTCTGCCTGTGTCTTTGTATGAATCATGTAGAGCAGCCATTCATATTTACTGATAAAACTTTCTTCGTTAAGTGTTTCATCCTGAATATCAACATCTCCCAGATTGACAAAAATCTTTCGTGGGTTCAGATCAAAAAGACATACTTTCAAATAATTTTCAATTTGATTGATACGAATATCTTTGATACTGCGGTTATAAATTGGTTCTGTAATGCGGTAAGCCTGTGTCAGTTCACCTAACGGTAAATTTGCAAAGGTATTGGAACCGAAGAGCACTACGCCGCCGGCCTCGGTAACACTGTTTAATTCGCGATATGTCTGCATTTCATCATCCCCCTGATTGAATTCTTTCTGTGCAGAAGAAGCATAGATTGTTTCTGTTGAAACAGTATTGTCTGTGTTTCCGGAAATTTCTTTTGCGAGCTTGCTGCTTGCTTTTTCTGCCTGTTTGTCATAACGGCGATTAATAAAGTAAACGACTACATTTGCAGATACAACAATGAGATTCAGCAAGTATACAACGAGTACATAATTAAATTTATGAGTATAAATTTTTGCAGAGATACCGGCAATATATCCGAAGATGATCAGCAGAATAAACTGCAGACTCATATTTTTTGCAGATTTTGCTTTGATGTTCTTAGATAAGTTCATTGGCCAGGAGAGACCAAAACAAACTAACATTGTAGATTCTAAAAGTTCAGCCATTTTAAAATTCCTCTCTTTCCTTTATAAAACATATGATTTCTTTCCTTAAGTCCTGAGTTAGTGTAGCATTGACTTTCTACAATGTCTAATATATAATATTTATTAAAATCATAACTTGAAAGTTATCAATAGAAATATTTATAGTGAATATCACGAAAATAAAAAATATAACACGATAAAATAATGGGTTTTAAGTGCATATTGAACAGTGAGGAGGGGAAAATCAATGGAATTAATTCAAATACGTTATTTTTTGGAAGTGGCAGAGACAAAGCATATGACGAACAGTGCGAAGAATCTGCACATCAGTCAGCCGGCGTTATCCCAGGCGATTCATCGGTTGGAAGAGAGTCTTGGCGTTCCATTGTTTACATCAAAAGGCAGAAATATTGTACTGACAGAATATGGACGTTACTTACAGAAAAAGCTAAAGCCGATTTTGGAACAGCTGGATAAGATTCCGGAACAATTAAATATGATGGCGAAGTTAGAAAGTGAAACAATACATATCAATGTGTTGGCAGCGTCCAGTCTGGTAATGGAAGCGATTATTGAGTATCAGAAGGAGCATGAGGGAATTCATTTTCAGATGCAGCAGAATGCGGAAAATGAATTATACGATGTAGCGATCACAACAAAGCTGTTTTATCAAGGCGTAAATGAGAAGAATAGTTTTGCCTGTGAAGAAAAGATATTTCTTGCGGTACCGGATAATGAGAAGTATCGGAATCGTACGTCAGTCTGTCTGGATGAGGTATCGGGGGAAGGATTTATCAGTTTACAGGGGTCACGTGAATTCAGATATATTTGCGATCGTTTTTGTCAGCACGCGGGATTTACGCCCAATATTGTATTCGAAAGTGATAATCCGGCAGCGGTAAAGAATATGATTGCTGCTAATATGGGAATTGGTTTCTGGCCGGAATTTAGTTGGGGAGAAGTGAAGAACGAGAGAGTCAAGCTATTAGAGATTGAAGAACCGATCTGTCAGAGAGATATTATCATCAGTTATAACATGAATAAGACAGATAATCGGAATGTAATCGGATTCTATGAGTTTCTGACAGCGTTTGTTATGAATCGAAAGAAAAACGGAAAATAGCAAAATCGGCGGTGCATATGCACTGCCGATTTTGTAAGATGTTATTTTGTATAGTTGTCAAAATATCCCTGAATATAAATGATCGGAGTTCCTTTGTCTCCTGAACCGGAAGTCAAATCAGCAAGGGAACCAAGAAGATCTGTTAAGCGTCTTGGAGTTGTTCCCTGTGTGACCATCTGTCCAACAAGACTGTCTGCTTTGACATCTTTTTCGTGGATGTAGTTTTTGATCGCATCTTTCAGTTCATCACCGGACAGGTCTGCAAAATCATTATCAGCCAGGTATTTGAGTTTTACTTCGTTAGGTGTTCCTTCCAGACCTTTTGTATAAGCCGGAGAAACTACCGGATCAGCCAACTCCCAGATCTTTCCAACCGGATCTTTGAACGCACCGTCACCGTAAACCATAACTTCTACGTTCTTGCCTGTTTTTTCTGTCATTGCATCGTGGATTGTATTGACGATCTCCTCACATTTAATCGGGAAGAGCTTTACAGTTTCTTCCGTTGCCTTGTTGGAACCGAGAAGTCCGTATGCGTCATTATATCCGCTGCCATTGATGCTTTCTGTCATGATATCATCTAAAGCATATACCTTTTCAGCGCCATTTGCTTTCAAGATTCTCTTTGTTCTCTGACGGGTGTGAATATCACAAGTCAGAACACTCTTTGTATAGGAAAGAATTGCCTTTGGATTATTTGCAAAGATAATCTCTACTTCAGCACCTGCGTCCTGAATCAGCTGTTTGTAATATTCTACATAATCAACGCCTGTAAATACATGCTTTTCATAACCAAACAGCTCTCTGTATCTTTCTTCTGTTAATACGTCAGACCAAGGATTGACCCCTTTTTCGTCCATCAGATCCAGATCAATCAGATGGTTTCCTACTTCGTCAGAAGGATAACTAAGCATCAGGACGATTTTTTTACATCCTTTAGCAATTCCCTTTAAGCAGATTGAAAAACGGTTACGGCTTAAAATCGGGAAGAGAACGCCAACGGTATCATCTCCGAATTTTTCGTGTACATCCTGAGCAATATCATTGATGTGTGCATAATTACCCTGTGCTCTGGCTACAACGGCCTCTGTAATTGCAATTACGTCCTTATCGTGGATTTCAAAATGTTCACTTTCTGCTGCTTTTAATACGCAGTCAACTACGATTTCAGCCAGATTATCTCCCTCGCGAATGATCGGTGCACGAACACCACGAGATATAGTTCCTACCATACGGTCTGTATGACTCATATATTTGTACCTCCTGTACTGCTTTATCACTGTAAGAGAAGTTCTCACTACTATATTCTACGGCGAAAGTACAAAAGATGCAAGGAAAATGTGAGAATCTATGATGCAATTTGAATCATCCAGCGCCAATTAAATAGAAAGAACTGCCCGGCCATTGCAAGGAATAAACAAGAAACGGCTTCAAAATGACCATATCCTTGATTTATCTTTCAATTACGTGGTTTATAAATTATTTTAGAATTATTTTGACAGATGAAAGTGAAGAAAAGTACAAAAAGATTCTTAATATTTCCTGAACTTTTTAGCAGAGTGCTTTGACAAAGAATTTTCAGAGTAGTAAGATGGTATCCGATATGGAAAGAGAGAGGTAGAGGTACGATGAAAGAAAAACTAAAAAAATTATTTGCCTATTACAGACCTTATAAGGCGATGTTTTACAGTGATATGTTTTTTGCAATATTAGGAGCGGCTGTTACATTGATTATACCGCTGATTGTCCGCTATATTACGAATGAAGTGGTTTATTTTGGGGCAGAAGCGGCAAAGGAGAGTATGTTACTGTTGGGAGCACTGATGATTGGTCTTGTGTTTCTGGAGGTATTCTGTAATTTTTATATAGCTTATTTTGGACATATAATGGGAGCCAAAATGGAAGCCGATATGCGCAGAGATATTTTCGGGCATTATCAGAAATTGACGTTTGCATTTTATGATAATCAAAAGGTAGGACATTTGTTATCACGTATTACAAGCGACTTGTTTGATATTAGTGAGCTGCTGCATCATGGTCCGGAAGATCTTGTGATTTCTATTATTAAAATTATTGGTTCCTTTGCGATTCTTTTGACAGTCAATATAAAATTGGCATTGATTGCATTTGCATTTATACCGGTTATGGCAGTGTATGCTTTTTATTACAATGGAAAAATGAAGAAAGCATTCAAACGAAACAGGGAAAAAATTGCCGATATTAACAGTCAGATTGAGGATAGCTTATCCGGAATCCGCGTTGTAAAATCATTTGCAAATGAAAATGTAGAGATGAAAAAGTTTCAGAAAGGAAATGAAAATTTTGTTTCTGCAAAGAAAACCAGTTATAAATATATGGGAATCTATAATTCGGGACTGGGAGCAATGAGTACACTGATTACGGTTGTAGTTCTGCTTTTTGGGGTAGGCATGATGCTGAAAGGAACGGTTCTTGTAACTGATCTGATTACATTTCTTCTTTATATTAATAATTTTACCGAACCTGTGAAAAAACTGGTTACGTTTACCGAGCAGTTTCAGAATGGGTATTCCGGATTTGAGCGGTTTTTGGAAATCCTGTCAATTGCGCCGGATATTGCTGATAAACCAGATGCAAAAGTGCTGGAGAATGTAGATGGGAAAATTGAGTTTAAAGATGTTTCTTTTCAATATGAAGATGACGAAGAACCGGTTTTGAATCATATCAATCTGTCAGTTGAGGCTGGTGATTATGTGGCGCTGGTTGGTCCGTCCGGGGTAGGAAAAACAACTTTATGCAGTCTGATCCCAAGATTTTATGAAGTTACAGATGGAGCAATTTATTTAGATGGAACGGATATTCGTGAGATTCAGCTGGATGCACTGCGAAATCAGATTGGAATTGTGCAGCAGGATGTGTATTTATTTGCGGGCAGTATCATGGATAATATCCGTTATGGCAAACCGGATGCAACAGATGAGGAAGTTGTGCGCGCAGCTAAGAATGCAAATGCACATGAATTTATCATGAGTTTTCCGGAGGGATATAATACAGACATCGGACAAAGAGGTGTCAAATTGTCGGGAGGACAAAAGCAAAGACTATCGATAGCAAGAGTATTTTTAAAGAATCCGCCGATTTTGATTTTTGATGAAGCAACCTCAGCTCTGGATAATGAAAGTGAACAGGTCGTGCAGCAGTCAATGGAACATTTGGCGAAAGAACGGACAACCTTTGTTATTGCACATCGATTGTCTACGATTCGAAACGCACAGAGAATCCTGGTGCTGACAGAGGATGGAATTGCAGAAGAGGGAACTCATGAGGAATTGTTGAAAAAACATGGGATTTATGCCGGCTTATATGAAATGCAGTTTCAGTAACTTTTTAAGTATTTTTTCATTTTTTCACATGTTGTCAGATTTGTGAAGGGTGTGTTATACTCAATAACGTATATCGATTGGAAATTTTAGAGTGAAAGAGATGGAGTTTATTTCATGAAAGATATTACTTTTAAAAGACCGGAGCTGGAAGATCAGGAGATCATCACTTCATATTTTGAGAAGGCTCCGAGCCGAAGTTGTGAGCGTACCTTTGCAAATGTTTATCTGTGGTCCAGACAGTACCATGTAAAATATGCGATCGTAGAGGATGCACTTGTTTTTATGGATGATGAGTTTGGACTGGCATATGCTTATCCGGCAGGGGAACCAGAGGCGGTGAAACGTGCGTTGGACTGGCTGATGGAATACAGCAGGGAGAAGGGACATCCGTTTCGGCTGTACAATGTAACAGAGGAGAACTTTGAACAGCTGGAGTCTTTTTATCCCGGACGTTTTCAAGTGGAATATGACAGGGATGAAGCGGATTATGTATATGAGAGAGAGAAACTTGCGACTCTGGCAGGAAAGAAACTGCACGGCAAGCGTAATCATATCAATAAGTTTAAGGTATTATATGAAGATTGGACGTATGAAAGTCTCAATGATGAGAATGTAGAAGACTGCTTTCAGATGGCGTTAAAATGGCGCAATCAGAACGGCTGTGAGGAGGATCGGGAAAAGAATGCAGAAATGTGCGTTACCTTAAATTCCTTGCGCTTATATAAAGAACTGGGAATGGTAGGCGGGATCATCCGGGTGGCAGGAAGGATTGTTGCGTTTTGTATCGGCGAGCCGGTTTGTGAGGATACGTTCGTTGTTCATGTGGAAAAAGCGTTTCCTGATATTGAGGGAGCATATCCGATGATCAACCAACAGTTTGTACTGCATGAATGTATGGAGTATCAATATGTGAATCGAGAAGAAGATACCGGAGCGGAGGGGCTGCGTAAGGCAAAATTATCGTATCGTCCGGTATTTCTTGTAGAAAAAGGTGTGGTAACTGAAAAATAGTTTGTGGAGAAAAGCAGCGATAGCTTATGTGAAAAGAAAGGCGGAGGGACAATGATTTCAAAGAAAATGGAAAATATGGTAGCAAATAGTTCAGCAATACGTGCGATGTTCGAAGAGGGCAATCGTTTGGCGAAGTTATATGGGCAGGAGAATGTGTTTGATTTTAGTCTGGGAAATCCAAATGTTCCGGCACCGGAAGCTGTAAAAAAGGCTATAATGGAAGTTTTGGCAGAAGAAGATCCGGTGGTATTGCATGGATATACAAACAGCAATGCAGGATATGAGGATGTAAGACAGGCTGTGGCAGAATCTTTGAACGAACGTTTCGGAACGAAGTTCCATTTTGAAAATATTACAATGACTGTCGGGGCTGCAGGCGGATTAAATGTAATTTTAAAAGCTCTTTTGAATCCGGGAGATGAAGTCATTGCGTTTGCACCGTATTTCGGTGAATATCGAAGCTATACGAATAATTATGATGGGGTATTGGTTGAAATTTCTCCGAATACGGTGGATTTTCAGCCGAAGTTAGATGAATTTGAAGCTAAAATTACAGAAAAAACCAAGGTGGTTATTGTAAATACTCCAAACAATCCGACCGGAGTTGTGTATTCAGAAGAAACGATACAAAAAATGGCTGCGATCATGGAGGCAAAACAGAAGGAATTTGGAACGGAGATTTATCTGGTATCAGATGAGCCGTATCGGGAACTGGCTTACGATGGAGTTGAGGTTCCGTATTTAACAAAGTATTATGACAATACAATCGTAGGCTATTCCTATAGCAAGTCATTGTCTCTTCCGGGAGAGCGAATCGGATATCTTGTCATTCCGGACGAGGCGGCAGACAGTGAAAAGCTGATCAATGCTGCGAATGTTGCAACTCGAATTTTAGGATTTGTGAATGCTCCGACACTGCAGCAGAAGGTGGTAAAGGCATGTTTGAATGAGAAAACGGATATTTCCTATTACGATAGAAACAGAGAGACTTTATATCATGGATTAAAGGAACTGGGCTTTGAATGTATCAAGCCGGAAGGGGCATTTTATTTATTTGTGAAGTCTCCGATCGAAGATGAAAAAGCATTTTGTGCTGCTGCAAAGAAATATAATATTTTAATCGTACCGGGAAGCTCTTTTGCATGTCCGGGTTATGTCAGACTGGCCTACTGTGTATCTTATGAGACTATTGTTAATTCTCTTCCAAAATTTGCAGAGTTGGCAGAAGAGTATAAATAGATGGATTATTTCTTGCCGGGGGTAAGGGAGATACATCATAATATATTGTAGTAGAAAGGAAGAGACGGACATGGAATTGAATCCAAGATTAAAAGAACATATTCGAATGGTTGAGCCTTATGTTCCGGGAGAACAGCCGCAGGAGAAGGTTATCAAATTAAATACCAATGAGAATCCGTATCCGCCGGCACCGGGGGTGGAACAGGCGTTGCATGAAATGGATACGGATCGGTTTCGGCTTTATCCGGATCCGGCAGCGGAACTGTTAGTAAAGGCGCTTGCAAAAGAACATGGTGTCAGTGAAGAGCAGATATTTGTCGGTGTTGGTTCTGATGATGTTCTTTCGATGTGTTTTTTGACATTTTTTAATTCAGAACAACCAATTTTATTTCCGGACATTACTTATTCTTTTTATAAAGTATGGGCAGAATTATATCGGATTCCCTATGCATGTCCGAAATTGGATCAAGATTTTCGGCTTGTAAAGGAAGACTATTATCAGGAAAATGGTGGAATTATTTTCCCGAATCCGAATGCTCCGACAGCAGTTTATGAAGAATTGGATTTTGTAGAAGATATTTTGCGCCACAATCCGGATGTCATTGTGATCGTGGATGAAGCATATATTGATTTTGCCGGAGAATCTGCGGCAAAACTGATTGAAAAATATGATAATCTGATTGTTGTTCAGACTTTTTCAAAGTCACGTTCTATGGCCGGTATGCGGATTGGATATGCAATTAGCAATCCGGTTCTGATTCGATATCTGAATGATGTCAAATATTCTTTCAATTCATATACGATGAATCAGACTTCACTTGTATGTGGCGTGGAAGCAGTAAAGGACCGGGCATATTTTAAGGAAACAACTTCCAAAATTGTAGAAACGAGAGAGTGGGCAAAATCAGAACTGACGAAGTTGGGATTTGAGTTTCCAGACTCAAAGGCAAACTTTATTTTTGCCAGACACCCAAAATACGATGCAAATGAATTGTTTGAAGCATTGAAAAGAAAACGTATTTATGTGAGACACTGGAATAGTGAAAGAATTGCCGATTATCTGAGGATTACCATTGGCACAAAAGAAGAGATGGAAGCACTGTTTGCTTTTTTGAGAACATATTTAAATCAATAAAAGGAGAGAATAGAATTATATGAGTGAAGCGTTAATTAGTTTTTTTGCGGAACATCTGGGTGGTAAAGTAGGGCCGGAATTGATCGTGTTTATCATTTCCATGTTTCCTATTTTGGAACTTCGAGGTGGACTGCTGGCAGCAGGGCCGGCATGGTTTGATTTGCCTCAGCTCCAGGCTACGATTATCTGTGTGATCGGGAACCTCCTTCCGATACCGTTTATTTTACTTTTGATCACAAAAATTTTTGATTGGATGAAAGGTACAAGAAAATTAAAACCTATTGTTGAGAAACTTGAGAAAAAAGCATACAGTAAAAGTGCCAATATAGAGAAATATGAGTTTTGGGGCCTGGTGTTATTTGTGGGAATACCACTTCCGGGAACTGGAGCCTGGACGGGATCTTTGATTGCAGCCTTACTTGGAATTCGTTTTCGTAAAGCATTTCCGGCAGTGATCATCGGCGTATTTATGGCGGCATTTTTAATGAATCTGTTGTCCTATGGTCTGCTTGGTGCAATTTTCTAAAATAGGGGGACTTTCGTTGACACTCTTTCCGAAAGTTCTTATAATAAAGATAGTGCATTAGAAAAAGCACAGAGCATCATGACGGAAAGGATAATGGATATGATAGCAAAGAATGATGAGAAAAAGAGAAATATATTATGGAGAACAGCTATTTCTGTATCCTCTGTCTTAATTATAATTATTGCAGCTTTTTTCTTTATAAAACTGTTTACAGCCAATCCGATGGAAGGCACATGGAACAGTGAGGAAAAGAATCTGGTTATGACGGTCAAAGGAAACGGTACAGTGGTTATTGAATGGCCGGATGAGTTTGATGGTGCAGAGATCGCTGTGAGCATGGATTATAATCTGGATAAAGAAGCTAAGATTTTCATATTGCATCGGGATGACGAAGCGGTTAAATCAGTTGTAAAGAAGGCGGAAGGCGCAGTGACGACAGATCGTCTGAATACAGCTATTTCTTCTTTGGAAGGCAGTTATGATTATAATATTGAGCAGAATCAGCTGACATTGACAGAACGTGAATATGGGGAACAGATGGTGTTTGAAAAGCAATAAAATGGAACAGGGAAATATCCCTGTTTCTTTTTACTAATAAATTATTCATAAAAATAGGAAAAGAGGGTATGTGATGTTAAGAAATAAGACAAAAGAGGTTCGGATCGGAAATGTTGTGATCGGCGGTGAGCATCCGATTGCTATTCAGTCTATGACAAATACAAGGACAGAGGATGTAGAGGCAACGGTTGCCCAGATTCTGCGTCTGGAAGCAGCGGGCTGTGAGATTGTACGTTGTACTGTGCCTACTCAGGAGGCGGCAGATGCTTTAAAAGAGATTAAAAAACAGATCCATATTCCTTTGGTTGCCGATATTCATTTTGATTATAAGATGGCGATTGCAGCGATAGAAAATGGAGCGGATAAGATACGAATCAATCCGGGAAATATCGGCTCAGAAGAACGGGTCAGAGCAGTTGTAGATAAAGCAAAAGAATATAATGTGCCGATTCGAATTGGTGTTAACAGCGGGTCTTTGGAAAAAGATTTACTGGAGAAGTACGGTGGAGTCACTGCAGATGGAATCGTAGAAAGTGCGTTGGATAAGGTACATATGATTGAACGTATGGGATATGAGAATCTAGTTGTCAGTATCAAATCTTCGGATGTCATGATGTGTGTAAAAGCACATGAATTGCTTGCGCCGCAGTGTCCGTATCCGCTGCATGTGGGAATTACTGAGGCGGGAACCTTATATTCCGGTAATATCAAGTCATCTGTTGGACTTGGGATCATTTTGAATGCAGGAATCGGAAATACCATTCGGGTTTCTTTGACGGGAGATCCTGTGGAAGAAATCCGAAGTGCAAAACTGATCTTAAAAACATTGGGACTTCGAAAAGGCGGGGTAGAGGTTGTTTCTTGTCCGACTTGTGGAAGAACGAAGATTGATCTGATCGGACTTGCAAATCAGGTGGAATTGATGGTGCAGGAATTTCCGTTAGATATTAAAGTAGCGGTGATGGGCTGTGTAGTAAATGGTCCGGGAGAGGCAAGAGAGGCAGATATCGGTATCGCAGGAGGTATCGGAGAGGGACTGCTGATCAAGAAAGGTGAGATTATCCGAAAGGTAAGAGAAGAAGATTTCTTAGAAACCCTTCGGCAGGAGTTGATAAATTGGAACAAGTAGAAACATTAAAAGTATTTTTTGAAGTATTTCCTACATTGAAAGTAGATGAAGATCTGCAGCTGTTGTTTGGAGATGTAGGAGTTCGGAAAATTACGACTAATTCTGAACGAGATTTTATACATGTTCATATATTCAGCAGGCATGTGATTCAAAAACGGCATATTCGGGCAATGGAACTTCGTATCAAGGAGCAGTTGTTTAGTACGGCAAATGTCAGTGTCAGTATTATAGAGCGGTATGCACTTTCGGAACAGTACACAGCGGAAGCTCTGATGACAGAGTACCGGAACAGTATTGTGCTGGAATTGAAAGAAAAGAGTGTTCTTGCCGGAAATATGTTTCAGCAGGCGGAGATTTCTTTTCAAGATCAAGTGATGTGTCTGGGATTGACGGACACAATTGTTTCAGAAGGAAAGAAAGAGGAAATTCTCCATCTATTGGATGAGGTATATCGGGAACGATTTGGAATCCCGGTAGAAATACGTGTTGAATATAAAGAAAAAGAAGAGAGTAAGACCAGAGAATACGACGAACAGAGAGTACAGAGAGAGATTGACGCAATATTTGCCCGGAATAAAAAAGCTCATGGCGAAGAATCTCCGCAGCCGGAAGAGTCTCATGCAGGAGATGAACAGAAGCAAGGCTCGTCAGAAACAAAGCAGAAAGAAAAGAGCCTTACTCTGGGTGGAAAATCGAAGGAGAGCGGAAATGGAAAGAAAGGTTTCAAGAAGGAGTTCAAGAGAGACTTTGTTCGTCCATTGAAACAGGGCGATGATCCGAGTCTGATCTATGGAAGAAACTTTGAAGATGAACCGATCCGCTTAGATCAGGTTGTGACAGAGATGGGTGAGATTACTATTCATGGCAAGATCATCAGTTTTGAGACAAGAGAGATTCGGAATGAAAAAACCATCGTGATGTTTGCGGTCAGTGACTTTACAGATACCATTATGGTAAAAATGTTTACGCGGAATGATCAGCTGGCAGAGCTGCTGGGAGATTTGAAAAAGGGCGCATACGTTAAGATCAAAGGGGTTACAACGATTGACAAATATGATGGAGAACTGACCATAGGTTCTGTGACAGGAATTAAGAAAATCGGAGATTTTACTGAGAAGAGGGAGGACTTGAGTCCTCTGAAAAGGGTAGAACTTCATTGTCATACGAAAATGAGCGATATGGATGGCGTATCAGAGGTGCAGGATATTGTGCGCCGCGCACATGACTGGGGACATCCGGCGATTGCAATTACAGATCATGGCGCAACACAGGCGTTCCCCGATGCCAATCATTATATCGAACGTTTGGATAAGGATGATCCGTTTAAGATTATCTACGGAGTTGAAGGTTATGTAGTGGATGACTTAACAGAAATAGCAGTTGGAGCCGGAGATGAGAGTCTGGACGATACTTATGTTGTGTTTGACCTGGAGACGACCGGATTCAGTGCGATCAAGGATAAGATTATTGAAATCGGCGCGGTCAAAGTTGTGAATGGGGAAATTGTGGATTCGTACAGTACGTTTGTCAATCCGGAACGTCCGATCCCATTTGAAATTACACAACTTACCAGTATTACAGATGAGATGGTAATGGATTATCCGAATATTGAAACAATCCTTCCGCAGTTTTTGGATTTTATCGGAGATGCGGTGCTTGTTGCTCATAATGCAGGATTTGATGTGGGCTTTATTGAGCAGAATTGCCGGTATCAGGACATAGAACCACATTTTGTATACCTGGATACGGTCGCACTGGCAAGAGTTTTGCTGCCTACGCTTTCAAAATACAAATTGAATATAGTAGCAAAAGCGCTGGGGATTTCTTTGGAAAATCACCATCGTGCTGTGGACGATGCAGGAGCGACTGCGGAGATTTTCGTAAAGTTCGTAGAGATGCTGAAAGACCAGAATATAACTACTTTAAAAGGAATGAATCAGTTTGGGGACATGAATCCGAATGCGATTCGAAAACTGCCGACTTATCACATTATTATTCTGGCAAAAAATAATATCGGAAGATATAACCTGTATCAGCTTGTTTCTGAATCAAATCTGGTATATTTTGCGAGAAGACCAAGAATCCCAAAGAGTCTCTTGAATCAGCATCGAGAGGGATTGATTATAGGAAGTGCCTGTGAGGCAGGAGAATTGTATCAGGCAATTTTGAATCATAAGTCTCCGCAGGTAATTGCAAAATTGGCTGATTTTTATGATTATTATGAAATACAGCCACTTGGAAACAACCAGTTCATGTTGGAGAGCGACAAGATTTCAGATATAAATACAGAGGAAGATTTAAAAAATATCAATCGGAAGATCATTGAGTTAGGAGAAAAATTCAAAAAACCAGTTGTTGCAACCTGTGATGTACATTTTTTGGATCCGGGAGATGAAGTGTACCGTCGGATCATCATGGCAGGTAAGGGATTCAGCGATGCGGACAATCAGGCACCGCTTTATTTGCGTACAACGGAGGAGATGCTGGCAGAGTTTGAATATCTTGGCTCTGCAAAAGCGCAGGAGATTGTCATTGAAAATCCGAATAAAATTGCGGATATGATTGAAAAGATTTCTCCGGTCAATCCCAACAAATGTCCTCCGGTTATTCCTAATTCCGAACAGCAGCTGCGTGATATTTGTTATAATCGTGCCCATGAGATATACGGAGAAAATTTGCCGAAACCGGTAGAGGAACGATTGGAAAAAGAATTGACATCCATTATTTCCAACGGATATTCGGTGATGTATATCATTGCACAGCGTTTGGTATGGAAGTCAAATGAAGATGGATACCTGGTTGGGTCGCGTGGGTCTGTTGGTTCTTCTTTCGTGGCAACGATGTCTGGAATTACGGAGGTTAATCCACTGAGTCCGCATTATTATTGTGAGAAATGTCATTACAGTGATTTTGATTCGGAAGAAGTGCGGGCATACGCGGGATGTTGTGGGTTTGACATGCCGGATAAGGTCTGTCCGGAGTGTGGTGCGCCGTTAATCAAGGCGGGATTTGATATTCCTTTTGAAACGTTCCTTGGATTTAAAGGAGATAAAGAGCCGGATATCGACTTGAACTTTTCCGGAGATTATCAGGCAAAAGCACATAAATATACCGAAGTGTTGTTTGGAGAAGGACATACTTTCAAAGCAGGAACAATCGGAACGCTGGCAGATAAGACAGCGTATGGGTATGTGAAGAATTATTATGAAGAGCGTGGAATGAGAAAACGCCGTTGTGAGATTGAACGAATCAGTGCAGGGTGTACCGGAATCAAACGAAGTACAGGACAGCATCCGGGAGGAATTGTGGTATTGCCTCATGGGCATAATATCAACGAATTTACTCCGGTGCAGCATCCGGCAAATGATATGACAACGGACATTACGACAACCCATTTTGATTACCATTCCATTGACCACAACCTGTTGAAACTGGATATTCTGGGGCATGATGACCCTACGATGATTCGAATGCTGGAAGAATATATTACATCGGATGCGATGGAAAATGAATATAATGAAGAACATCCATTTGTGGCAACCGACATACCTCTGGATGACAGAAGTGTTATCTCACTTTTCCATGATACCAGTGCATTGGGAATTAAGCCCGAAGATATCAGCGGCTGTCCGCTGGGAAGTCTGGGAATTCCGGAGTTTGGTACGGATTTCGTTATCCAGATGGTACAGGAGGCAAACCCGCAGTCGTTATCGGATCTGATCCGAATTTCCGGTTTGTCCCATGGAACTAATGTGTGGCTGGGAAATGCCCAGGAATTAATCAAAGCAGGAAAAGCAACGATTTCCACAGCAATCTGTACCCGAGATGATATTATGATTTATCTGATCAATCAGGGAGTAGAAAGTGCGCTTTCCTTTACAATTATGGAAAGTGTGCGAAAGGGGAAAGGATTGAAACCAGAGTGGGAAGCGGCGATGCGGGAAAAAGATGTGCCGGAATGGTATATTGATTCCTGTAAAAAAATCAGCTACATGTTCCCAAAGGCACATGCTGCAGCGTATGTTATGATGGCATATCGAATTGCTTATTGTAAAATCAATTATCCATTGGCATACTATGGAGCATATTTCAGTATTCGTGCAGATGCATTTTCCTATGAACTGATGTGTCAGGGAAAAGATAAACTGAATTATTATATGAAAGATTATAGGAGACGTGCCGATTCTTTGACAAACAAAGAACAGGATACTTTAAAAGACATGCGTCTGGTACAGGAAATGTATGCGCGTGGACTGGAATTTATGCCGATTGATCTGTATCGGGCAAAGGCAAAGAAATTCCAGATTATTGACGGTAAGCTGATGCCTTCTTTTGCAAGTATTGAAGGAATGGGAGAAAAAGCTGCGGAAGCAGTAGAGATTGCGTCTCAGGACGGTCCATATCTGTCACTGGACGATTTCCGGCAGCGTACAAAGGTCAGCAAAACGGTCATCGACCTGATGGCGGATCTGGGGCTGTTTGGAGATTTGCCGCAGAGCAATCAGTTGTCATTGTTTGATTTTGCATAAAAAAGAAAAGCATACGGAGGAAGAAAGCATGAAGTTTGCTGTGGCGTATAGTTGTGGAAAAGATAGTACATTAGCCTTACATAAAATGATGGAACAAGGGCATGAGCCGGTAGGATTGATTGTTATGATCAATGAAACTATGGAACGTTCTTATTTTCATGGGGCAGATGAGAATATGTTGAATCAGTATTCAGAAGCGCTTGGAATCCCGCTGATTCCATGTCTGACAAAAGGTGAGGATTATCATATAAATTTTGAAACAGGTCTGAGAAAGGCGAAATCTATGGGTGCTGAAGCAGTATGCTTTGGAGATATAGATATCATACAAAACAGGCAATGGGAAGAAGAACGCTGCAGCAATACCGGACTTATACCGATTTTTCCATTGTGGCAAATTGGGCGAAAAGAAAATGTACACGAAATGATTCAATTGGGCTATAAATGTCTTATCAAAAGCATCAATATGAATCTTCTTCCTAAGACGCTACTTGGTAAATATTTGGATGAGGAATCTGTTTCTGTGATGGAAATGGCAGATATAGATATTTGTGGGGAAAATGGAGAATATCATACACTGGTGGTAGATGGTCCCATATTTAAAAAAGCGTTGGACTTTTATGTAGGTGATATCATCGAATTTGGTGATTATGCAGTCATTGATGTCAGATAAATGGGGGCAATCGTGCAAGTTTAAATGTTACATTATTTCAAAATGGAAACTTAAAATAAATACTTTTGGTGAATCAGCATTTAAAAAATGATGTGAGGAAATGAGGTGATAAGTAGGATGGCAATGGAAGTAGAACCGAAAGATACAACGAGGGCTATGGCATATGAGTTGTGGATGAAAGCACCGAACCCAATGGTGACTTTTTTTAAGACATTAGATATCACAAATTTAATCAAGAACAGCAAAAGAAAAAAGTTAAAGTTAAATATGCTTTTGGATTATTGTATTGGCAAGGCAGCTGTAGAAATAAAGGAATTTTATACTTTGCCGGTTGGAGAAAAATTGATACAATATGATTCCATTGCAGTTAATACAATCGTTAAAAATAAAGACGGAGAAGTCAGCTCTTGTGATATTCTTTATTCGGAGAGCCTGGATGTATTTAATCAGGAGTATCTCAAATATACGGCTCAAGTTGCTGATAGCTGCCATGACAGAGATTTATCGGAAAGCTGTATGGTAATTGGAACATCAGCAATTGTAGATACAGAAATAGATGGTGCGGTCGGTATGAATAGCGGTATTTTTAATAATCCATTTATGATTTGGGGAAAATACAGCAGAAAATGGTTTAGATATTATTTGAAAGTATCATTTCAATTTCATCATACCCAGATGGATGGAGCACATGCAGGATGTTTTTTGGAAAATTTACAGAAGGAAATCAATAAACTGAAGTAGAAAAATTTTTTGATGTATTGACAAATTGCGTTGTGAGTTTTATGATGTATACATCAAATTAATTTGATGTGAGGAGCGATAACAATGAATGATTTTTCTAAAGACGCAAAAATTTTTAAGGCTCTTTGTGATATAAAAAGACTTACTATTTTAGATTACTTAAAGAGTGGGGAAAAATGTGCGTGTGTTCTGATTGAAAACATGAACATAGGACAATCGGCTTTATCTTATCACATGAAAATACTTTGTGACTCCGGTATTGTTAATGCAAGACAAGAGGGGAAATGGACGCATTACAGCCTAAGTAAAAGCGGAAGTGAATATGCATCAAAACGATTGTTAGAATTAACAACACCAAATACTGAAAGTCAATCAAATTGTTGAAAATAAAGGTCATCGAAAGGTGGCTTTTATAAAACTTTATCACATCAAAAAAAGTTGATATGTCGTGTAAAGGAGGAAATTTTTTGGAAGTAGTAAATGAAATATGGCTATTTTTCCAAGACCAAATATTAGGTATGAAATGGTTGAATAGCTTAATTGGCAGTGGACTATCACTGCTAGGGTTAGACATTGACAGTCGCTTAGGTGGAAGTATTCAATTCTTTCTATACGATGTAATCAAAATCACAGTTCTATTATGTCTACTGATTTTCTTTATCTCGTATATTCAAAGTTATTTTCCACCCGAACGAAGTAAGAAAATTTTAGGGCATTTTCATGGTATCGGCGCAAATATCATATCTGCATTGCTAGGAACGGTTACGCCATTTTGCTCATGTTCTTCTATTCCGTTATTTATAGGTTTTACAAGTGCAGGATTACCGCTAGGGGTAACGTTTTCCTTTTTGATTTCTTCTCCTATGGTTGATTTGGGTAGTCTTATATTGCTAATGAGTATTTTCGGGGCTAAAGTTGCCTTTGCTTATGTGATTGTAGGGTTGATAATTGCTGTGATTGGCGGTACTATAATTGAAAAATTACACATGGGAAAATATGTAGAAGATTTTGTCAAAAACGCAAGCAGTGTTGATATTAGTTCGCCGACCTTAACCAAAAAAGACAGAGTTCAATATGCAAAAGAACAAGTTGTAGGAACATTCAAAAAAGTATTCCCATACATTCTGGTTGGTGTGGGGATCGGAGCAATTATTCATAACTGGATACCTGAAACATGGATTGAAAGTATTTTGGGAAGTAACAATCCGTTTGGCGTTATTTTAGCAACTCTTGTCGGAGTTCCTATGTATGCTGATATTTTTGGAACCATTCCAGTAGCAGAGGCATTACTTTCAAAGGGAGCACAATTAGGTACAATCTTATCATTTATGATGGCAGTAACAACATTGAGTTTACCGTCTTTAATCATGCTGAAAAAGGCAGTAAAGCCTAAATTATTGACCTTATTTATTACCATTTGTACGTTTGGTATTATCATTGTAGGTTATCTCTTTAATATTTTTAGTTCACTATTTATTTAAAAGGAGCGAATAAGAAATGAAATTATTTGGAAAGAAAAAAGAAACAAAATCATGCTGTTGTGGTGGAAATTGCACATCAGAAACAATGCGAAATGCAGAAAATAAGAAACAAGAGCAAGGTATCAAGATATTGGGTTCGGGCTGTGCAAAATGTATGGAATTAGAAAAAGCAACTAGAACAGCAATATCTGAACTTCAATTAGATTATGAGATTGACCACATTACAGACTTTGCAGAAATCTCCAGTTATGGAGTGATGTCTACACCTGCATTGGTGTTTAATGGCGAAGTTATATCTTATGGGAAAGTCTTGACCGTAGACGAAGTAAAAGCACTATTGAGTGAGTAATAAAAGGAAGAAAAATTATGAATATAAGTGATAATAAAACTTGCTTAAAAGCAGATATAGAAGCTGTTATAACAAGCTATAATCAAGGTTCCATGCTTATGGAAGCAATCCAATCAGTATGTAATCAAACATTATTACCCAAAAGAATTATCATTGTAGATGATGGTTCAACAGATAAGTATTCTCTCAATATATTGAATAATATTAGAAATAATTCCCATTTACCAGTTCCAATAACGATACATTTTCAGGAAAATAAAGGAGTATCCGCAGCTAGAAATACTGGAATTGATAAAACACAGTCTTCAATGATTTTAATTCTTGATGGTGATGATAAACTTGAAGCTGAATACATTGAAAATGTCAACAAATTACTCTGTGATAATCCCACAATGGTTATAGCATCATCCTGGATGCATACTTTTGGAGTTTTAGATGCAATTGTTTGTCCTACCGGTGGTAATATAGTTCCATTTTTATCTCATAATTGTTGTCCGGCAACGCATATTCTTCGTAAAAAAGTTTATGAACAATGTGGTGGTTATGATGAAACTATGCGTTCAGGTTTTGAAGACTGGGACTTCTTTTTAAGTATGCTGGAAACAACCCCAGAAGCTCACATTGGAATTGTTGAAAAACCATTGATTAACTATCGAACTGCCCCTGTTTCTGCAAATATAAAAAGTATGGATAAGCGACTTGAACTTATGCGCTATATCATAGAAAAACATAAGCGCAGTTACAGTAACAATATGACAAATGTATTACTAGATATTGAAGCTATTTCTAATTCTAGGTTATTTGGATGGGAAAATGAAATTATTCATTCTATAAAAAACAATCAAGAGTTAAGTGGGTCTTCTAATAGTTTTATTAAAAATCCATCGTATGGCGATGGAGGTATGGCTGCGGCAGTTAGAATTGCATCAATTGATAAGTACAATTAGAGGTTCCTGTATCTCCAGATGGTAAAGCTAGTGATGAATTTGCTGAACTTATAGGAAAGTTACATAATTTTATAGTGTGATAACTTGAGGACTATTGTAACAATGACATAGATAACAAGAACCTTGTAGGGAAACGATAAATCGGAAGTTGTGAGGGTAAAATGGATATCAAATTATATTATCAGGAAGAAGGAAATGGCGAACCGCTTATACTTTTACATGGAAATGGCGAAGATAGTTTTTATTTCAAAAATCAAATAGATTATTTTCAAAGCAGGTATCATGTGATTGCTTTGGATACAAGAGGGCATGGGAAATCTCCGAGAGGTGATGCGCCTTTTACCATTGAGCAGTTCTCCTGTGATTTATACAATTTTATGCAGATGCATCAGATTTTAAATGCGGTGATTTTGGGCTTTTCGGACGGGGCAAATATTGCAATGAAATTCGCAATGAAACATCCTGATATGGTAAAGGCTTTGATTTTAAATGGCGGCAACCTCAACCCGGCGGGGGTAAAACGAACAGTGCAAATTCCGATTGAGATTGGATATAAAATCGCAAGGCGGTTTGCCGACAAATCAACCGATGCCAAAAGGAATGCCGAAATGCTTGGTTTAATGGTAAACGAACCGAACATCAAACCTTCTGAATTATCGCTGATTACAATGCCTGCGCTAGTCATTTGCGGAACAAAGGATATGATTAAAGAATCACATACGAAGGAAATCGCTGAACATCTTCCAAATGCGAAACTGACGATTGTTCGAGGAAATCATTTTATTGCAAATAAGAACCCGGCGGCATTTAACCAGGCAGTTGATGCTTTTCTGAAAATGATTTGACAACTTCTGTTTTTTTGAGAGATTGGATACAAACAAGAAATCGGTCTGCATACATCAGCATAACGAGATATATTTTCTGCTGGAAATTCAGCAGAAACGAAACTGGTTATATAAATTTGCAAAGGAAATCTAACCTATGGTTAAGTTATCTTCGTAAAAGTTAATAGATGGTAAATGGAAATGACAGAGAGATTACGTTAGAATGAAAGTATGAAAAAACAAACCATAAAGGAGAGTTGACTATCTTATGAAGATGAATGAAATCATACGCACACGACGCCTGGAAAAAGGACTTACGCAGGAACAGATGGCAAATTATCTCGGGGTGTCTGCACCGGCTGTAAACAAATGGGAGAAAGGAACGACATACCCGGATATCGTTCTTTTGCATGCACTTGCCAGACTGCTGGATACGGATTTGAATACTTTGTTGTCTTTTCAGGAAGATCTTTCAGAGAAGGAGGTTGCCTTATTTCTGAATTATTTGTCGGAACTATCGGAGAAAGAAAGCGTTGAGAGAACGTTTGATGCCGCCTTGGATAAGATCAAACAGTTTCCAACCTGCTATTCCTTGATTTTGAATGTGGCAGCTTTGCTGGAAGGCATATTGGTTATGAAGGGGAACGCAAAAAAGAAAGGGGAATACGAGCAAACAATAGAAGACTTGTATCGGCGTGCACTGGAGAGTCCGGATATTGCCATTCAGAATCAGGCGAAGGCAATGTTAATTTCCAAATACAAAAGCCGGAAAGAGTATGATCTGGCACAAGAGATGTTAGATACCCTCCCAAATAAGGATTTTTTTGACAAGAAACAACTACAAATTAGTTTGTGGACTGAGAGTGGCAAGTTAGATGCGGCAGTTAAATTGGCAGAGGAACAATTGCTGATGCTGACGAACGATATGCATTTTCTTCTGATGTCTCTTATGGAAATTGCCATAAAAGAGGAGAGAAACGAGGATGCAGAGTATATTGCAGAGGTTTACAAAAAGGCAGCCAATCTGTTTGGTTTATGGGAATACACTTCCTATGTTGCACATTTTCAACTCTACTCTGCTACAAAACAGCGAATGAAGGCGGCAAAATTACTGATTCCGATGTTAAAATCTCTGACAAAAAAATGGGAATTGAATCAATCTCCGTTGTATCGTCATATTCAATCCAAAGAAGTAGATCAAACATACGGACCGACTTTACAGAAAGCCATTGTTCAGTCTATTTGTGAGGATGAGGATACCGAATTTTTAAAAGATAGTCCGGAATTACAGGAATGGATAAAGGAGAATTTATGAAGAAAATTGCATTTGTATGTATACATAATTCTTGCCGAAGCCAGATTGCAGAAGCATTGGGGAAGGCTTTGATGGGAAATAAATATGAGTTTTATTCTTGCGGAACTGTTGTAAAAGAGCAGATCAATCAAGATGCAGTTCGAATAATGAAAGAGTTGTATGAAATCGACATGGAGCAGACGCAGTATTCTAAGTTAGTGACAGATATACCGGAGGTAGACGTTGCTATTTCCATGGGATGCGGTGTGGTCTGTCCGTATATCGGCAGAGAATTTGACGAAGACTGGGGATTGGAAGACCCTACCGGAAAAAGTGATGAAGAGTTCAAAAAAGTAATTAGAGAAATCGAGCGGCGAGTGCAAAGACTTGCTTATTGATATTACAAACCAATAATGTGGAAAGAGGAAGTAAAAATGAGTGATCAGATTAAGAACATTCAAAAAGTTTGTATGGAGGAGCAGAGCAGAAATCCTGTCGAGATTGCAAAGAAACTAATGAAATTGGAAGGGGTATCCATTCATGGACCGGAACATCATATTCTGGATGGTTCCGCACTTTTAACAGCGATGCACAATGCAGGAGCAGAATTTGATTTGGAAAAGGCGTTGCATGAAATGGAAGTCAGAGGGCGGAAGATGCCGGGAGCAACTTGTGGGCAGTGGGGAATGTGCGGTTCCAGTGCGTCTGTAGGAGCAGCGCTGGCAATTATCCATGAGACAGGTCCATTGTCTGATAATGAATTTTATAAGGATAATCTTCGCCTGACTTCTGAGGCGCTGGGGAAAATTGCAGAAGTCGGCGGTCCGCGCTGCTGTAAGAGAAATGCCTTTCTGTCCCTAAAGACAGCGGTTGAATTTGTGAATCGTGTGTATGGACTGCAACTGGAAGACAGTGACATACATTGTGAATTTAGCCCTCTTAATCAACAGTGCATCAAGGAGCGTTGTCCGTTTTACAAGTAGATTCTTTTCGCATTTGCCTGAACACCGGAATATACAGACAAAGAGTCAGGAACATTACGATCATAGTTACAACAATCAATGTATTTACAATTGTTATGGACAGATGCGGGAAGAAAAAGAGTATGAGTAAAACCACAAACAGTAGAGCTGTACATACTTTTCCGTACCATTTTGCGCCGTCTAACATCTGGTCACGTTTCAAGAAATAGAGACCCATGATTCCCATATAGCCTTCTTTGATCAGCATCAATCCAAGCAGCGCCCACATCATTGGGTAGCGGGACGCAAGACAAAGGGCAAGGGCAGCATGGGTCAATTTGTCTGCAATAGGATCCAGCGCTTTTCCAAGTTCTGTGACCATGTTGAATCTTCGTGCAATATAACCATCAAATAAATCTGACAGGCTGGAAATCAAAACAATGCCTGCAGCAATCAGATACTCCTCCTTTGCAATATAAAAATAGCAAAATACCGGAATCAGAAGAATACGGCAGTAGCCCATAATATTTGGAATGGTAAAAATATCTTTTTTCTGAAATCTTTTCATTGGTGTCATCCTTTCTTTTTCCACTATTGTATCACAAAACAGGAAAGAATAAAGTGCGAATAAGTATTTGCTTTAATTTATTAATTTGTTAAAGTGAATACTTGTTTTTGCTGTATGGATATGATAGACTAGTACCAAAATTCAGGTAAAAATATCTTTTGTGAGTATGGAAATTCTTGCAAAGGTGGAAAACGGAGGTATGGTTCGATGTACGGTTTTGAGGAAATTGTTAAGACAGATGCAGAAGTGGCAGAGGCGATTCAGGCGGAGATGGATCGCCAGAATTCCCATATTGAATTGATTGCGTCAGAAAACTGGGTAAGTAAAGCAGTGATGGCTGCAATGGGAAGTCCGTTGACGAATAAATATGCAGAAGGATATCCGGGAAAGCGCTATTACGGAGGATGCCAGTGTGTAGATGTGGTAGAAGAACTGGCGCGGGAACGGGCAAAGAAGTTGTTTGGCTGTGAGTATGTCAATGTACAGCCGCACTCCGGCGCACAGGCTAATATGGCAGCGATGTTTGCAATGCTGGAGCCGGGAGATAAGATTATGGGAATGAATCTGGATCATGGCGGGCATCTGACTCATGGGTCACCGGTGAATCTGTCCGGAAAATATTTTCAGGTTCGTTTTTACGGAGTCAATGAAGATGGAGTGATCGATTACGATGAGGTACTTCGAATCGCCAGGGAATATCAGCCGAAGTTAATTGTGGCAGGGGCAAGTGCATATGCAAGAACCATTGATTTCAAGAGATTTCGTGAAATTGCCGATGAAGTCGGTGCATATCTGATGGTAGATATTGCACATATCGCAGGACTTGTAGCAACCGGACTGCATCCAAGCCCGATTCCATATGCACATGTGACCACGACAACAACGCATAAGACATTGCGGGGACCTCGCGGCGGTATGATTATGAGCAGTGAAGAGATGAATCAGAAGTTCAATTTCAATAAAGCGGTATTTCCGGGAACACAGGGCGGACCACTGATGCATGTGATCGCAGCGAAAGCAGTTTGTTTTCAGGAGGCATTACAGCCGGAGTATAAGACGTATATGGAACAGGTTGTGAAGAATGCAAAAGCGCTGTGTAATGGATTAAAAGCCCGCGGTATCAAGATTGTATCAGGAGATACCGATAATCACCTGATGCTCGTGGATCTGACCGGAACCGATATCAGTGGAAAAGAACTGGAAAAACGTCTGGATGACGCACATATTACCGCAAATAAAAATACTATTCCGAACGATCCACGTTCTCCGTTTGTAACAAGTGGTGTCAGATTAGGAACACCGGCAGTGACAAGCCGAGGAATGGTGGAAGAAGATATGGATCGGATTGCTGAGATTATTGCACTGGTTATTGCAGGAGAAGAGAATGTAGAGCAGGCGAAAGCAATGGTAGCAGAGCTGACAAAGAAATATCCATTGTGTTAGAAAATATTATTTTAAGAAATATTGCAAAGTGTAAAAAATTCCTCTTACAGAGATAAAATACTTATTTCTGTAAGAGGAGTTTTTATTTATTCATATTTTTTCCCAACGAGATAGATTACACCCAGCCACACCATCAGAGGAACGAGAATCAGAAATTTTTCAAAGAAAATCCGTATCCTTATAAATTCCTTAGAATTGTTTTATATCCTGTATGACAGAGAAGAACGGAAAATACAGATGCACAGTAGTGATCTGTATTTCCATTCTCAAAAAAAAGGAGGTAAATGTGATGCAGGATTATCTGGTAGAAATCAAACAGGTTACAAAAGAATTTCACAAGCAAAAAGCATTAAATCAAGTTTCATTGAATATTCCAAAGAATTGTGTCTATGGTCTGCTGGGGCCAAATGGCGCCGGAAAGTCGACTTTATTGAAAAGTCTGACGGGGATTATGAGGCAGACAGAAGGGGAAATTTTATTTGACGGGCATCGCTGGTCGAGGAAGGATTTGAATGAAATCGGTGCACTGGTGGAAACGCCGCCGATTTATGAAAATTTGAGTGCATGGGAAAATTTGAAGGTACGAGCGCTGCTTTTGGGATTGCCGGACGGAAGGATTGAGGAAGTCCTAAGAATCGTTGGCTTGGAAAATACAGGGCGAAAAAAGGCAGGGGCATTCTCTCTGGGAATGAAGCAGAGATTGGGAATTGCAATCGCACTTTTGAATCATCCTAAGCTGCTTGTGTTGGATGAACCGGTCAATGGTCTTGATCCGGTGGGAATACAGGAATTGCGGGAAATGATCCGGAGGTTTCCGGAGGAAGGAATTACAGTTCTTATTTCCAGTCATATTTTGAGTGAGATTGAACAGACAGTAGATTATATCGGGATTATTGTAGAGGGGGAAGTGCATTACGAAGGAAGTATTTCTGAGTGTGATAATCTGGAAACGTTGTTTATGGAGATTGTAAAGAAACAGCGGAAGGAGGGAATCCGATGAGAGAGAAGGGAGCAACATTTCAAAATTATGTGCGGGCAGAAATGCTGAAATACAAACATACGGCAGTTGGAAAATTGACAATTTTAATGCCACTTCTCTGTATTGCAATGTCGGCGGTACTGACCCATCAATACTTTGCAGTGGACGGATATAACTGGTGGTATACAGGGATGTATACAGGATTTTTGGCTCTGGTCTGTGGAATCATCAGTGAGAAAGAAAAAAAGATGGGAAATCGGGCGGTGTATTCACTTCCCTGTGATATGAAAAAGTTATGGGATGCAAAGGTCTGTTACGGACTTCTGATATCCGGCGGTGCAATGCTCCTTCTGACAGTGGGAATCATTGTAGTTGCATTTTTTCTGGAAACACAGCTCCAGGTGCACTTTATTCTCCGCCCGTCTCTGTCGGAACAACTTGTGGCATGCGTACTGTTATGGCTTTCTTTTTGCTGGCAGATTCCATGGTGTCTTTTTTTAGCACAGACGATCGGACGGATTCCAATGCTGATCCTTCATTTTGTGGGAACGGAGATCATGACAATTATCTTGTCGCTGTCACCGATTTATATGTTTTTTCCGGGAGCAATCGGGGCGCGTATGATGTGTCCGCTGTTAAAAGTAATGCCCAATGGACTCCCGGCACAGACCGGGGAAATGACATTTGCGCCGCGACTTATTAATCCCACCAGTATTCCAATCGGAATTGCGGCATCTGTGTTGTGGTTTTTGCTGATTTGGGGAATTACACGTATATGGTATCAGAGAAGGGTGGAAAAAGTATGAGAACATGGATATGTTTACTTCGGGCAGAAAGATATAAAATGAGACATACCATACTCCCGGTGATGCATGTAGGGATTCCGCTTATGGGAAGTATTCTGTTTTTGCTCTATTATAGTGCAACGTCTCTAAATGGCATTGAGCAGGTATCTGGTTTTATTGAGATTGTAGGACTGGGGTTTCCGTTTTTGGTAAGTCTTATTTGTTCTCGGTCTATGGCATTAGAAGAAGGAAATCACTATCAGACATTTTTAGGTGGAAGTGCGGGCAGAACGATTTCTTTATTGGCAAAATGTATTGTTCTGCAGCTGTTAGGGCTGACCGCAGTGATTCTGGGAATCGGTTCGTTTGCTTTGGGAGAACGGTATCTTCTGGGGAATATAGATGTTCCGGTTCTGGTATATCCGATGACAGCGATGACTCTCTGGCTTGGAAGTTTGATTCAGTATCCGATTCATCTGTTCCTGAATATGCGGTTTTCGCAATCCGTTTCCATGGGGATCGGCGTGGCACAATCTGTACTTGCTGCATTGTTGGTGACCGGGCTGGGAGAAGGCATCTGGCAATTTGTTCCTTGTTCGTGGAGTATCCGGATATCCATAGAAATGTTAAAAACGACGATCATTCCCGGGGCAGTATTTGCAAAAAGGGAAGGAGTTATCTGCATGTTGATTAGTGTGGTTGTTTGTGTCATAATTTTCGTATGGTTTCATTATAAAGGAGAGAACGTTTCAGCGGCAGGTATGAGTGAGTAGCCGGAAAAAGAGTGGATTGAGAAAAGATTGGAAGAGGGATGAAAGGATGAATGCAAATAAAAAGCAATATATCCGTATCTTAGCGGTAGATGATGATAAGGGAATTCTTGAGCTGATCAGAAGAGCATTGGAGCATGAAGGGTATCTGGTCGATACGGTTTCAGATTCGACAGCAGTACTTCAGAAACATCCGGAGCAATATCAGTTAATCCTGCTGGATGTGATGATGCCTGGAATCGATGGATTTCAGCTGTGTCAGAAACTTCGTGAACGGGTAGATTGTCCGATCTTGTTTCTGACTGCAAAAAGTGAAGAAAATGATTTGATGCACGGCTTGGGTGTAGGCGGCGATGATTATATTACGAAACCTTTTGGAATCGGAGAACTGCGGGCAAGAGTCGCTGCCCATCTTCGAAGAGAAAATCGGGAGCGCAAACATTTTATGGAAGTGGATGGAGTACGTTTTCAACTTCAGGCAAAGAAAATGCAGTATAAGGATACGGAGGTGCCGCTTACGAAGAGTGAGTATGCAATCTGTGAATATCTGGCAGTTAACCGAGGACAAGTTTTTTCCAAAGAACGAATCTACGAAACGGTCTATGGATTTGACGGAGAAGGTGATGCTGCTGCCGTAACAGAGCATGTAAAAAATATCCGCGCAAAATGTAAGAAATATGGTTTAGAGCCGATAGAAACGGTATGGGGGATTGGATATCGATGGAAAGCAGACGGAAAAATGGAGTAAAAACCAGAGGAAGAGAAAAAACATTGATGGGAATGTTTTTGAGATATATGGTTCTATTCTGTATCAATGTGGTGTTAATCTGCATAGGGGCTTATCTAACAATTGCGATTCTGGGAGAAACAGGAAAAGTATATCCTGCCAATTATTCTGAGCAGTGGATGAATGCACATGAAACAGAATTGCGGGAAAGAGCAGATCTTCGTGAACTGGATTTTCCCTATGGTACAGATTACGGCATATATACAAAGGATGGAGAATGGCTCTATGGTACAATTTCTGAAAAAGACCGGGAAGCGACATGGGATGGGTATCAGCAGAAGAACATGTCCGCATTATCTGGGTATTATCGTGTTTTTGAGCGGGAGAAGGAAGAAATCTGTATTGTAAAATATTATTTTCAGATGCGGTATATCAATCCGACTTTGAATCGGATTCTTCCAACGCCTGAATTGCTGATCCCTATCTTGATGGCAATTCTCTTTTTCGTTCAGGCAGTTGTATTGGCGAGACATTTTGCGAAAAATCTTAAAAAACGATTGGAGAAACTGCAAGGGGTAACCAGGAAAATTTCGGAAAATGATTTGGAGTTTGCAGTGGAGACGACTGATATCAAAGAAATTAATCAAGTCCTTTGCTCTCTGGATAGAATGAAAGATGCGCTCCAGAAATCTTTGAAAAAACAATGGGATATGGAAGAAGAACAGAATCGGCAGGTGCGGGCGCTGGTACATGATATCAAGACTCCGCTTACGATCATAAAAGGCAATGCAGAGCTGGCGAAAGAGGATGTGGGAGAATTAAAAGAAACCTTATCGGATCAGTGTGAAGTTTCTGATCAACTGTCGGTTTTGCAAGAAGTTGAAAACTGTCAAAAACAGATTCTGGAGCATACTGTCGAAATGGAGGTGTATCTGGATAAGATGCGTTTGATTTTGAAACATCAGGCAGCAGTGGAAACAGAAACGTGCATTGATTGTGACAGATTGCAGGAAAGACTGAAAGCGCAGGCAGAACAGATGACTTCCTCACAGGATTTGCCACTGATGGTACAGTGTCATCATGTTCAAGGAGTAGTTCAGGTCAATCTCGAACAACTAAAGCGGGCATGGGGAAATGTATTGGGAAATGCAATGGAGTATACTGATTCGGAGCAGGGCTTGGATGTTTGCATCCATGAGGATGAGAAAGACGGAGTCAGTTATCTTTGTGCAAAAGTATCGGATTACGGACCGGGATTTTCCGGTGAAGAATTAAACTATGCGGCGGAAGAGTTTTATCGGGGAGATGAAAGCCGCCATGATAGAAGTCATCAGGGACTGGGGCTTGCCATTGCGAAACGGTTTGTAGAGGCACAGGGAGGATTTCTGGAAATCCGAAATTCCGAGCAGACCGGAGGTGGAGAAGTGAGCCTTTGGTTGAAATTTGCCAAGCATGCGATAAAATAATCCGGTGGACTGTTTTGAGTTGCCAAGCATGCGATAAAACAGTCCAGTGGACTGTTTTGAGTGGAGAGGTGAAATTTGTAGCAAGCTAGGAGTGGGATTCCGGAATCAATTTTATAGTCACTTTAATATGCCGATTAGTTGCTTTTCAGAAAAGGAGATGCTATACTAAAGAAAACACTTTAATAAAGTATAGGCGGTATAATATGGGAATAAAGCAGACAACAAATATGGAAGTAAAGAAGAATAATAGAAATCGTGTTTTTCGGTATATTTGTAAACAAGGAACAGTTTCTAATCCAGATATTTCTTATAACATGAAAATGAGCCTTCCTACAGTAACGCAGATTACAAAGGAGCTGATTGAGAAGGGCGTTATTGAGGAAAGTGGAGAATTGCATTCCACCGGGGGAAGACGTGCAAAAGCGTTAACAGCCGCAGTGAACATAAAGCAGGCTGTCGGAGTGGATATTACAAAAAATCATGTCAGTTATGTGCTTACAAATCTTGCAGGTAAGATTTTAAAATATGTGCGGATTTTTCTTCCATATACACATGAAGACGGGTATTATCAAAGAGTCAATGAGGAGTTGGAAAAATTCCTGAATGAAAGTGATGCGGACCGTAATAAGATTTTAGGTGTTGGTATTTCTTTTCCGGGAATTGTGGATCTGGACAAGAGAATGATTACCTATTCTCATATTCTTGGCGTAAGAATGGTGTCTTTTGATTCTGTGAGTTGTTTTTTTGATTATCCATGTATTTTTTTGAATGATGCAAATGCAGGAGCTTATGCGGAAGGAATCTATTCAGAGGAAAAGAAACGTTTCTTTTATCTTTCCTTGAGCAATACAGTTGGAGGGGCTGTTTTTGACAGTGACAGACTTGTTCAGGGAGATCACTTCCGAACAGGAGAAGTGGGGCACATGACAGTGGTTCCAGATGGTAAGAAATGCTACTGCGGGAAAAGAGGATGTCTGGATGCATATTGTAGTGCATTAAATTTGTCAGATTCAGCGGATGGAAAGTTGGAAAAGTTTTTTGATTTATTGGAGAAAAAAGATCGAGAGACGGAAAGATTATGGGATTCTTATACAGATTTTCTGGCTGTGGCATTAAATAATATCCATATGATTCTGGATTGCAATATTATTCTTGGGGGATATGTGGGAAGTTATGCAGAACCTTATATGACGGATATATGGAGGAAGGTGGCGGAACGGAATACATTTGCAGATGATGGGCGATTTGTAAATAGCTGCAAATATGGAATTGGAGCGGCAGCGCTTGGAGCGGCATTGGAAGTAATTGAAAATTTTGTAAAAGAAATATAGAGGATCGAGAATATTTATTTAGGAGATTTCAGAAATGAGGTCTCCTTTTTTGTGCAATTTTATCAAAATGAAATATGTTTTTTTGAATATATTGATGAAATGATGTTTTGTTATTGCAATGATATTGACAAAACCAAGTAGGAAAGATAATATAAATACATAATAAAACTATTTAATAAAGTGTAAATAAAAGTAAAATAAAAAGGAGGATAAAAAGATGGAAGGAAAAATGAAAGTTGCGGTTATGAAGGGAATTGGAAAGATGGGATTTGAGGAACGAGATATTCCGAAAGTGAAAGAAAACGAGGTCTTAGTAAAGCTGGAATATGTAGGAATCTGTGGAAGTGATCTGCATTATTATGAAACAGGAGCAATCGGAGATTATGTTGTAGAGCCGCCATTTGTACTGGGGCACGAACCTGGAGGAACGGTTGTTGAGGTTGGTGAAAATGTAAAGCATCTAAAGGTGGGAGACAGAGTGGCTTTAGAGCCGGGAAAGACCTGTGGCCATTGTGAATTTTGTAAAACAGGACGTTATAATTTGTGTCCGGATGTAGTATTTTTTGCAACTCCTCCGGTGGACGGAGTATTTCAGGAATATGTTGCCCATGAGGCAGATCTTTGTTTTAAGCTGCCGGATAATGTAAGTACACTGGAGGGAGCCTTGATTGAACCTTTAGCGGTGGGATTTCATGCGGCTATTCAGGGGGATGCACATCTTGGGCAAAAAGCAGTTGTCATGGGTGCCGGATGTATTGGTCTCGTTTCTATGATGGCGCTGAAGGCAAGAGGTGTATCAGAAGTGTATGTAGTAGATATTATGGAAAAACGACTTGAAAAGGCGTTGGAATTAGGAGCTACAGGAGTTATTAACGGTTCGAAGGAAGATGTACTGGAAAGAGTAAAAGAGCTGACAAATGGAACCGGCATGGATCTGGTAATTGAAACAGCAGGAACGGAAATTACAACAAGACAGGCAATTCATATAGCTAAGAAAGGTTCTAATATCGTTCTTGTAGGATATAGTAAAAGTGGAGAAATGACACTTCCTATGAGTCTTGTACTGGATAAAGAGTTGACATTTAAGACGGTATTTCGGTATCGTCACATTTATCCGATGGCAATTGATGCGGTTGCTGCAGGAAAAGTAAATCTGAAAGGAATCGTAACAGATGTGTTTGAGCTGGATGAGGCGCAGAAAGCAATGGATTACAGTGTGAATAATAAAGCGGATATTGTAAAAGCCGTTATTCGAATTGCGCAATAGAGAAGGAATTAAAATACAGATTTTATTGCGCTGAATAATATTGACAATGACAAGGGGGATTACAATGAACCAGAAAGATACAAATGTAAAAGTGCCTTTGATAAGTAAGATCGCGTATGGAATGGGTGATGTTGGGTGTAATTTCAGCTGGATGTTTGTAGGAAATTTTCTGATGATTTTCTACACAGATGTTTTTGGGATTGGTATGGGGGCTGTCGCAGGGCTGATGCTTTTTTCCAGATTTTGGGATGCTATCAATGACCCTATCGTTGGCGGATTAAGTGATAAGACGCATACCAGATGGGGAAGATACAGACCATGGCTGTTGATTGCCGCACCGCTGACAGCTCTTGTATTGCTCATGACGTTTTGGGCTCATCCGGATTGGTCATCTACATCCAAAATAGTTTATATGACAATCACGTATTGTATTCTTGTATTAGGTTATACCTGTGTGAATATCCCATACGGAACATTATGTGGGGCGATGACACAAAATATAGAAGAGAGAGCCAAAATTAATACATTTCGTTCCGTTAGTGCGATGATTGCAATCGGCATTATCAATATTGTGACAGTTCCGCTGATTGAGTTGCTTGGCAATGGGAATGATAAGCAGGGATATTTATTGATTGCTGCCTTGTATGGATGTATTTTTGCTGCGTGCCATATTTTCTGCTTTGCAAAAACGAAAGAAGTAGTGGAGGTACCGGAGAAAGAAAAAATTTCTCTGAAGGTACAGTTAGAGGCAGTTGGGAAAAATCGTCCATATATGATTGCAGTTGCAGGACAGTTTTTGTTTGGATTGACTCTTTATGGAAGGAATGCAGATGCACTGTATTATTTTACGTATGTGGAGGGAAATAAAGCATTATTCAGTACATATTCCATGTTTATCATTATTCCATCTATTATTGGTGCGGCCTGTTTTCCTTTTGTATTCCGGCTCACCAACAATAAAGGCCGTTCAGCATCTATTTTTGCACTGTTAACGGGAATCAGTATGTTTTGTATGTACTTTTTTACAGTCGGGGAATCGCCGGTTCCATTTTATATATTTTCCTGTCTGTCACAATTTTTCTTCTCCGGATTCAATACTGCAATCTATGCAATTGTTCCGGATTGCGTGGAGTATGGTGAATGGAAAACAGGACTTAGAAATGATGGGTTTCAGTATGCGTTTATATCATTAGGAAATAAAATCGGTATGGCTATTGGAACTTCTGTTCTGGCAGGGGTTTTGGGAATGTCTGGGTATGTTGCAAATCAGCAGCAGAATGCAGCAGTATTGGCTGTTATCAAACATTCATTCACGACTGTTCCGGGGATACTTTGGATTGTAACGGCTGTCGTTTTGTATTTCTACCGTCTGAATAAGAAAACATATAATAAAATTGTGAAAGAAATAGATATGAGGAAAGAAGGGCGGGAATCATGTATGATGTAGTCGCATTAGGGGAACTGTTAATTGATTTTATCCAAAACAGCAATAGTCAAAATGGAAATCCGTTGTTTGAAGCGAATCCCGGTGGCGCGCCTTGTAACGTACTTGCTATGCTGCAAAAGCTGGGATATAGGACAGCATTCATTGGAAAGGTTGGAAATGATGCATTTGGCAAGATGCTTGGAGAGACATTATCGAAAGTAGGCATTGTAAGTTCTGGATTGAGATACGATAAAAATATTCCAACAACGCTTGCTATTGTACATAATAAACCGGATGGAGATAGAGAATTTTCTTTTTATCGAAATCCGGGAGCAGATTTGATGCTGGAAGAACAGGAAATACAATATGATTTGATAGAGAATTGTAAAATATTTCATTTTGGAACATTATCAATGACAGTAGATCCAGCTAAAACAGCCACAAAGGCAGCAGTGGAATATGCAAAAAAGGCAGGGAAAATCATATCATTTGATCCGAATTTAAGAGAATCTCTTTGGAATAATCCAGATGAAGCGGCAGCAGCAATCTGGTATGGTATTGGGCAGTGTGATGTCTTGAAAATAGCAGATAATGAAATTCGTTGGCTTACCGGAGAAGATGATATTGATAAGGGCGTTAATATTATAAAAGAGAAAGCTGAGATTACCTTGCTCAATGTTACACTTGGGAAAGAAGGCAGTATTTCTTACTACGGAAACCGCAAAATTTTTGCAGAACCATTTTTAAGCGAGCATACGATTGACACTACAGGAGCAGGCGATACATTTTGTGGTTGTATATTAGGAGATGTTTTGAAGAATGGGTTAGTAAATCTTTCGGATCAGCAAGTAAAAAATATGTTATTAAAAGCGAATGCAGCCGCATCCATTGTAACAACAAGAAAAGGTGCAATATATTCAATGCCAGAACGTATCGAAATAGATAATCAGTGCATGGGTTTAGACGGAATGCAGAAAATGAAAACAAATTAATAAAGAAACCAGGCAGGATATGTCCCCGTAAAAAGGAGAGTATCCTGCCTTTCCTATGCCTAAATTTCAAAAAAAGACCGTCCGTATTGAAGTGTCCTCCTCCTTGCTTTTATTTTGTTAAGCGATACCGGGTAATGTTTTTCCAGTTTTCAGGAAATCCCATTTTTTCTAGTAAATCAGTATGTTCTATGTGGATTATTTTTTTCGACACATCATCTATTACCTTTGCCAGACATTTTTTGAAAATACGGAAATCTTTGTCGGGCAGTAAATATCGAAAAGCAATGACAACTGCAAATAAATCATTTTTTCCATATTGATACTGGCTTCCCTGCACAGAGATAGATAGGTTTTTTTCGTCATAGTATTCACCCCTATATAACAAAAGAGGGAGAGACCCGCAGGCTCTCCCCCGGTCACGGGCTTCGCAAGTTTCCGCAACACGATCACTGAACCTAATATAACAAACCAATGTAAAAATGTCAACTGTTTCCGAAGGAATCTTCCACAGGAGATTTACAAAGAGGTATAAGGTTCTAAAGTAATATATGTATTGATTGGATAAACAATACATGATTTTGTATGATAGTAGTAATGAAATAGAAAAAATAATCCATAGCATCTGAAATAATAGAAATATATTTCGTTTATGCAGACAAAATTTGAATAAATGGGTAGGCAGTCTGGTAATAAATCAGACTGCTTTTCTATTAGAATTTTTAAAGTTTATGATGTTATGTGCAAAAAAATATATACAAGAAATATTCGATAATATATAATTCGGTTATGAATTATTAGAAAAACGGGATGTGATTTTTGATGAAATATATAAGGTTTTACACTGAAACAAAGTCAATGAACAGTTATTATTAAAAGAATCAATCGAATTAGTAAAAAGACAGTGTAATCATTGGTATAATAAGTGATAACATGGAGAACGAAATAATATGATAAGGAGTATTGCAACGCAGAAAATACTTGTAGTTGAAGATGATCAGGAGCTGAATCAGGCGTTATGTTATGCTTTGGAAAAAGAAGGTTACGCTCCGGTTCCGGTTTTTTCTATCGGAGAGGCTAAATTACAATTTCAAAAATTAGCAGAGAAACACGGCGATTTCAATGCTGTTTCGTTAATGATACAGGACGTAAATCTTCCGGATGGAGAAGGTTTTGAACTTTGCAGATGGATAAAAGAACAAGCGGAAATGCCGGTGCTATTCCTGACTGCCAGAGATTTGGAAGAAGATGTGTTGAAAGGATATGATTTGGGAGCAGAGGATTATGTGACCAAACCATTTTCTATGAAAATATTGTTGCGGAAGATTGAATTGATTTTAAGGAGAACACAGCCGGAACAGTCGAAAGGGTATAATGACGGTTATTTGAGAATCGATTGGGAGCAGGTAAAAGTGATTGTGGATCAAAAGGAATGTGCATTAACTCCAACGGAGTTTCGGCTATTGAAATTTCTTGCGGAAAATAAAGGAAGGTTATTGACCTATGAAATTCTGTTGGAGCAATTATGGGATTGTGACGGACAGTTTGTGGACAAGCATACCTTGGCTGTGAATATTAATCGGTTACGGCGGAAACTGGAGGATGCAGAGCATAAATATATTTCAAATGTGTACGGGATGGGATATCAATGGATTGGATGAATGGCATCAGTGGTATAGTTGTTCTTTCTTCGATTGTCGTGGCAGCAGGCGCTTTGTGGAAGGCGAAGAGAATGAAAGAGGAGACAGATTTATTTGCAGATCAGGTGGAAGAGACAATCGGACAGATATTGTCAGGAAAAGAATGGAAAGAAACAGAGGAAATAATAGAAGATACGTTGTGGGGAAAATGTGAAGAGAAGTTTCGGCAGCTGTATCAGGGATGGAATCAGAAAGAAATAGATGCTCTGCGTGAGAAAAAACAAATGAAAACGTTGATTTCCGATATTTCCCATCAGACGAAAACTCCACTTGCAAATATAAAATTGTATCAAGAGTTTTTACAGGAGGAAGAGTTGTCGGAAAAGGGGCAGGGATTTTTGAAACGTCTGGAAGAGCAGACGGACAAATTGGATTTTCTATTACAGAGCATGGTGAAAATGTCCAGACTGGAAAGTGGGATTATTCAGATAAAAAAAGAAACTGGAAATCTCTATCATACATTGACGGCAGCAGTGAGTCAGATTGTTCCGGCAGCGGCAGAAAAAGAAATAGAACTTTATGTTGAATGTGAAGAAAAGGTGCCTTTGAATCATGATGCAAAATGGACAGAAGAGGCTATTTTTAACGTGTTGGATAATGCAGTAAAATATACAAAAGCAGGCAGAAATTTTCACGAGATTTTATCGAGAACCGGAGGTGCATGAACAGAATGGCGTGGGAATTGGGTTGTATCTGACACGCAGGATATTAGAATTGCAGAATGGGTACATTGAAGTACATTCTGATGAAGGAAAAGGAGCAGAGTTTTGTATGTATCTTCCGAATTAGAAAAGAATATACTAGACATATTTGTAAGTGATAGTGCTTGAAATGTAACGACAAAAGCGTTACAATGTAAGAAATAAGGAGGTGTGATCATGGAAAAAACAGCAACATTGAACCTAAGAGTAAATCCAACGGTTAAAGAGCGGGCAGAAAAAGTATTGTCTCAGTTGGGTGTTCCTATGTCAACAGCGATTGATATGTATTTGAATCAAATCTCTCTTACAGGAGGAATTCCATTTTCTGTTTCTTTACCAAAAGCACCAGTATCGATTCATGCAGATGTCATGACAACAGAAGAAATCCATCAGAAATTGGAAAAAGGATATAATGATATAGCTGCAGGAAGAGTACAGAATGCTGCCAAAATTCAGGGAGAATTATTGATATGAAACATTATACGGTCGAGATTACAAATAAAGTGATTGTAACAAATGTACTATATAGTGCATCAGATATTGAAAGTCGATTAAATGGGTAAATGGTAAATTAAGATAATTTTTCGGTAAGTTGGAGAGATGAATTTGAAATATCACAATTTTGTGACAATGTTATATTGTGACAGGATTGTGATTTTTTCTTGTTATGATAATTATGAGCTCAAAAATACACATACGAAGTGAGGATGGAATTATGGAATCTTATATTGTAGAAACGAGAAACTTAAAAAAATATTATCAACAGGGAGTGAATACAGTCAAGGCATTGGATGGAGTGGATTTTCGGGTCAAGGCAGAAGAATTTGTGGCGATTATCGGAAAATCCGGTAGTGGAAAAAGTACGCTGCTGCATATGATTGGCGGACTGGATGTGCCTACAGGAGGAGAAGTGATTGTAGGCGGCAGGAATCTGGCGGGACTTACAAAGGAACAACTTGCGGTTTTTCGCCGCCGGAAAATCGGATTTGTATTTCAAAGTTACAATCTGGTACAAGATTTGAATGTATATGAGAATATCATTCTTCCGGTGGAACTGGATGGAAAACATGTGGATAAGAAATTTGTAGACGAAATTATGGAGCTGCTACAGTTGGGAGAGAAACGAGAAGCACTTCCCAGTATGCTTTCCGGCGGGCAACAGCAGAGGGTAGCGATTGCGAGAGCAATTGCCGCAACGCCAACTCTATTGTTGTGCGATGAACCGACTGGGAATCTTGATACTGCAACTAGTCATGACGTACTGGGACTTTTAAAAATTGTGGCAAAACAGTTTCGGCAGACGATTGTTCTGATTACACATGATAATGATATTGCACAAATGGCGGATCGGATTGTACGGATTGAGGATGGAAAGATTGTGAGAGGAAGTGATTTCCATGCTTAAAAATAACAATCAGGAGGTTATAAAACATTTAGCAAAGAAGAACTTAAAAAGTAACGGTCGGCGCAGCGTGTCAATGATTCTGGCGGTATTATTGTCTTCTTTTTTATTGTTTAGTGTTTTTACGGTGGGAGCTACTTATTTAAAGATGCAGAGACTGCAGAATATCCGGTTAAATGGAGCAGAGTTTGATGCAATCATGTATGGAATCTCAGATGAGCAGAAAACATTACTGGAGGAAAATCCAGATGTAGCAAGCTATGGTATTGTAATGGTTTCAGGAGGTGTTAAGGAAACAGAGGCTGATAAAACACCGGGCGTGGGATTGGTTTATGCAGAATCCGATGGAAGAAAATGAAATCATGGTGACAGAAGATGCCTTGAAAAAGTGTGGATTTCCGGATAAGAAAATCGGAGATGAAATTACATTTGTATATGAGATAAATGAGAAAAGGGAAGAAGAAACTTTTCGGATTTCAGGGGTGTGGGACGGATATGGAGACACAGATGTGTTCTATATATCCAAAGCCTTTTGTGACAAGCAGGAGCTGGATAGAGTATATTATGGGCGGTGTCATATTTCCTTTCAGAAAAAGTGGATGTCTGATAAAGAACAGCAGGTGTTTATTGACAGCATGAATCTGGCAAAATCACAGCGCTTATTTTATGTATATGAGTATGGAAATGCAACAGAAATCTTTTTGGGGTTAGCAGGAATTGTTCTTGTCACATGCCTGAGTGCGTATTTGCTGATTTACAATATTATGTATCTGTCGGTGGCGGGAAATATCCGTTATTACGGACTTTTACAGACTATTGGAATGACCGGACGGCAAATTCAGCAGTTGATGCAAAGACAGCTTTTTTGGATTGGCGGAATTGGGATGACTGGCGGAATTTTATTTGGAACAGGGGTTTCTGTATTCTTAATCCCGGTGGTAGTAAAGTCATTGGTTCAGGGAAAAGAAATGGGAACTGTACAAGTGACATTTCATCCAATCATTATTTTACTAACGGTTCTGCTGACCGGATTTACCGTTTGGAATGCAGGACGTAAGCCAACGAAAATTGCGGTGGAAAGTTCTCCTATAGAAGCACTGGGATATCGCTCTGTTTCCGGTATAAGAAAAGGGCATAAGATGAGAAGGGGAAAGTTGGTTTTCCGTATGGCTTTGGAGCAATTGACAAGGAATAAGAAAAAGACAGTGATTACGATGCTGTCATTGGCAGCCAGCCTTTCAGTGTTTTTATGTTTAATTACATTGCTGCATACACAGTCGGCAAGAGAGTACAATTATAACTATATGGGACTGGATATGATAGTGAATAACGATACCATCAGCAATATGGTCCTGCTTACAGAAGAGGAAGGAGAAGAACAGATCCAGGGCGTGCATCAGATTTTAAATGAGGAACTTTTGCAGCGGATTGAACAGACAGAAGGCGTAGAGGCAGTGCTCCCGGCAGTGACTGTTCCGACAATTGTTCCATGGGAGTCGGAAGTGACGGATATCTGGATGCGGGAGTTTTATGAAACATGGATGGATATTCCTTATGAAGATGATATCGAGGAATACAAGGCACATCCGGAGAATTTCGGGTCATCTTTGGTGGGAATCACAGAGGCAGACTTTCGGGCATTGAATGCAGAAATGGAACATCCGGTGGATGAAGATGCATTTTTAAGCGGAAAGACTTGTATTTTATACAGACATGGTTTGTTTGGATTAAAGGAAAATGAGCTGCGTGGAAGGCAGATTCAATGTGCAGAATATCTCCATCCGGAAAATGTCCGGACATTTGAAATTGCCGGAATGACGGATGTGAATGATTATGTGGCATTTCTCGGTTTTCCACCTACCATGATTGTAATCAATCATGTGGTAAAAGCGTTTACAGAAGAGCCAATCGTCTTTAAGGCAGGGATTCGTTATGCGGAAGAATATGATCAAGAAACAGAAAATGCTGTTCTTTCCATCATAAAAGAAAGCCCGGACGAAACGGATTTTTCTTGGAGTTCTAAAATTAAAACGGCGGAAAATGTAAAAGCGGCGCAGGGACATATGATGGAGGTCGGACTTGGAATCGTTCTGATACTCGGAATCATTGGAGTGATGAATTATATTAATACCTCTGTCGGAAATATGCAGAGTCGTCAGAAAGAGATTTCCATCATGGAAAGTGTAGGAATGACGGAAAGACAGGTGAAGAAAATGTTAATGTGGGAAGGTGTCTTTTATACTGTAGGAGTGCTGCTCCTGACGTTGACCGCAGGAGTTGGCATTACCTATGCAATCTATCAGACAATGAATTATATGGGCGCAGAATTCTGGTTTCCGGTGCTGCCTTTCGTGGGAGCGACAGCAGTGTTGTTTGTTATATGCATTGCTGTTCCGGTAATGACGTACCGGAAAATGGAAAAAAACAGAAGTCTGATAGAAAGAATCCGCATAACTGTAGAGTGAGAAAGAGAGTTAAGACAGATCTTCTTTCCCTTCAATAAGGTAGTCGTAAGATACTTGGAATACTTCTGTAAATGCTTTTAATTCCAGGTCTGTAACATATCGCTTGTTTGTTTCGATTCTGGTGATTACATTTTTGTCCATGTCATAGCCTCTTAATTGGAGCTGATAAGCTAAAACACGTTGAGACATATGATGTTCTTTTCGAAGTTTAATGAGTCTCTGGCTGATTAAATTTTTCTCTCCGGTTGTTGTTCGTGGCTTTGGCATTTTTTTGCTCCTCCTACAAGTATTTAGATACATTTGTCTCACTTTTTGCACTGTTTCTATTGATTTTACATGGAAAACAGAATACAATCGGTTGTAAAAGTGAGACAAAAAGGATGTAGGGAAAATGAAATGCGGAAGAGACGACAGTTATCGGAAAGAATTGGAGTGTATGGCTTTTTTATACTTATGTGGGATCAGGGACAGAGAATTATTGTCCGGAAAAGAAAAGATGACATTTACAGATTTTGACAGACTGCTTTACATTACGGATTTGATCGGATTCTCAGAATTAAATTTGGAGATATGGGAAACGTACAATGGTCATTTTCAAGAGCAATTTCAGGAACTTGAGAGATTGTTTCGGGATTCAACAGATGATATGGTTTTCGATTTAACAGAAAGAGAGAATGATATGTCAGAGAAGTGGGTTGAAGATTTTTTGGGACAGATACCGGACCGGAAAAGTGAAAAAATAGTAAAACGATGGATGCAGGAAAAAACGCTTGACTTTGACGTAGCGTCAAGTGATATGCTTACCCTAAGCTGATAAGAATCAAGTCTTGTCAGTTTAGGGTATTTTAGATATTCAGATTTATGTACAGTCTAAAATACATTCCGCGGAAATAAGAACAGGAGGTGACAAATGTGAGGTACAGTATAAGAGAGGTTTCGGAACTTGCAGGAGTGAGTGCACGCACGCTGCGGTATTATGATGAAATCGGTCTATTGAAACCGTTGGAAATCAGCGAAACCGGATATCGATATTATGGAGAACAAGAACTAACCTTACTGCAGCAGATTTTATTTTATCGAGAAAGAGGGTTGGAACTAAAACAGATCCAGAAGATTATTTATCAGAGTGATTTTGATGTTATGCGTGCTTTACAAGAACATCTTTTAGACCTGGAAGCGAAAAAGAAACATATGGAATCGTTGATTTTCACAGTAGAGCAGACGATTCGATCAATGAAGGGAGAATGTGAAATGAGTGATAAAGAAAAATTTCAGGCATTTAAGGAGCGTATTGTTCGAGAAAATGAGGAAAAACATGGCGCAGAAATTCGAGAAAAATATGGAGATGACGAAATGGATTCTGCAAACCGGAAGATGCTGAATATGACGGAAGAAGAGTTTGAGCGATTTCAAAATCTTGGCAAGGAAATCAATACACAGTTAGAAGAAGCTGTTCGAACCGGAGAAAAGCCGGAAAGTGAAAAAGGAAAGCGTATTGTTCTTCTGCATAAAGAATGGCTGGGCAAGACTTGGAAACAGTATACAAAGGAAACGCATATTGCAATTGGAAATATGTATATCAGCGACGAGCGGTTTAAGTTGTATTATGACAAAGAAGTTGCCGGGTGCGCGACGTTTTTGGAAAAGGCGATTCGGTATTGGGTGGAACGGTTGTAAAATGAAAAATTGTTAAATTTTCATCAAAAAATCTTCAGACGTTATTAAATGGCTGAAGATTTTTTTGAAATAATCTTTTAATCTTTTATTTTTGTGATTTTTTATTTCATAGAATTGGAGTTTTGAAAATGGATAAAACAAGGAAATAAAATGGAAAAATGCGGGATAAAAGGATTGAAAATGGATAGTAAATGTGTTATAGTAAACACAAGAAAAGAACAAACGTTCTAATAAGGAGTGCAACTATGAACTTGGAACAGATGAAAGAGAAAAAGCGAGAATTGGGATATACTTATGAACAGATTGCAGAGTTGTCTGGTGTGCCATTGGGAACGGTGCAGAAGGTATTCAGTGGAATTACGACAGCTCCCCGGTATGATACACTACGCGCTTTGGAACAGGTTTTTCGAGAGGATGAAGAGCTGATGGTCAGAGAATCAGTGACCGCTTATGGAATAAAAAGACAGGGGGAATATACAGTAGAAGATTATCGTGCTTTACCGGATGAAAAGAGAATGGAATTAATTGACGGAGTACTGTATGATATGGCGGCTCCGACCGGAATTCATCAGATTGTAGGTGGGGAGATATATGCTGTGCTGCGAGAGTATATACGGAAGAAAAAAGGTCGTTGTCTCCCGATGTATTCTCCAATTGATGTGCAGCTGGATTGTGATGATAAGACGATTGTACAGCCGGATGTGCTAGTGTTGTGTGATACAGGCAAATTGTCGGGAAATACAATTTCTGGAGCGCCAGATTTCATTGTAGAAGTAATTTCCAAGTCTACACGAAAGAAAGATATGTTTTTAAAATTGAATAAATATATGGAAGCAGGTGTACGGGAGTACTGGATGGTTGATTTTGAGAAGATGAAAGTGCTGGTCTATGATTTTAACCATGATAATTATCCGATAATTTATGGTACGGATTCAGTGGTTCCGGTTGGAATTTTTGATGGAGAGTGTGAGATTGATTTTGAGGAAATTTGTGAATATCTGAAGTCATTTTCGCTGTTATAAAGAACAAAAGAACCTGCTTTACGGAGCAGATTCTTTTGAATATGAACTTGGATTTTTCCCAAACTCACGTTTGAAAGCCTTGAAAAAATTGGAATAGTCATTAAATCCGCACAGAAAGCAGGCATTCATAACAGAGGTTCCTGTTCGCAGCATGTTTCGGGCGAGCAGCAGTCTTTTTTTCATAATATATTGATACAAAGACAGACCGGTGAACTCTTTGAATTTTCGGCTGAGATAATATTTGCTGATATAGAATTCATCGGCGAGATAGTCTAGAGATAGATCTTCCGTTAGGTTGTCGTTGATGTAGGCGATGATCTGGTTGATTTTGTTGTTTTTGGTGATGTCGTCCTTGATAGAATCCAGTGCATCATAATAAGCGCGGATGACATAGATTAGAAATTCAGTCAGGTAAGCACAGGTTAGAGCAGAATTTCCGATGCCTTTGTTGCGTTTTGTTTTAGAAATTTGTGTGCAGAGCTGTTTCAGGTGCATAATATTTTGGCTCTCGGGGCGGATCAGGCGATAGTTTTTGGCAGCTGCATCTTGAAAACAAGCGGTGAAATCTTCCTCAAAAAAAAGTATCATTTGTTTGAAAAATTCGTCTGTCATCCAGAGAACGATTCGTTCGTATGGTTTTAAAGAGTTGATTTCAGCACGGTGCATATCGGATTTACTGATCAGAAGAATATCTCCCTGACGTAGTTTGTAATGTCTGTCTTCGATAATGTAATTGACATCTCCGGATAAAAAGAAAAATAATTCATAAAATGTATGTTGATGGAAATCAATATTATGAGGAGATTCATCATATAAATGATGAAATTCAAAGAGTGGGTTTGACATGATCGGATTGGGCGGATCAAATTGCTTATTCATCAAAAACTACCACCTTTCATTATAGTGATATCATTATAGAGCAATATTTGCTATATTTCAAGCATTAACTACCATGATAAGAATAGTGATTCTTGCTATACTGTATTCAACAAAATGAGAGCGGTTTTGTAATAAAGTCAAAGGAGGAACGAAGATATGAAGAGATGTCACAGAGTGCTTGCGATCATAACCTGTGTGGGTGTGTTATCGTCAGCACTTGCTGGCTGCGGTGCAGGAGGGGGAGATCAGAGAAGGATTGTCCGGGTAGGACATAATCAGGCGACGGATCATCCGACTAATATTGCATTGTTGGCTTTTGAAGAGTATATTGAGGAAAAATTGGGAGACAAGTTTGATGTGGAAGTGTATCCGAGTGAGCTGCTTGGGTCACAGACAGATATGGTTCAGCTGACACAGACAGGAGCGATTGATTTCTGTGTGGCAAGTAATTCGATTTTGGAAACATTTTCGGAGAATTATACGTTATTTAATATGCCGTATTTGTTTGCTTCAGCCGAAGCTTACCATGCTTCAATGGATGATCCTGAGATTGTAGATCCTATTTTTGAATCGACAACACAGGCGGGATTTGAGGCTGTGACATGGATTGATGCCGGTACGCGTAACTTTTATACAGTATCTACACCAATTGAAACGCCGGCTGATCTGAAAGGCCTGAAGATTCGTGTGCAGCAGTCTCCGACGAATGTACAGATGATGGATTTGCTTGGTGGATCTGCGACTCCGATGGGATTTGGCGAAGTATATACTGCGTTACAGTCTAAAGTTATCGATGGTGCGGAGAACAATGAGATGGCACTTACTTCCAATGGTCATGGAGATGTGTGTAAATACTATTCTTATGATATGCATCAGATGATACCGGATATTTTGATTGGAAACTGTGCTTTTCTGGATGAACTTTCAGATGAAGAACGGAAGATTTTTGATGAAGGTTTTGAGTTGGTTAATCAGGTTGAGCGGAAGGAATGGATCAAAGCTGTAGAAGCAGCCAAAGAAAAGGCTGAAAATGAACAAGGTGTGACATTTCTCTATCCAGATACTAAGGCGTTTCAAGAAATATGTGAACCGATGCACGAAAACATGTTGAAATCTTATCCGGATCTGAAGCCAATCTATGAGAAAATTCAGGATTATAATACAAAGTATCCGACGGCAACGGAGTAGGAGGTGAGGGCAAATGAAAAAAATTCAAAAGGGGATTACCCGTATATTAAATGGGCTGGCGGGAATTAGTTTTCTTGCAATGGTGCTGCTGACCTGTTGGCAGGTATTTACGAGATATATTTTGAAGAATCCGTCTACATGGTCGGAAGAACTTGTTGGTTATTTGTTTGCGTGGATGAGTTTGCTGGGGGCATCACTTGTAACGCAGGAACGTGGACATATGAATATACCGATTCTGGTAGAAAGGTTCGGAGAAAAGGGACAGAAGCTCCTGAATTGTCTGGGAGAATTGATTGCATTTTTATTTTCTCTGGTAATCTTGGTATTTGGAGGCGTTCAGATTACAAGTTTGGCAATGGGACAGATGACATCATCTTTGGGAGTTCCAATCGGCATTTTTTATATCGTGCTTCCACTTTGCGGTGTATTGAATATGATATATACGGTATTTAATATGGTAGATATCTTAAAGGGAAAACCGGAAGAAAAGGAGGCGGTATAAATGGCAATTGAATCATTATTGATTATTTTAATTGTATTGTTAGTATTGCTTGCGTTTGGGGTTCCGATTGCGTATTCTATCGGAATTTCAGCACTGGTAGCGATTTTACAGACTGTACCGCTGGATGTATCGGTAGTTACAGCAGCTCAGAGAACGTTTGTAGGAATGAGTAAATTCAGTTTGACAGCAATTCCGTTCTTTATTTTGGCTGGAAATTTGATGAATCAAGGTGGAATTGCAAAGCGGCTGGTTGATTTTGTAATGGCGCTTCTCGGAAAGCTCCCTGGCGCGCTTTTGGTAACTAATGCCGGAGCCAATGCACTGTTTGGAGCAATTTCCGGTTCTGCATCTGCAGCAGCGGCAGCAGTAGGAAGTATGGTAAAAGAGGGAGAAGAAGAACTGGGATATGATCCGGCATTGTGCGCGGCAACCAATGGAGCATCTGCGCCGTCAGGACTTTTGATTCCTCCGTCGAATGCATTGATCACCTATTCTCTTGCCTCCGGCGGAACTTCTGTGGCAGCATTGTTCTTAGGAGGATACGTTCCGGGAATTCTGTGGGCACTGTGCTGTATTATTGTCGGTGTGTTTTTGGCAAAACGAAAAGGATATCAGGGGGTTAAAGGAAAATATGACTGGAAAAATCTCGGTAAAACCACGATCAGTGCACTTCCGGCTCTTTCATTGATCATAATTGTAATCGGTGGTATTGTAATTGGTGTGTTTACAGCGACCGAAGGTTCTGCAATTGCGGTTGTGTATGCGCTGATTCTTGGAATCTGTTATCGGAATATTACATTAAAGTCTTTTTGGAAGATTGTAGTGGACAGTGCCAAAATGAGTGGTATGGTCGTATTTTTGATCGGTGTATCCAATATTCTTGGCTGGGTTATGGCTTTCTTACAGATTCCGCAGGCTGTTTCTGCAGCGCTTTTGGGAATTACAGATAGTCCGGTTTTGATTCTGCTGATCATGAATGTGATTCTGTTGATTGCAGGAACATTTATGGATGTAACCCCGGCAATCTTGATATTTACACCTTTGTTCCTGCCAATCGTGCAGACATTTGGTATGCATCCGGTACATTTTGGTTTGATCTTAGTGTACAATCTTTGTATTGGAAATATTACACCTCCGGTTGGAAATACTTTGTTCGTAGCAATTAAGGTTGGAAATACTACTTTGGCTAAAACGATTCCTTACATGCTTTGGTATTATCTGGCGATTCTGGTTGGACTTTTGCTGGTAACCTACGTTCCATTCTTAAGTATCGGACTTCCAACGGCTGCCGGATTGATTTAGAAATAACACAAAACAGGTTTTTGGATAGTGTTATTATATGGATATAATAAAGAAAATGGCATCAGTAAAATTTGCTGACGCCATTTTTTTAAATTAACGCTTTAATTCGACAAAGTATTGTGTTATAATAGGAAAAATGACAGAGAATCATAAAGGAGGAATCACATTATGATATGGGCGAAGGAAGAAACCTTGCCAAGAGCTGAACTGGAAAAGATTCAGCTTGAAAAATTAAAAGAGACGGTAGCGTACATTTATGAAAAGGTAGCTCCTTATCGAAAAAAGATGGATGAGGCAGGGGTGAAACCAGAGAATATCCAATCACTGGAAGACTTGAAAAAACTTCCGTTTACATATAAGTCGGATTTTCGTGATAATTATCCGGATGGTTTGTTTGCAGTTGGAAAAAAGGAGATTGTGCGGTATCATGCGAGTTCAGGAACAACCGGAAAACCGACTGTGGTAGGATATACAAAAAATGATCTGGAGATGTGGCTGGACAATGTGGCGAGAATTGCCTGCATGGGTGGAGCGACTGAGGAGGATGTAGCACAGATTTCCTTTGGCTACGGGACTTTTACCGGAGCGCTTGGTCTGCATGGAGGTCTGGAGAAGATCGGGGCATCTGTAATTCCGATGTCATCAGGAAATACAAATAAACAAGTCATGTTTTTGCAGGATATGGGAGTGACGCTTTTAGTTGCAACACCATCCTATGCGCTGCATCTGGGAGAGGAACTTCGAGCACGCGGAATTGACCCGTCAAAAGACCTGAAAGTACATATTGGGTTATTTGGCGGAGAAGGTATGACAGAACCGATGCGGGAAGAGATGCATAAAGTCTGGGGAAATCAGTTTGTCTGTACACAAAACTATGGAATGAGTGAATTGTGCGGACCGGGAGTGGCCGGAGAATGTACGGAACTCTGTGGAATGCATATCAATGAAGACTGGTTTATTCCGGAGATCATTGATCCGGAGACAGAGGAAGTTTTGCCTCCTGGAGAACGAGGAGAGCTGGTAGTAACCTGTCTTGGAAAAGAGGCACTTCCTCTGATCAGATATCGTACAGGTGATTTGACAAGATTGATGTATGAGCCATGTAAGTGCGGACGGACAACAGTTCGTATGGAGAACTTATCCGGACGTGCAGACGATATGCTTGTCATTCGAGGAGTGAATGTATTCCCGACACAGATTGAAGAAGTCTTGCTTAAGATTGAAGAAATCGGACCACATTATGAAATTCTTGTAGAGCGAAAGAATCGACTGGATGTAATGACGATTACAGTAGAATTGATAGATGATCGATTACTGGATAGTTATACAAAGCTCAGCGAATTGGAGAAGAGAATCAAATCGGCATTAAAATCCCAGCTGGGTCTTGCAACGCAGATCCGTCTTGTAGCACCGAATTCTCTGAAACGATTTGAAGGAAAAGCAAAAAGAGTAACAGATTTACGAAAGGATGGTTTATAAAAATGGCGGAAAAAGTAATTATGCTCGGAAATGAAGCGATTGCCAGAGGCGCATACGAAGCAGGAGTAAAGGTTTCTTCTGCATATCCGGGAACACCGAGTACAGAGATCAGTGAATATCTTGTACAGTATAAAGAGGAAGTCTATGAAGAGTGGGCTCCGAATGAAAAAGTTGCAGCAGAAGTAGCAGTAGGGGCAAGTATTTCCGGCGTACGTGCGATGGCATGTATGAAACATGTAGGATTGAATGTGGCGGCAGATCCGCTCTATTCAGTTTCTTATATGGGAGTAAATGGCGGTTTGGTGCTGGTTGTTGCGGACGATCCGGGATTGTATAGTTCCCAAAATGAGCAGGATACGAGAATGGTGGCCAGGGCTGCGCAGATTCCGGTCATTGAACCATCGGACAGTGCGGAGGCAAAGGATTTCTTTAAAATTGCATTTGCATTGAGTGAGCAGTTTGACAGACCATTTATTTTTCGTACAACAACAAGACTTGCACATTCACAGGGACTGGTAGAACTTCAGCCGAGAGAAGCGATTCCGGACAAGGAATATGTAAAAGATATTCGAAAAAATGTAATGATGCCGGGGAATGCAAAACTCCGTCATGTAGAAATTGAAAAGAGAAATCGGGAACTTGCAGAAGCGGCTAATACGCTTTCAATCAATACGGTAGAAATGAAAGATACTTCGATAGGTGTGATCACCAGCGGAATTCCGTACCAATATGTAAAGGAGGCGCTCCCGGAAGCATCGGTATTGAAATTGGGAATGGTGAATCCACTTCCGAGAAAACTGATCGAAGAGTTTGCGTCCAAAGTAGAGACTCTTTATATTGTAGAAGAGTTGGATCCTGTAATTGAAGAACAGGTGAAGTCTTGGGGAATTTCTGCAATCGGAAAGGAAATATTTACGGTTCAGGGCGAGTATAGTGCGAATATGCTTAGAAAGGCAATTTTAAAGCAAGATCTGGAAATACAAAATCCGGCAGATGCACCTCAGCGGCCACCGATTTTGTGCCCGGGATGTCCGCACAGAAGTGTGTATCATGTGTTAAATAAATTAAAGCTGCACGCTGCGGGTGATATCGGATGTTATACACTTGGTGCAGTCGCTCCGCTGAGTGTTGTAGATACTACAATGTGTATGGGATCCAGTATCTCTACTCTTCATGGAATGGAAAAAGCGAAAGGAAGAGCATATATCAAGAACTGGGTGGCTGTAATCGGGGATTCTACATTTTTACATACGGGTGTAAATTCATTGATGAATATGGTATACAATCATGCAACCGGAACTGTTTTGATTTTGGATAATTCAACGACCGGAATGACAGGACATCAAGACCATGCGGCTACAGGAAAGACATTGCAGGGAGATCCGACGTATGCAATCGATATTCCGGTGCTTTGCCGGGCAATGGGCGTGAAAAATGTACGAGAAGTCAACGCATTTGATATTGCTTTGCTGGAAAAAACAATCAAAGAAGAACAGGAAAAAGAAGAAGTATCTGTGATTATTACAAAATCTCCATGCGTATTGCTGGATAAATCAAAAAAACCGATTTATATTGCTCATCCGGATAAATGTAAAAAATGCGGTATGTGTATGAAACCGGGCTGTCCGGCGATGACAAAGAATGCGGATGGAACCATCCATATTGATGATACAATGTGTACCGGATGTGGATTGTGTGAAACTTTATGTAAATTTGATGCAATAGAATTGGTAAAGGCGGGTGAATAGAGATGGCGACAAAAAATATTATGATCGTAGGTGTCGGCGGACAGGGAACTTTGCTTACCAGCCGTATTTTAGGCGGCTTGACAATTGCAGGCGGGTATGATGTAAAACTGTCGGAAGTACATGGAATGGCACAGCGCGGCGGAAGTGTTGTTACATTTGTGCGTTATGGAGAAAAAGTGGCAGAGCCGATTGTAGAAGAAGGACAGGCGGATGTAATCATTGCATTTGAACGGTTAGAAGCATTGAGATATGCGCATTTTCTGAAAAAGGATGGCGTTTTGATCGTCAATGATTGGAGGATCGATCCGATGCCTGTTGTAATTGGTGCAGCAGAGTATCCGGAGGGAATCATAGAAAGACTGGAAAAAGAGTATAAAGTTTATCGGGTGAATGCAACAGAGGAAGCTAAGAAACTTGGAAATCCAAGGGTATTTAATCTGGTTGTTCTTGGAATTGCAGCACAGCACATGGACTTTACAAAAGAACAGTGGTATGAGGTTATCGAGAAGACAGTACCTTCAAAAACAGTGGAAATCAATAAAAAGGCATTTGATGTAGGATATACACTTTAAGAGGAGGGGATAGGGATGATTCAACAGTTGTCGGTATTTGTGGAAAATCAACCGGGAAGTATTATGAGGGTTACTTCTGCACTGACAGAAGCAAAAATTAATATACGGGCAATCGCTTCTTTTGACGGGCCGGAATTTGCAATTTTACGTTTGGTAGTGGATCAGCCGGAGAAGGCAAAAGACTATTTGACGACAAAAGGATTTGTGGTCAGACTGCATAAGGTTATAGGTGTGGAATTACAAGACGAAAAAGGAAATCTGAATCAGATGCTGGAAGTTCTTGCAAACGGAGGACTTAGTATTAATTACATTTATTCTTTTGTAATTCGCGGAGACAAAGCCCCTGTTATGGTATTTAATACAGATGACTATGAAAAGGCTGAAAAATGTTTACAGGCAGCGGGCGTAAATCTAATTGAAGAGATGGATCTTTAGTAATCTATAGAAATTTTGTAGTGATAAGGAGCAAAAAACGATGGCAACAGGAGTTTCAAAAGAAAACTGGGTTGAGAGAATTCGTGACCCAAGAATAGAATGTATGAGCAGAGATGAGATGGCAGCTCTGCAGAGTGAAAGACTGATCGACGTAGTAAATCGCGTATATAATAATGTGGAATTTTATCGGAAAAAGATGCGTGAAATCGGTGTAGAGCCGGGAGATATCAAAGGAATTGAGGATATTGATAAACTTCCGTTTACAACAAAAGAAGATCTTCGTGATAATTATCCGTTTGGGATGCTTGCTATCCCAAAACAGGATGTGGTCCGCGTACAGGGAACGTCCGGAACAACGGGTAAACTGACTCTGGCATCTTATTCGCAGAAGGATGTAGATGTATGGGGAGAATGTGTGGCACGTTGTCTGACGATGGCCGGATTGACGAATGAGGATATTATCCATGTTTGTTATGGTTATGGATTGTTTACAGGTGGATTGGGTCTCGATTTCGGAGCAAAAGCGTTGGGGGCAATGGCAATTCCAATGTCCGCCGGAAATACAAAGCGTCAGATGATGTGTATGGAGGATTTTGGAGCAACAGCCTTTGCATGTACGCCGTCCTATGCGTTGTATTTGGCAGAATCCATTCAGGAAGCAGGATTGGTAGACCGGATGAACATCAAAGTAGGTATTCATGGGGCAGAACCATGGACGGAAGAAATGCGTATAAAGATTGAAAATATTCTCAAAATCAATTGTTTTGATATTTATGGTATGTGTGAAATTACCGGGCCCGGAGTGGCACAGGATTGTATTCATCATAAAGGCCTTCATGTTCATCATGACTATTTTTATCCGGAGGTTTTGGATCCGGTTACGCAGAAAGCATGCGCTGATGGTGAGACAGGAGAGCTGGTCTTCACTACACTTGCCAAAGAAGCGATGCCATTACTTCGATATCGTACGAAAGATTTGACGAGCATTGACCATAGTACATGTGATTGCGGAAGAACTTTGCCGAGAATTTCTAAGTTCAAAGGACGTACGGATGATATGAAGGTAATTCGTGGTGTGAATGTATTCCCGACACAGGTAGAAACAGCACTGCTGAGTATCGGTGGTGTGGTGGCTCCACATTATCTCATGATAGTAGATCGGGAAGATAACCTGGATGTTCTGACTGTTATGGTAGAAGTAGATGAGAGTATGTTCTCTGATGAGATCCGGAAACTGGATGCGTTGAGAAATAAGATAGGTGCGGTATTGAAACAGGCTTTGGGTGTTTCTGTAAAGGTAAAACTGGTAGAGCCTAAGACGATTCAAAGAAGTGAAGGTAAGGCAGTGCGCGTAATCGATAATCGAAATCTATAGAATATTTGTCGCATGCTGGAAAAGTGGAAACGATTGAATTTGCATAACGAGGAGGAAACAGAATGAAATATACAATTCAGCAGTTATCAGTATTTTTGGAAAACAGAGAAGGGCGTCTGGATGAAGTACTGAAGACTCTTGCAGATCATGAGGTGAATATTGTTGCGCTGAGTTTGGCAGATACTTCTGATTATGGAATGCTTCGAATGATAGTCTCTGATCCTGAAAAAGGAAAACGGGTTTTGAAAGAAGCGGGTATTACAGCCATGTTGACAGATGTTGTGGCACTTCGTGTGCCGCATGCAACCGGATCACTCAGCAAGGCAATGCATCAAATAGTAGAAGGCGGAGTGAACGTAGAATATATGTATGCTTTTGCAAATGGAAACGATGCATCGGCAGTCCTAAAGTGTGATGATCCGAAACGGGTAGTTGAGATTCTGCGGGAAAGCGGATTTGATGTGTGGGAAGCATCAGAAGCATACGTCTCAAACATATCGGAAATGTAATGAGCGGGTTTGGCGTTTAGAATAAAAAATCAGCACCGGATTCAAACCGATGCTGATTTTTTTAATCTCATTTTGCTGTATTGCTTTTAAATATTAAATCTAGTCTCTAGTCTTTGTAGTCTTAGTTATAAATTTATATAATTAAAAGGTACATTAAAAAATCTGATTAAAGTTTTACTACATTAGTTGCCTGTGGTCCTTTAGCGCCTTCTGTAACGTCAAATTCTACAGCCTGGCCTTCTTCTAAGGACTTGAATCCATCCATTACCAATCCTGAATAATGTACGAAGATGTCGTTTCCTTCGGAATCAGAGATGAATCCATAACCTTTTTGGTTGTTAAACCATTTTACTGTACCTGTCATTGTGTTGCCCTCCATAAAAATAAAAAAATAATAAAAACTGTATGTTCCGAGAAAACGGAATCAATACTGTGATAGCGTAGCATATTTCACAATAAAAGTCAACGAATTTCTGGGGTGTTTCGTAAATTTATACAAATAAAATTCGTGGATTGTATGATTGTATTTTGAAGTCGGTGCGTTTAAAATAGAGTTATCATTTTAAAGAAGAGGAGAATGAAAATGGCAAAGATTTATAAAAATGTAGCAGAATTAGTGGGACGTACTCCATTACTTGAAGTAAGTAATATAGAAAGAAAACTTGATTTAAAAGCAAGGGTGTTGGTTAAACTTGAATATTTCAATCCGGCAGGGAGCATCAAGGATCGTGTTGCGCTGCAAATGATTGAAGATGCGGAGAAAGAGGGGAAGATTACACCCGGAGCTACGATTATTGAACCTACGAGTGGAAATACCGGAATCGGACTTGCCGCGATTGCTGCATCAAAAGGATATAAAGCAATTTTTGTGATGCCGGAAACAATGAGTATGGAACGGAGAAAACTTCTGGCGGGATATGGAGCAGAAATTGTGCTTACTGAGGGAGCGAAAGGAATGAGCGGCGCTATTGAGAAAGCTGACGAGTTGGAGAAAGAATTGGAAAATGCAATTGTATTGGGACAATTTGTGAATCCATCGAATCCAAAAGCACACTTACTCACAACGGGAAAAGAAATCTGGGAAGATACGGAAGGGAAGTTAGATATTTTTGTGGCCGGTGTTGGAACCGGGGGGACAATTACCGGAACCGGAGATTATTTAAAGAAACAAAGTGAAAAAATAAAAATAATTGCAGTTGAACCTTATCATTCAGCAGTGTTATCCGGAGGTACTGTAGGAGCACATGGATTACAGGGAATTGGTGCCGGTTTTGTCCCTGATGTATTGGATACGGAAATTTATGATCTTGTATATCCGGTAAAAGAAGAGGATGCATATAACACTGCAAAGATGCTTGCTAAAACGGAGGGACTGTTAACGGGGATTACTTCGGGCGCAGCACTTTATGTGGCATTAGAAGAGGCGAAAAAGACAGAGAATGAAGGAAAGACAATCGTAGCAATTCTTCCGGATACGGGTGAAAGATATTTGTCTACTCCTCTGTTCGAATCATAAAAAGAACAAAAGTTCTATAATTTTGTTGCGTTTCTTTAAAGCGTATGTTACTATATAAAAAAGAACATACGTTCTCGAAATGAAGGAGATGCAGCAAGTGGAAAGAATACAGACTCAAAAGTCAATTTATGAAAAACTGCATATTTTATCAGATGCTGCGAAGTACGATGTTGCCTGTACTTCCAGCGGTGTTACAAGATCAAATGACGGATCGGGGATGGGAAATTGTCGGGAAGCAGGTATTTGCCATAGTTTTTCGGCTGACGGGAGATGTATTTCGCTTTTAAAAATTCTCTTTACGAATGAGTGTATATTTGATTGTAAGTATTGTATAAATCGTGCATCGAATGATGTGGTCAGAACTTCTTTTACACCAGAAGAGATCTGTACTTTAACGATGGAATTTTATCGGCGCAATTATATCGAAGGGCTGTTTTTAAGTTCCGGCGTGCTAAAAAGTCCTAATTATACAATGGAGTTGATTTATGCGGCTATTTATCAACTGCGGCATATTTATCATTTTCAAGGGTACATTCATGTAAAGGCAATTCCCGGAACTGACGAAGAGCTGATCAGACGTATTGGTTTTCTGGCAGACAGGATGAGTGTGAATCTGGAGCTGCCGACGGCAGAAGGTTTGAGGTTGCTTGCTCCGCATAAGACAAGGAAGAATATTTTGATGCCTATGCGTTTTGTGCAGAAGACAGCGAGTGAAAATCGTCAGGAAGTAGCGGTATATCAGCATGCTCCGCAGTTTGTTCCGGCAGGACAGAGTACGCAGATGATTATTGGAGCGACACCGGAATCAGATTATCAGATTTTGAATGTAGCAGATGCTTTATACAAGAAGTTTGATCTGAAGAGAGTATTTTATTCTGCATTTGTTGCTGTTAATGAAGATAAAGCACTTCCCGCAAAACAAAATGAGGGGCCACCACTTTTGCGGGAGCATCGCTTATATCAGGCGGATTGGTTGCTGAGATTTTATGGATTTGAGGCGAATGAGTTATTGGATGAGAACAATCCCAATTTCAATCTCTTTTTAGACCCAAAATGTAATTGGGCATTGAAACATCTGGAGTTATTTCCGGTGGAAGTCAATCGGGCGGAGTATGATATGCTTCTTCGAGTGCCGGGAATCGGGGTGAAGTCGGCGCTACGCATTGTAAAGGCAAGGCGGATGGGGATGATACAGTTTTCAGATCTAAAAAAGATGGGCGTTGTATTAAAACGGGCGCTTTACTTTTTGACATGTAATGGGAAGATGATGTACCGAACCAAGATGGAAGAGGATTATATTATGCGTAATTTGTTAAATACAAAGGAGCGGCTGCCGGATTCCATAACAGGAATGACATATAGACAATTATCGTTATTTGATGATAAAAATTTTTCGGAACATCAGGCAGTAGAAATGATAGAAAAGCAATAGTCTGAAAGAGGGAAGAGAAATTGAAACAGATTTATATATGCAAGGATTCTATAACTGGTATTTTTTCTGCTTTTTACGATGCGTGGACAGAAAGAAGAGATCAAGAAGTCGGAATTGATTTTAAAGGCGAAATAGAGCAAAGATTGTTTTGTGAATATCAAGAAGTTCAGGAATCAGAACGAAAGGCAGACGCTATAGTACGATTGATTCAGAAGAATATGGGATATAACACGTATTGGGATATTTATTATGCATTATTGTCCGAGGATAAAAGAAAAGCAGAAGCTGCTTTTCATGTGATGCAGGCGGCACGTACGATTAAGAATAGTAAGAGGATAATGGAACAGCTAACAAATGCAGATGTGGCAAAGATTTTTGAACTGAGCAGAAAGGTCAGTAATGAAGCACATCAGTTCATGGAGTTTATTCGTTTCAGAGAATTGGAAAATGGAGTATTATTCTCAGAAATTACGCCGAAAAATCGGGTGCTTGTTTGTATTGGAGATCATTTCACAGATCGGTTTCCTTTGGAAAACTGGATGATATATGACAAGAGGCATCAAGAATCGATTTTACATCGAGCCGGATATCAATGGGTTTTGATGGAGGGGGAGCGTGTGGATCAGCAGGCGGTGCATAAGATTTCTGAAAATGAAAAAGAGATGGAACAATTATGGAAAGAATTTTTCACTTCGATTTCCATTACAGAGCGTGAAAATCCAATTTGTCAGAGGACACATCTGCCATATCGTTTTCGTTCTGATATGACAGAGTTTCAGACATGATCGCCGGGCATTTAGAAAATTACTATATTTTTATGCAGGCTATTGTATATTTGAGGTAAAAAGGTTATGATGAATGCAATATAAATGTAATAGTAGAAACGCATCCGGATAAAGAAAAAGAAAGAAGGGAGATTTATGGAATATATGAATTTTGTGTGGCTGGGATTGCTGATTTTATTTTTAATCATTGAAATTGCAACAGTCGGGCTGGTAACCATCTGGATGGCAGGCGGAGCACTTGCGGCATTGATATTGGAACTTATGGGATTGAATATCTGGTATCAGATTTGGGCGTTTTTGCTAGTATCTATTATTCTGCTTATATGTACACGTCCGTTTGCAGTAAAATACATAAATTCCCATCATGAAAAGACAAATTATGAAGAAATTATCGGGAAAGTGGTTAAAATAACGGAGAAGGTAGATAATTTGCAGGGCAGTGGAACAGCTGTTGTTAAGGGGCTGGAATGGACAACGAGAACAGAGAAGGACGGTGAGATCCTGAATCCAGGCGATTTGGCAAAAGTTGTTGATATTTCAGGTGTTAAGTTAATTGTAAAAAAGTATGAGGAGGAATAGGATATGACAGGGATTATTGTTGCAGTGATTGTTTTGATTATAGTTTTAATATTTATTTCTTGTGTTAAAATTGTACCTCAGGCGCATGCTTTTGTAGTAGAGCGACTTGGAGGATACAAAGCAACCTGGAGTGTTGGAATACATTTAAAAGCACCGATCATCGATCGAATTGCAAGAAGAGTTTCTTTGAAAGAACAGGTTGTTGATTTTGAACCGCAGGCAGTTATTACAAAAGATAATGTAACAATGCAGATTGATACGGTTGTATTCTTTCAAATAACAGATCCGAAAAAATATGCTTATGGAGTAGAGAGTCCGATTACTGCAATTGAGAATTTAACAGCTACGACTCTGCGTAATATTATCGGAGATTTGGAATTAGATGAAACTCTGACTTCAAGAGAAACGATTAATGCAAAGATGCGTACGATTCTGGATATTGCGACAGATGAGTGGGGAATTAAAGTCAATCGTGTAGAATTGAAGAATATTATGCCGCCAAAAGCGATTCAGGATGCAATGGAAAAACAGATGAAGGCAGAGCGTGAACGAAGAGAGGCAATTCTTCGTGCCGAAGGTGAGAAAAAATCTACGATCCTTGTTGCAGAAGGAGAAAAGGAATCTTTGATTCTGGAGGCAGAAGCTTCAAAGCAGGCAGCTATATTAAAGGCAGAAGCTGAAAAACAAAAACGAATTAAAGAAGCAGAAGGCCAGGCAGAGGCTATTCGCACGGTACAGAAGGCGACTGCAGAAGGAATTGAGTTTATTAAGGCGGCAGGAGCGGATCAAACAGTTCTGACGTTGAAGAGTCTGGAGGCATTTGCAAAAGCAGCGGACGGAAAGGCTACAAAGATTATTATTCCTTCAGAATTGCAGGGAATAGCAGGGCTTACAAAGACAATTGCAGAAGTAGCTGCTCTGGATGAAAAAACAGAGTAAAGAGAAATAGAATATTTCGGAGAAAATAACGGTGGATATGGCAGCGTGCCCGAATGTTTCGGGCTGCTGCTTAGAAACACCGTTTTATATTGTAGAAGAAAGGATTTTTGGAAAGAAAGAATCAGGTATGGAAGAGCAGATCATGAGACTCTCCGTTCGCAATCTTGTGGAGTTTGTTCTGAGAGAGGGAGACATCGATAATCGTACAACAGGCAGTATGGAAAAGGATGCTATGCAGCAAGGAAGCAGGATCCATCGAAAAATACAGCGTCGGATGGGAGCTGATTATCACGCAGAAGTTTCTATGAAAGAGAGATTTCCCTGCTGTGGATTTATACTTCAATTGGAAGGGCGCGCAGATGGGGTTTTTAAGGAAAATGACAGAACATACATTGATGAAATTAAGGCTGTTTATAGAGAGTTAAATTTCATAGAAGAACCGGTAGGGATACATTTGGCACAGGCTAAATGTTATGCGTATATGTATGCCTTCCAAAACAATCTAAAAGTTATTTCTGTGCAAATGACGTATTGCAACATAGAGACAGAAGAAATTAAATATTTTCGTGAAGAGTATCAGTTCGATGAGCTAAGTGACTGGATTCTGGAAGTAGTCCGTCAATATGAAAAATGGGCGAGATTTCAATTAGAGTGGCGGGAACAGAGAAATAAAACAATTCGGAATACAGAGTTTCCTTTCCCGTATCGAAAGGGGCAGAGAGAATTGGTGAGTTCTGTGTACCGCAGTATTCTGAGAAGAAAAAAATTGTTTATTCAGGCACCGACGGGAGTGGGGAAAACAATGGCAACGATTTTTCCGGCAGTTCGTGCGATAGGAGAAGGGCATGGTGATATCCTCTTTTATTTGACTGCGAAAACAATTACCCGAACTGTGGCTGAACAGGCATTTCAAACGTTAAGAGCGCAAGGACTACAGTATAAGGTGATTACATTGACTGCAAAGGAAAAAATATGTTTTTGTGAAGAGACGCAGTGCAATCCAGATGCTTGTCCGTATGCGAAAGGGCACTATGATCGAGTGAATGATGCTGTCTTTGATTTGATTACAAATGCTCATGAATTGACTAGAGAGGTTTTGGAAGAACAGGCAAAAAAATATCGTGTGTGCCCTTTTGAGATGGCGTTGGATGTATCAGTATGGGTAGATGCAGTTATTTGTGATTATAATTATGTGTTTGACCCCAATGCCCATCTGAAACGGTTCTTTTCAGAAGGTGGCGAAAAAAACTATTTGTTTCTGATCGATGAGGCTCACAATTTGGTAGAACGTGGCAGAGAAATGTACAGTGCCCAGCTATATAAGGAAGATGTGCTCAGTGTTCGTCGGCTTGTAAAGCTGGAAGACGTTAAATTGACAAGATGCCTGGATGAATGTAATAAGCAAATGCTGGAGTTGAAAAAAGAATGTGAAAATTATAAAATTCTGGAGAGTGTTTCACATATAGCCTTAAAACTTATGAATGTCATAGGGGAATTGGAACGATATCTGGAAGAACATCAACAGAGCGAAAAAAGGGAAGAAATCTTAAACTTTTATTTTCAGGTAAGAGCATTTTTGAACATATATGAAATATTGGATGATAATTATATAATTTATTCGGAAATGGAGGCGGATGGTCGTTTCAAAATTAAGTTGTTGTGTGTGAATCCGGCAGTGAACTTGCAAAGCTATCTGGAACAGGGAAACAGTACCATTTTCTTTTCTGCCACACTGCTGCCGATACAATATTACAAAAAATTACTTAGTGTAGAGCCGGATGATTATGCTGTGTATGCAGAGTCTTCCTTTCCGATTGAAAACCGATTGCTTTTGCTGGGAACTGATGTGAGCACAAAGTATGCCATGCGGAGCCGGAATATGTATGAAAGGTTTGCGGAATATATTTTACAGACCGTACATGGAAAGAAAGGAAATTATATGGTTTTTTTCCCTTCTTATCGTTTTATGGAGGAAGTGTATGAAAAGTTTCAGATAAGGCAATCCGAAGATATTGACAGTATGATGCAGTCGCAATATATGAATGAAGAGGCAAGAGAGATTTTTCTGGAAACGTTTGAAGAAACAAGAGATTGCTCTTTGGTCGGATTTTGTGTTATGGGCGGCATCTTTTCAGAAGGGATTGATCTGACTGCAGATCGGCTGATTGGAGCATTAATTGTAGGAACTGGAATTCCGCAGGTATGCAATGACAGGGAGATTATCAAAGGATATTTTGATGCTCGCAATATGTCTGGTTTCGATTATGCATATTTGTATCCGGGGATGAATAAGGTGTTGCAGTCCGCAGGTCGTGTTATTCGAACAGAAGAAGATCAAGGGGTAATCCTTCTGTTGGATGAACGTTTTCAGACGAGAAGATATCAGGAGATATTTCCGAGAGAATGGGCGGGGATTAAAAGCTGCAGTTTGAATAATGTGCAGGGTCAGATAGAAGATTTTTGGAAAGGGATAGAAAAACAATGAGAGATAAGTTGACAAAAAGTGATGTAAAGAAGATTCAGGATGAAATAGAGCATCGTAAACTTGTAGTACGAAAAGAGGCAATTGAAGCAGTAAAAGAGGCAAGAGCACATGGAGATTTGAGTGAAAATTTTGAGTATCATGCTGCTAAAAAGGATAAAAATCGGAACGAGAGCAGAATACGATATCTGGAACGTATGTTAAAAACAGCAATTATTGTTGATGATAATTCTAAGGAAGATGAGGTAGGTATCAATAATACCGTAGAATTATATATGGAAGATGACGATGAAATCGAAACGTATCGTCTTGTGACTTCTGTCCGAGGAAGTTCTGTTAATGGTTTGATCAGTATTGAATCTCCTCTTGGTAAGGCGATTCTTGGTAAAAAGCTCAATGATCGGGTCTATATAAAAGTGAATGACAGTTTTGGTTATTATGCAGTAATCAAGAAAATTATTAATACAAGCAATGATGAGGATGATCAAATCCGAAGTTATTAAGGGAGGGAGTTCTAAGTGAAAATTACTACGATATTGTTTGATTTGGATGGTACTTTGACGGATTCGGGAGAAGGGATTATGAATTGCGTACGCTACGCAATGGAGAAGTTTGGGCACATCGTAGAGGAGGATCAGTTGCCCGGGTTTGTTGGACCGCCGCTTCAACAGCATTTTCAGGAAGTGTGCGGGGTTGGTGCGGCAGAAGGAAAACAACTGGTTTCTTTTTATCGTGAAAGATATACAGACATCGGGATTTTTGAAAATAAAGTATATCCGGGAGTTATTGAACTGTTAGAACAGTTGAAACAACGGGGATATGTTCTCTGTATGGCGACTTCAAAACCGGAGATTTTTGCCGGCCGCATTGCAGAGCATTTTAAGTTTGCAGAATATTTTGATGTAATCGGCGGCAGCTTACTGGATGGAAAAAGAGTAAAAAAATCAGAAGTGATAGAGTATGTTTTAGAAAAAGCTCATGTGCAAGGGAGAGAACACGTGTTGATGATCGGGGATCGAAGTCATGATATCATTGGGGCAAAAGAGGCGGAAATACATTCGATGGGAGTTCTTTATGGTTATGGGGACAGGGAAGAATTAGAAGAAGCCGGTGCAGAATTTATTGCTTCAACACCAGAAGAGGTTTTGAGAATGATATCTTCTTTTGCGTAATGGAGATATCAGCAAATCATGCGGAGTCAGCAAAAAAAGTCACTGTGTATGTTGCGGAATGATATATTTTATCCGGAACCACAGTGACTTTTTGTATAACTCTGTTTTTATATGTCTAAATTCTTATTTGCTGTTGAAAGCATAAGTTTGATTCGATTTAGCTGGTTTACTTCACTAGCTCCAGGATCGAAGTCAATTGCAACAATGTTAGATTTTGGGTATCGTCTGCGCAGTTCTTTGATGACCCCTTTTCCGACAACGTGGTTTGGAAGACAAGCAAAAGGCTGTGTGCACACAATATTTTCAGCATTGTTATGAATCAGTTCTAACATTTCTCCGGTCAGGAACCATCCTTCTCCGGTCTGGTTACCCAATGAAACAATTTCAGAAGCCATTTTTGCCAGATCCTGAATATGGGCAGGAGGAGTGAAGTGTTTACTTTCTTTCAAAGCAGCAGCAGCCGGTGAACGGAACCATTCCAATGCTTGAATTCCCAGATTTCCCATTATGGCTTTTGATTTTTGAAGACCGAGATGTGAAACCTTGAAATTTTGATTGTAAAAGCAATAAAGGAAAAAGTCCAGTAAGTCAGGAACTACAGCTTCTGCTCCTTCAGCTTCTAACAGCTCTACCAGATGGTTGTTGGCTGCCGGGAGGAATTTGACAAGAATTTCTCCAACCACACCTACACGCGGCTTTGTAATGTCCAATAGTTCTATTTGATCAAAATCTTTCACAATAGAAGCACAGAGTTTCTTAAATTTCCGTCTGGAAGGATATCCGGTTGTCAAAAATTTCGTACATTCTTCTACCCATTTTCGATGGATGCGGTTTGTTTCACCGGGGATTGCTTCGTAAGGACGCATCCGGTATACGCATTTCATAAAGATATCGCCAAATACAACTGCGTAAATCCCACGCATAATTAATGGAAGTGACAGTTTGAAACCAGGATTACTTTCTAAACCACTTAAATTTAGTGAGATTACAGGAATCTGGCTGTAACCGGCTTTTTTTAATGCGCGGCGAATGAAACCGATATAATTAGAAGCGCGACAGCCGCCTCCTGTCTGAGTAATGATGACAGCAAGGTGGTCGGTATCATATTCTCCGGAGAGAATGGCATCCATAATCTGTCCGACTACAATTAATGAAGGGTAGCATGCGTCGTTGTTTACATATTTTAATCCCATATCAACAGAATGCTTGTTATCATTGGAAAGAATTTTAATGCGATATCCGCTTGCATTAAAAGCAGGTTCCAAAAGTTCGAAATGGATTGGTGACATCTGTGGACAGAGAATTGTGTAAGTGTCACGCATTTCCTTTGTGAAAGGAATTTTTTCGATAGAAGACGGCTTGATTTCACGCGTTTCTTTTCGCTGCTCACGAACTCGAATTGCAGCTAACAGAGAACGGACACGAATTCTTGCTGCGCCTAAGTTATTTACTTCATCAATTTTTAATGTTGTATATATTTTATCTGAATTAGTTAATATTTCAGCTACCTGATCTGTTGTTACTGCATCCAGACCGCAGCCGAAAGAGTTTAATTGAATCAAATCCAGATTATCTACGGTTTTTACATAATTTGCTGCCGCATATAAGCGGGAGTGGTACATCCATTGATCCATGACATTTAATGGCCGCTCTACAGGGGTTAAATGGGAAACCGAATCCTCTGTTAAAACGGCAATGTTATAGGAGTTGATCAGCTCCGGAAGACCATGGTGTACTTCCGGATCAATGTGATAAGGACGCCCTGCAAGCACGATGCCCCGGTTGCCTGTTTCATTTAGAAAACGAATCGTTTCTTCTCCTTTTTTTCGCATATCTTCCCGACAGGATGCAAGCTCTTCCCATGCGGCATGAACTGCCTGACGGATTTCCTCGGGAGCAATCTGAAATTTTTCTGATAATTCTTCCGTTAATCGGTATGAAATCGTTTCTTCACTCTGAAAGTTTAAAAACGGATGGATGAAATCTACTTTTTGTTGAATGATGTCATCCATGTTATTTTTGATGTTTTCAGGATACGATGTCACAATCGGACAATTATAATGATTGTTTGCATCCTGAAATTCATTTCTTTCGTAAGGGATTGAAGGATAGAATATATGCTCGATTCCCTGACTGATCAGCCACTGTACATGTCCATGAGCCAGCTTGGCGGGATAACATTCGGATTCACTTGGTATCGATTCAATTCCCAGTTCATAAATTTTTCGAGTGGATGCCGGTGAGAGTACAACGCGAAATCCTAAAGTATGAAAGAAAGTAAACCAAAAAGGATAATTTTCATACATATTCAGCACACGTGGAATTCCAATAACGCCGCGTTTGGCTTCAGACATTTCCAACGGCGTATAGTCAAAATAGCGGTGGAATTTGTAGTCAAAAAGGTTTGGTAACTTATTTGTACTACGTTCCTTGCCAAGTCCGCGTTCGCAGCGGTTACCTGTAATAAAACGTCTTCCGCCACTAAAATGATTGATTGTTAGTCGACAGTTGTTGGTACAGCCTTTACATTTTGTCATCGTTGTTGAGTATTCCAATGCTTCGATTTCCTGAATAGAAAGCATGGTTGTTCCCTCACAGTCGACGTAACGTTCCCGGGCGATCAGCGCTGCACCAAAGGCTCCCATGATTCCCGCAATGTCGGGACGTATTGCTTCGCAATTTGCAATTTTCTCAAAACTGCGTAATACGGCATTGTTATAAAAGGTTCCACCCTGAACAACAATATGCTTTCCGAGTTCAGTAGCATCCGATACCTTGATTACTTTGAATAAGGCGTTTTTAATTACAGAATAGGCAAGGCCGGCAGAAATATCTGCAACAGATGCGCCTTCTTTTTGTGCCTGTTTTACCTTGGAATTCATAAAAACAGTACAGCGTGTTCCAAGATCGATTGGATTGTTTGCGTAAAGTGCTTCGTGGGCAAAATCTTCTACGGAATAATTCAAAGATTTAGCAAAAGTTTCGATAAACGATCCGCAGCCGGAAGAACAGGCTTCATTTAGTTGAACACTGTCTACAGTCTGATTTTTTATTTTGATACATTTCATGTCCTGACCGCCGATGTCCAGGATACAGTCTACATCTGGTTCGAAATAGGATGCAGCATAATAATGAGAAACAGTCTCGACCTCTCCTTCATCCAGAAGAAGGGCTGCTTTGATCAGCGCCTCGCCATAACCGGTAGAACAGGAATGGACAATTTCAACTCCATCCGGGAGTTGGCTGTAAATATCTTTGATCGCAGAAATGGTTGTACCGAGAGGATCTCCATCATTGTTGTGATAAAAAGAGTATAATAAAGTACCGTCTTCACCGACGAGGGCGGCTTTTGTTGTTGTAGAACCGGCATCGATTCCCAAAAAAGCCTTTCCACGATAGGATGCAAGATCTTTCACAGGCACCTGGTGGCGGTTGTGACGTTGAATGAACTCTTCATATTCAGCAGTTGTAGCAAATAAAGGTTCCATACGTTCGACTTCGAAATCCATCTGAATTTTACCTGCCAGACGCTGCTGGAGTTCACGAAGAGCTACGGGCGTATCTTTTTTTGAATTTAACGCAGAGCCGATCGCCGCAAATAAATGTGAATGGTTTGGAGCAATGATATGCTCATCGTCTAGTTTCAAAGTACGGATAAATGCGTTGCGCAACTCGGATAAAAAGTGGAGTGGACCACCTAAAAAAGCAACATGTCCCCGGATTGGTTTACCGCATGCAAGTCCGCTGATCGTCTGATTGACTACCGCCTGAAAAATAGAGGCAGCCAAATCCTCCTTGGCAGCACCTTCATTGATCAAAGGCTGGATGTCTGACTTTGCAAATACACCGCAGCGTGCTGCAATTGAATAAAGCGCCTGATAATGTTTGGCGTATTCATTTAAACCGGAAGCATCTGTCTGGAGAAGAGATGCCATCTGGTCAATGAAGGAGCCGGTACCGCCGGCACATACACCATTCATACGCTGTTCAACATTTCCGCCTTCAAAATAAATGATCTTTGCGTCTTCACCTCCAAGTTCGATCGCCACATTCGTTTGTGGTGCATAGTCCTGCAGAGCGGTAGAGACTGCAATGACCTCCTGAACAAAAGGAACGCCCAGATGCTTGGCAAGTGTCAGTCCGCCGGAACCGGTAATGACCGGAGAGACGCGGATTGAGCCTAGAGCATACAGGGCGCGGCCGAGAAGGTCAGAAAGCGTTTCCTGGATATTTGCATAATGTCGTTCGTAATCAGAGAACAGAACTTCGTTATCATCATTCAATACGGCAATCTTTACCGTTGTTGAACCAATATCAATTCCCAAAGTATGTAAATCATTTGGTTTCATAAATTCATCATCCTTTTTATAAAAAAATAAAATATCGTGTTATTTCCTATTACATATTGTTTTTTACATTCGACAACTTTTAACATTATACGACAAGATAATTAAAAACACAATCGTCATTATGATAGAGATTTTAGATTTATCCTAAAAGTTAACATAAATTTTACATAAAGATTTCAGATTTACATTACAACATTTGTTTGACAAAAAGACAGTCGGAAGATACAATTAATTATATGTGAAAAAATAGTTTTAGATTATAAAAAGAGGAGATTGAAGACATTTGAACTGGTTAAATAAGTTAGAAAGAAAGTTTGGTCGTTTTGCGATTCATAATTTAACAATGTATCTGATTGGTGGATATGTAATTGGATTTGGAATCTATATGTTTATGCCGAGTCTGCTGAAATGGCTGACTCTGGAGCCGGCATATATTCTCAGAGGACAGGTCTGGCGAGTGATTTCATGGGTATTGATTCCGCCGGCAGGCAATGTTCTTACAACAGTGATTATGCTGATTTTTTATTATTCACTGGGAAGAGTGTTGGAGCAGACCTGGGGAGCGTTTCGGTATAATGTTTATATTTTTTCGGGAATAATCTTTACAGTGATCGGTGCATTTATTCTTTATGCAATCATTGGTGTAGATGCTGTAGGATATGGAATGTTTTTCAGCACATATTATATTAATATGTCTATTTTCCTTGCTTTTGCGGTGAGTTATCCGGATATGGAAGTGCTTTTGTATTTCATTCTTCCGATCAAGATGAAATGGATGGCATTGGTATATGCGGTTATGATCTTATATTCCTTGATCAACGGAAATTTATATACAAGAATTGCAATTATAGCATCTATTTTGAATTTCCTTGTATTTTTCCTGTCCAGCCGCAATGTAAAGCCATATACACCGAAACAGCAGGTGAGAAAAAGAAAGTTTCAGAAACAGGCTTCGGCTCCACATATGACATATGCGGGCGGAGCAAAGCATCGTTGTGCGGTTTGCGGAAGGACGGAGCTGGATGACCCAACACTGGAATTTCGATTCTGTTCTAAATGTAACGGGAATTTTGAGTATTGTCAGGATCATTTATTTACACATGAACATGTCAAATAGGGATTTAGCATAAAAAGATTACATCAAAAGGAGAGAGTAAATGAAGAGGACAAAAGTTGTATGTACCATGGGTCCGAGAACTAATGACCCGGAAATTATGAGAAAATTGATTTGTGAAGGAATGGACGTAGCCCGGTTTAATTTTTCACATGGCTCTTATGAAGAACACCAAGGAAGAATGAATCAATTAAAACAACTTCGTGAAGAAGAACATAGAAATGTGGCGATCCTTCTCGATACAAAAGGACCGGAGATTCGTACCGGTGTGTTAAAAGATGGCAAGAAGGTACTGCTTAATTCCGGTGAAACGTTTGTACTGACAACGGAGGAAATCACAGGAGATGCGACCAAGGTTTCCATTACTTATGAAGGACTTGTGGAAGATGTGGATAAGGGAAAACGAATCCTGATTGATGATGGTCTGATTGAACTGGAAGTAATCAGTAAGAGGGGAAAAGAAATTATATGTAAGGTTCTGAACGGTGGAGAACTGGGGGAAAGAAAAGGGGTCAATGTACCAAATGTGCCGGTGCGTCTTCCGGCAATTACAGAAAAAGATAAAGAAGATATCCGTTTTGGTGTAGAACAGGGAATTGATTTTATAGCAGCATCTTTTGTGCGAAATGCAGAGTGTGTACTGGAGATTAAGGCATATTTAAAAGAACTGGGAGCGCCGTATACACCGATTATTGCAAAAGTAGAAAATGCTGAAGGAATACAGAATATAGATGAAATTATTCGAGCAGCAGATGGAATCATGGTTGCACGTGGAGATCTGGGAGTAGAGATTCCGGCAGAGGAAGTTCCTTACCTTCAGAAAATGATTATTCAGAAGTGTAACAATAATTTTAAAACGGTTATTACTGCAACACAGATGCTGGATTCTATGATTCGTAATCCGCGTCCGACACGAGCAGAGGTTACGGATGTTGCAAATGCTGTTTATGATGGAACAGATGCAGTTATGCTTTCCGGAGAGACGGCATCCGGAAAATATCCGGTGGAAGCGCTGCAGATGATGGTACACATTATAGAGAATACAGAGCAGCATTTGGATTATGATCAGATGATCGAGCAGGCAGGAGATCACTTGAAGTCAAATTTGTCGAGTGCAATCGGATATTCTTCTGTTGTAGCTGCTGCAAATTTGAGTGCAAAGTGCATTATTACACCAACCGTTTCAGGTGCAACTTCCAGAGTGGTTTCTAATTTGAGACCAAGACAGAATATTCTCGGAATTACACCAAATGAACGTACATTGAGAAGAATGTCTATATATTGGGGCGTTATTCCGTTGAAATCTCTTCAATTTACAACAACAGATGATATTTGTGAGGGAGCAATTGAATTGGCTTCTGTTAAGAAATATGTAGAATCTGGAGATGTCGTTGTTTTGACAGCAGGAATTCCTTCTCTTAATGTGCAAAAAGAACAGAGTGGTGCAAGCAATATGATGCGTATTGCTACGATTGAGTAATTCATATAAAGCATAAAAATTCCGTCGTAGGTATATACTGCGACGGAATTTTTGTATTTAATGTTTTGGGGATATAAAATAATTTAAAAACTCTTCACTTGCTTTTGTAAGAGGAATTTGTTCGTTGTAAGCAATCACTAGTTCACGCATAGGAAGATCCTCTTCTGTTTTGACGATAAACAGATCATCAATCTGTTCGGAAATGCAGTAGTCCGGAACAAAAGCGATGCCAAGACCGATTCGTGCCAGATCAATTAGCAGATCGTTGCTTGTTAATTCGATTTCAGGAACCAGATCCATATGATGCTGTTGGAAGAGACGATGCAGAAATTCGCTTGTTGTACTCTTTTTATCCAACATAAGAATCGGGTATTTGGACAATTGTTCATAAGTTAATACCTGATCCTTTAATTGTGTAAATGCATTGCCTGCAACAAATACATCTTTGAATTCTTTGATTTTATGAATGGAAGATACGTTGCTTAAATATGCATTTGGATAGTTTGTTACAATCAGGTCTACTTGTCCGGTTTCCAGAAGTTCTACACACTTGATGGAGGTCTGGTTGATGACCTTGATATGAGCAGTAGGAAAGTCCTGATGAAACTGTTTTAAATATGGAACAAGGAAATATCGGCAAATTGTATCACTTGCTCCGATTCGGATCTGACCGCCGGTAGAAGCGGCATCCAGAAGCTGCGCCTCACCGCGGCGGATAAAATGCATGGCGGGTTCAATGTGTCGGAGAAGTATTTCACCTTCCGGTGTCAGCTGCACATGTTTGGTGCTGCGTATGAAGAGTGTCTGATCTAATTTACGTTCTAAAGTTTTGATTGATTGACTGACTGCTGATTGAGAAATAAATAATTGCTTGGAGGCTTCGGAAAAACTTAAAGTCGATGCCACGTGATAGAAAACTTTATATAACTCATAATTGATGTCCATTATAAGACCTCCTAATAAATATTGATTTTATTATAAGATATAAGAAAAAGAAATGCAATCAGAAATTTGAATAAATGGAAAAGAAAGGAAGTGGAAGATGGTTTTGAAGAGAGTACGCTATTTTGTCGGAGCTGCTGCCGCTATGTCTCTTATTTTAATACTCTTACTGAGTGCATTTGAGATAGCTATGTATTCAGATTTTGATTTTTATAAAAAAGAATATCGAAAATATGAAGTTTTGTCAGATCTGGATATGGAAATGAAGGATGTTATGTATGTTACCCAGGAGATGATGGCGTATCTGAAAGGGGAACGGGAGTCTTTGCAGGTGATAACTATGATTGAAGGGGAGCGGCAGGATTTTTTTAATGAGCAGGACCGCTTTCATATGAAAGAAGTACAGATGTTATTTCTGGGTGGTTTGAAACTGCGGGTAGGAGCGAATGTCGTGTTTTTTCTTTGTGTGCTTTGGTTAGTCATTTGTTTGCCAAAGGGGAGATGGATCCCGGTTTTATGTCGAAGCTACCAAGGTGTGTTGGGCGTGGTTTCGCTTTTGTCTTTGACTCTTGGAATATGGGCGGTATATGATTTCAACACTCTTTTTATTCGATTTCATGAACTGTTTTTTGACAATGATTTGTGGATTTTTGATCCCGCAGAAGATTATATGATTCGTATGCTGCCGGAAGGGCTGTTTTCTGATTTTGTATTTCGAATCGGCAGTTTTTTCCTGGCAGGGCTATTGGGAATTCTCATAATCACAATTTTTGCTAGAGTAATCTATAAGAAAATTAGTGATACTTATGAATGAATTTAATTATATTAATTTTTCTTATTAGAAAATTTATGGTAGGATGATATCTAGGGAAGGGATTTTTCTGTCCTGATCCCTGCTATATACCGAAAAAGACAACCGGAACAAGCAGTTGAATGCAGAAAAGGAGACAAAACATGAGTAATGTAAGACGTGTTTATGTAGAAAAGAAACCGGACTTTGCCGTACAGGCAAAAGATTTGAAACATGAGATCCAACATTATCTGGGGATCGGAACCGTTACAGGAGTACGTGTTCTGATACGGTATGATGTAGAGAATATTTCTGATGAAACATTTGAAAAAGCATGCAAGGGCGTGTTTGCAGAGCCGCCTGTAGACAGACTTTATCTGGAAGAGTTCCCAAAACAGGAAAAAGATTATATATTTTCCGTAGAATATCTTCCGGGACAGTTTGACCAGAGGGCAGATTCAGCGGAGCAGTGCGTTCAGTTTATCAAAGAAGATGAAAAACCAGTCATTCAGACAGCAACTACTTATGTAATAGAAGGCGCATTGACCGATGAAGAATTTGCGGCTGTGAAGGCACACTGTATCAATCCGGTTGATTCCAGAGAAACTGGTATGGATAAGCCGGAGACATTGGTTACAGTCTTTGATGAACCGGAAGACGTAAAGATTTTCGACGGATTCAAAGATATGCAGGAAATGGATTTGAAGGAATTATATGATTCCCTTGGATTAGCAATGACATTTAAAGATTTCCTTCATATTCAAAATTATTATAAAAACGAAGAAGACCGGGATCCGTCTATGACAGAGATTCGTGTACTGGATACATATTGGTCAGATCATTGTCGTCATACTACATTTTCGACAGAATTGAAAAATGTAACCTTTGGTGATGGAGATTTAAGAGAGCCAATTGAAAATACTTATAAAAATTATTTAAAGACGCACAGCGAAATTTTTGCGGGAAGAGAAGATAAGTTCGTATGCCTGATGGATCTGGCGCTTCTTGCAATGAGAAAATTAAAAAAAGAAGGAAAACTTGCGGATCAGGAAGAATCGGACGAAATCAATGCCTGCAGCATTGTAGTGCCGATAACTGTTGATGGTGTAGAAGAGGAATGGCTGATTAATTTTAAAAATGAAACACATAACCATCCGACAGAAATTGAACCGTTTGGCGGTGCGGCTACCTGTCTTGGCGGTGCAATTCGTGATCCTTTGTCAGGACGTACTTATGTATACCAGGCTATGCGTGTGACCGGAGCTGCGGATCCGACCGTATCAGTAAAAGAAACTTTAAAAGGAAAATTGCCACAGAAGAAACTGGTTCGAGGCGCTGCAAAAGGATACAGTTCTTACGGAAACCAGATTGGATTAGCTACCGGTGCAGTAAAGGAAATCTATCATCCGGATTATGTTGCTAAACGTATGGAGATCGGTGCTGTTCTGGGCGCTGCTCCAAGACGTGCGGTGATTCGGGAAACTTCAGATCCGGGGGATATCATCATTTTGTTAGGTGGACGTACGGGTCGTGATGGCTGTGGCGGAGCAACAGGTTCTTCAAAAGTACATACAGAAGAGTCAATAGAGACATGTGGTGCAGAGGTGCAAAAAGGAAATCCGCCGACAGAACGTAAAATTCAGCGTTTGTTCCGTCGGGAGGAAGTAAGTAAACTGATCAAAAAGTGTAATGACTTTGGCGCCGGCGGTGTATCCGTTGCAATCGGTGAACTGGCAGATGGTCTTCGTGTAGATTTGGATAAGGTTCCGAAAAAGTATGCAGGATTGGATGGAACAGAAATTGCGATCTCTGAATCTCAGGAACGTATGGCAGTGGTTGTAGATCCGAAAGATGTGGCGCAGTTCCTTGCTTATGCCAAAGAAGAGAATCTGGAAGCTGTAGAGGTTGCAGTTGTTACAGAATCACCACGCCTTGTACTTGTTTGGAGAGGTAAGGAAATTGTGAATCTGTCCAGAGCATTTTTGGATACCAACGGTGCACATCAGGAAACAGACGTAGAAGTAGAGATCCCATCTATGAGCGATACGGTGTTTGCGAAAGAAGAAGTTTCAGATGTGAAGAAAAAATGGCTGGATACTTTAAAAGACTTAAACGTATGTTCCCAAAAAGGACTCGTGGAAATGTTTGATGGTTCCATCGGAGCTGGTTCTGTTTTGATGCCTCATGGTGGAAAATATCAGATGACAGAGACTCAGGCTATGGTTGCAAAAGTACCGGTTATGAATGGAAAAACAGATGCGGTGTCTATGATGAGTTATGGATTCGATCCGTATCTGTCAAGCTGGAGTCCGTATCATGGTGCAGTGTATGCTGTGACGGAGTCTATTGCTAAAATTGTAGCTACAGGTGGAGATTACAGCAAGATACGTTTTACTTTCCAGGAGTATTTCCGTCGTATGACAGAGGATCCAAAGAGATGGAGCCAGCCGTTTGCAGCGCTTTTGGGTGCTTATAAAGCGCAGCTTGAATATGGCTTGCCTTCCATTGGCGGAAAAGACAGTATGTCTGGTACTTTCCAGGATATTGATGTGCCGCCGACCTTAGTTTCTTTTGCTGTGGACATGGCAAAAGATAAGGATATTATTACTCCGGAACTGAAACAGGCAGGAAATAAACTGGTATGGATCCGTATTCAGAAAGATCAATATGATCTTCCGGTTTATACACAGGTAATGGATCAGTATGGAAAATTCCATGAAGATATTCAAAAGGGCAGAATTGTATCTGCGTATGCACTTGATCGTCATGGTGTTATCGTTGCCGTCAGCAAGATGGCGTTTGGTAATGGTCTGGGATTGAATCTGGAGCATCATTTGGATCCGAGCGATGCATTTGCTCCGGCATTTGGTGATCTTGTTGCAGAAGTTCCGGCAGATCAGGTTCAGAATCTTGCAGTCACCTATACAGTAATCGGTGAGGTAACGGATGATGCAGTATTTACATATGGAAATACAGAATTAAGACTTCAGGAAGCAGTGGACGCATGGACAGGAACTTTGGAGAGTGTATTTGCAACAAAATCTGATGCAAGCAGCGAAGAAAAAGTAGAAGAAAAGATATTCCGTACGTCAGATATTCATATCTGTAGTCATAAATTGGCCCAGCCAACTGTATTTATTCCGGTATTTCCGGGAACAAACTGCGAATACGACAGTAGAAAAGCATTTGAACGTGCGGGTGCAAAGGTAATTACAAAAGTATTCAAAAATATGGATGCAGATGGAATCAGAGAGTCAGTGACTGAATTTGAAAAAGCGATTGCACAGGCACAGATGATTATGTTCCCGGGCGGATTCAGTGCCGGTGATGAGCCGGATGGTTCTGCAAAGTTTTTTGCTACTGCATTCCAAAATGCAAAGCTAAAAGAAGCTGTAGAGAAGTTGTTAAATGAGCGTGACGGACTTGCATTGGGAATTTGTAATGGATTCCAGGCGCTGATTAAACTGGGACTTGTTCCATACGGACAGATTGTTGGACAGAAAGAAGATTCTCCGACATTGACTTATAATACAATCGGACGTCATATTTCTAAGATGGTATATACAAAGGTTGTAACAAATAAATCTCCATGGCTTCAGGAGGCAGATCTTGGCGGAGTTTATACAAATCCTGCTTCACATGGAGAAGGCCGTTTTGTGGCAAGTGAAGAATGGATTGAAAAATTATTTGCAAATGGTCAAGTTGCTACACAGTACTGTGACCCGGAAGGCAATATCAGCATGGATGAAGAATGGAATGTGAATGGTTCTTATTGTGCGATTGAAGGTATTACAAGTCCGGATGGAAGAGTGCTTGGTAAGATGGCGCATTCTGAAAGGCGTGATAATTCTGTTGCTATCAATATTTATGGTGAACAGGATCTTAGAATCTTCGAATCCGGCGTGAAGTATTTTAAATAATACAGGGATTTTATTGCAGACCGTCGCTGATAAGCGGCGGTTTGCTTTTGAATAAATTGTACAAACAATTCCAAAAATTTATCCAAATTGAAGAACTTTAAAAAATAGCATATTATCTGTTGACATTTGGTGAAAAATAATAGTATAATAGCGAAGCAGGTTGAGGGAAACAAAACTTGCAGGAAATTATACGGGGTCTTAGCTCAGCTGGGAGAGCATCTGCCTTACAAGCAGAGGGTCACAGGTT